>NZ_CP136962.1:334931-669862 GCF_002863305.2 Neisseria perflava
AATTCGACAACTGGACACACGGCTACGAAGGCTGGGTAGCCAAAGTCTTGCGCAAGACTTTGCGCATGATGGTTGTCTATATCGGTTTGACTGTTGTGGGCGTATTCCTGTTTATGCGTCTGCCGACTTCCTTCTTGCCGACTGAAGACCAAGGTAACTTGATGTTGAGCGTACAGCTGCCTGCCGGCGCGACCAAAGAGCGTACCGATGCAACTTTGGCTCAAATCACTCAACTGGCGAAATCTGTACCTGAGATCGAGAACATTGTTACCGTTTCCGGCTTTAGTTTTAGCGGTTCCGGCCAAAACATGGCTTTGGGCTTTGTCATTCTGAAAGACTGGAGCGAACGTACTGCTCCGGGCAGCGATGCGACTTCTATTTCCGGTAAGTTGACCGGCATGATGATGGCTACGCTGAAAGACGGTTTCGGTTTGGCGATTGTGCCTCCTGCCATTATGGAATTGGGTACAGGCTCCGGCTTGACGATTTACCTGCAAGACCGTAACAACAGCGGCCATGCCGCATTATTGGCCAAGCGCAATGAGTTGATTGACAAAATGCGCAAAAGCGGTTTGTTTAACCCAAGTACCGTTCGTGCGAGCGGTTTGGAAGATGCGCCGCAGTTGAAAATCGACATCAATCGCTCTGCCGCAGCTGCACAAGGTATTTCGTTCTCTGACATCCGTACTGCTTTGGCTTCTTCTTTGGGTTCGTCTTATGTAAACGACTTCCCGAATCAAGGCCGTCTGCAACGCGTGATGGTACAAGCTGATGCGAGTGCCCGTATGCAGCCTGCCGATATTCTGAACTTGACCGTGCCGAATAAATCCGGTGTTGCCGTACCGCTTTCTACCATTGCTACTGTTTCTTGGGAAAACGGTATGGAACAAAGCGTCCGCTTCAATGGTTATCCTGCAATGGAGCTTTCCGGCTCGCCTGTTAATGGCGTGTCTTCCGGTCAAGCCATGGCTGCGGTACAGCAAATGGTTGATGAAATGGGCGGCGGTTACAGTTTGGAATGGGGCGGTCAGTCTCGTGAAGAGGCCAAAGGCAGCTCGCAAACAGTCATGTTGTACGCATTGGCCGCTGCCGCTGTATTCTTGGTATTGGCTGCTTTGTACGAAAGCTGGTCTATCCCGTTGGCGGTTATCCTTGTGATTCCGTTGGGCTTGATTGGCGCGGCATTGGGCGTGACCGGCCGCAACATGTTTGAAGCGCTGCTGGGCAGTATTCCGGCATACGCCAACGATATCTACTTCCAAGTCGGTTTCGTTACGGTGATGGGTTTGAGTGCGAAAAACGCGATTTTGATTATCGAGTTTGCCAAAGACCTGCAAGCGCAAGGCAAGAGCGCGCTTGAAGCTGCGCTTGCCGCCGCACACTTGCGTTTCCGTCCGATTATCATGACTTCGTTTGCCTTCATCTTGGGCGTGGTACCGCTTTATGTTGCCAGCGGTGCCAGCTCCGCCAGCCAACGTGCGATTGGTACGACCGTGGTCTGGGGTATGTTGATCGGTACGATTCTGTCTGTGTTCCTTGTGCCTTTGTTCTATGTGGTTGTGCGCAAATTCTTTAAAGAAACCGCACACGAGCATGAGATGGCCGCCAAACACGCCGCTGAAGCCGGCATGATTGAAGACGGTAAACACGATTCAGACAAGTATTAAAGCAAAGGCCGTCTGAAAAATTTTCAGACGGCCTCAAAATGCTAAAGGATTCTAAAATGAAGAAGATTACATTCAAACCTGTACTGACCGCCGTTGCCGCCGCTGTGGCTTTGTCGGCCTGTACCATGATGCCGAAATATGAGCAGCCTCAAGTTGCCGTGGCCGATACGTTTAAATACGATACTGTTGACGACGGTATCCGTGCCGCTGAATTGGGTTGGCAAGATTACTTTGCCGATCCGCGCCTTCACCGTCTAATCGACATCGCATTGGAACGCAATACCGATTTGCGTACAGCCGCGCTGAATGCGGAAATCTACCGCAAGCAATATATGATTGCGCGTAATAATTTGTTGCCAACCGTCAATGCCAGCGGTACAGGTTCGCGTCAAGGCAGTTTGAGTGGCGGCAGCGTTAGCAGCCAATACAGCGTGGGTTTGGGCGCAGCCTCTTATGAGCTTGACCTCTTCGGCCGTGTCCGCAGTACCAGTGAAGCCGCGTTGCAAGGTTATTTCAATGTGGCTGCCAACCGCGATGCCGCCCATCTGACCCTGATTTCTACCGTTGCCAAAGCCTATTTTAACGAACGCTACGCCGAAGAAACCATGGCATTGGCACAACGCGTATTGCAAACCCGTGAAGCGACTTACAAGCTCTCGCAATTACGCCATAAGGCCGGTGTGATTTCTGCCGTTGATTTGCGCCAACAGGAAGCGCTGATTGAATCGGCCAAAGCCGATTACGCATCCGCGGTAAAAAACCGCGAGCAAGCGCGCAATTCCTTGGCTATGCTGATTAATCAACCTTTGCCTGAAGATTTGCCTGCCGGTCTACCTTTGAGCAAGCAGTTCAAATTGACCAAACTGCCTGCCGGTTTGAGTTCGGACGTGTTGCTCAATCGTCCGGATATCCGTGCGGCCGAACACGCGCTCAAACAAGCCAATGCCAATATCGGCGCGGCACGTGCGGCGTTTTTCCCACGCATCAGCCTGACCGGTTCTGTCGGTACCGCTTCCGGCGAGTTGAGCGGCCTGTTTAAGAGCGGCACGGGTATTTGGGCTTTTGCACCGTCAATCACTCTGCCTATCTTTGACTGGGGTACCAACAAAGCCAATCTTGACGTAGCCAAACTGCGCCAACAGGCACAAATCGTTGCTTATGAAGCTGCTGTTCAATCCGCATTTAAAGACGTTTCTAATGCTTTGGTTGCACGCGAACAGCTGGATAAAAGCTATGCCGCTTTGAGCAAACAAAGCCGTGCCTACAACGACAGCCTGCGCCTCATCAGCCTGCGTTACAAACATGGCGTATCCAGCGCATTGGATTTGCTGGATGCCGAGCGCAGCAGTTACGGCGCAGAAACTGCTCTTTTGGCTAATCAGCTGACCCGTTTGGAAAACCTTGCCGACTTGTATAAAGCACTTGGCGGCGGTTTGAAACGAGAGACCAAAGCTGCTGAATAAGTATTTGCTAAGATTAAAAGGCCGTCTGAAACATTTGGATTTCAGACGGCCTTTTTGTTATGCGGCAATTCTAAGCTTTTAATTTCTCGCTTAAAGTGGCGGCATAGGCTGCGCGTTCGTTACGGCTGGTTTCGGGCTGGCGTGTGTTAAGCGAAGACCATTTGCGGTTACTGCGCGCTTTGTTGAGTTCGCTTGGTAATTTTGCCGCATTCCATGGCGCTTTGCGTTCTTTTAGCTCGATATGCGATTGAGCCGCGTGGCCGCGCGTTTGCAAGACGTGCAACAAATCCAGTGCGCGTGCGGCGAGCAGGGTAAGGGTTTCCGGATCAGTATGCAGGGTTTGTCGGCCGTTGATTTTGTCCGTGATGTCTTGGGCATTGGGCAAAATGCCGCCCAACAGTCCGCCGATGGCTGTGCCCAAACCAAGCGAGCCGCCAAGCGTGGCAATATCCAAGCCTAAGCCGATGAGTGCACCTGCGGTTGCACCGGTACCGGTACGGATGCCGTAATGTTTGAGCAATTCGCTGTCAAACGGATCTTGTTTGAAGGCTTTGGGCATCCATGTGCTGTCACTGCCGACTTCGTCGTGATAGAAGCGGTAAAGTGTGAACAGGCGTTGTTGCATTTGCCGCTCAAGTTGGCGGATTTCCGATTGCATGACTTCCAAAGTCGAGGCCGGGTCGTCGTTTTCGGCAATTTCTTGGGTGAATGCGGCGGCATCCAGTAGAAAATCGGCAATTTCACGGCGCGCTTCCGTATCCAGCCGTTGCCACTCGCGACGGCGCATATTGATGAGGCGGTCGAGGATGTCGCGCTTGGGTAACATGGTGGCGAGGTTGTCCCACAATCGGATTTCGCCTTCAAAGTCGAAGGCAACGGTATCGAAACCGGCGTAAACATGCAGGTTTCTGCGGGCGAGCATATTGGTCCAAGCGGTCAGGTCTTGATTTTGGGTGAAGTTGAACACGGGCATGATGGGCTTGGCGCACCAAGACAAAATAGTCAGCTCATCTTTGTATTTGTCGAGGACGGGTTCCCGCGCATCGATGACATACATGGCCATATCGCTTTGCATGACTTGGCGCAGCACTTTGGCCTCTTGGTTAAACTCGTGATGCGCTTCATGGTTGCTGAGGAATTGCTGGATGCGTTCGATACCGTCATCGCGTGCGGATGTATGGGTTTCCAGCCAGTCCAACACGCCGCCGGCATCTTCAAGGCCGGGTGTATCGTAGAGGTAAACCAAGCTGTCGTCGCCGTCGTTGATAAGGGCTTCTTCGACATGGCGCGTGGTAGAGGGCGCGTTTTTCACTTCGCCGAAGGTACTGTCGCGCAAAAGCGTACGTAAGAGCGAGGTTTTGCCTGTGTTGGTATGGCCGACAACAGCAAGGGAAAGTGGGGTGGTCATGGTCTTTGGGTCGGGTTGATATGGACTATGAATGTGTGAGTATGGAGCCGTTTATCTTTAGTGGCAATATATGTTTCATACGGCCCTAAATTTTTTTCATATATGGGCGAAAATAGCAAGAAAAAGAGGGGAATAGCGGATTTGTTGTTTTTTGGCAAAATGCTTGAAAATAGGCAGGAAAACAGTTGACAGGAGGGTAGAAGGCTAGGATAATTCGCGCCGTTGAGTTGCTTGATGCAGCTTGATTTTTCTCCTCTATTTCTCCTTTGTAGACTTGGCGCATATCAAAACGGTATGCGCATTTTTTTATCTACATTGAAATATGATTACATTTAAGATCTGTTAATTGAATAATTAAGAAACTTTACAAGAAAAATACTTGCGCGGTTGAAGCTCTTGTTGCATAATTCGTTTCGTTAGCTGGTTCGAGTAGTCAGTTAATAGTTTCTCCTCTATTTCTCCTTTGTAGACTTGGCACACATTCTGTCGGATGTGTGCATTTTTTTTGCCTATTTAAAATAAAGGCCGTTTGAATGTTGTAATCTTTCAGACGGCCTTTGTTTATCGAATAGAATTAGATGTCTAATACTACTTCTTCTTTGACTTCTTCCATGACAACATAGCTGCGGCTTTCGGCTGCAGCCGGCAGTTGCAGCAGGATATTGCCGAGCATATCGCGATAGGCGGACATATTGGGCAGGCGGACTTTGATAAGGTAGTCGTATTCGCCAGAGACCAAGTGGCATTCTAGAATTTGCGGAATCTTCAGCACTTCGCGTTTGAAGTCTTCAAAAATATTGCCGGATTTGGAGCGCAGTTTTAGCTCGACAAAGACCAAGAGGCTTTGGCCTAAAGCATGAGGATTCAGATGGGCGTGATAGCCGGTAATGAGGTTGTCGCGTTCCAAGCGACGGACGCGTTCGGTTACCGGCGTGGTGGAGAGGCCGACTTTTTCAGCCAATTCAGTCATGGGGATACGTGCGTTTTGTTGTAGGAGCTTGAGAATTTTTAAGTCGGTTTTGTCGAGTTCTTTCATGGCCTTGATGTCTGTCGTTTTCATTTGGATTGAATCATAACCTTAAAACAGCCTGAGAAGAAGCATAAATGCCTAAAGGTGCGCATGAGTTCTAAAATATGAATAGATTATTCTTGTGTATTTCATGGAATCCTGTGTAGTTTTTGACCTATAATATTTACTTCAAAGTAATAGGGCAGGCCGTCTGAAACGGAATGCCGATAAGAGGAATACATTATGCGTCCGCTCAATGCGCAAATCCGTTTGGATAATTTACGTCAAAATTATCGTTTTCTCAAAGAGTTGCATGGCAATAAATTGTTGGCCGTGATTAAGGCCGATGCTTACGGGCATGGTGCGGTCAGATGTGCACACGCGTTGGCGGATATTGCCGACGGCTTTGCGGTGGCAACGGTAGATGAAGGCGTGGAATTGCGTCAAAACGGCATTAAAAATCCGATTGTTTTGTTGGAAGGCGTGTTTGAGGCTGCGGAATATGCGGATGTTGACCGTTATGATTTGTGGCCGGCAATCGGTAGCCAATGGCAGTTGGAGGCGTTTGTGCATCATGAGTGGCAACGTCCGACGACCGTATGGCTGAAAATGGACTCGGGTATGCACCGTGCCGGTTTCTTTCCGCATAACTATGCCGCCGCCTATACTGCATTGAAACAATCCGAATCGGTTGAAAACATTGTGAAATTCAGCCATTTTGCCTGCGCGGACGAACCGGAAAACGGCATGACCGAAATGCAGCTTGAAGCGTTTGATTTGGCGTGTGAGGGTTTGGAAGGCGAAGAGAGCTTGGCGAATTCCGCCGCGATTTTGAACGTGCCTGAAGCGCGGCGCGATTGGGGACGTGCCGGTCTGGCCTTGTATGGTATTTCGCCTTTCGGCGGCGTGGATGAGCGTTTGAAACCTGTTATGCGCCTGACTTCCCGTGTTTTCGGCGAGCGCGTGTTGCAACCGCATTCTCCGATTGGCTACGGCGCAACGTTCTACACCAGCAAATCTACCCGTGTCGGTTTGATTGCCTGCGGCTATGCCGACGGTTATCCGCGTCGCGCTTCCACTAATTCCCCTGTGGCAGTGGATGGCAAACGCAGCCGTATTATCGGCAGGGTATCTATGGATATGATTACGGTTGAGCTGGAAGCATCGAAAGAGGGCTTGGGCGCGGAAGTCGAGCTTTGGGGCGATGTGATTAATATCAATGAAGTTTCCGAAGTTGCCGGTATGATTCCGTACGAAATTCTCTGCAATATCAAACGTGCGAAGTTTACTTATATCGAGTAAGCAGTAAAAGATGAGGCCGTCTGAAATGTGTTTTCAGACGGCCTTTTTATTAGCTGCAATTAAAACGATTCGTCAGCGCGTAGATAACGCCATTTGCCCGGCGGCAGTCTGCCGAGTTTGACTTTACCCATGCGGATGCGTTTCAAACCGACGACACGCAGGCCGACCAGTTCGCACATGCGGCGGATTTGGCGTTTTTTGCCTTGTCGCAAAATAAAGCGCAACTGGTCTTCGTTTTGCCATTCGACTTTGGCGGGGCGCAATTTTTCTCCGTCCAAACTCAAGCCGTGGTTGAGTAGGGCGAGGCCTTTATCGTCCAGTTTGCCACGGACGCGGACAAGGTATTCTTTTTCGCTGCTGCTGTTTTCACCAATCAGTTGTTTGGCAATGCGGCCGTCCTGAGTGAGTACTAACAATCCGACGGAGTCGATATCTAAGCGGCCGGCAGGGGCTAAGCCGAATTTGTGTTTTTCGCTGAAAGGGATATGGCTGTCATCGCCTTCCCAATGGTTGTCGGCTGTGATGAGTTCGGCGGCGGATTTATAGCCTTTTTCTGCCTGCGCGCTGACGTAGCCGACGGGCTTGTTCAGCAGGATAGTTACGCGCGCGGCTTGTTTTTCATGGGCTTGTTTGTCGAGGTCGATGCGGTCGCGCTCGGTGACTTTTTGACCGAGTACGGCGGTTTGGCCGTTGACTTTGACCCAGCCTTGCTCGATGTAGCTGTCTGCCTCGCGGCGCGAGCATAAGCCTAATTGCGCCATGCGTTTGGAGAGGCGCATGGTTTCGGAATCGTTGTTTTGCATGGTATGGCAATATAGAAGAAATGGGAATGTCGGATTATAGCATTGACCGTTTATCAGGCCGTCTGAAAACTGAATTTTTGGGTTTTCAGACGGCCTTGCGTTTGCTATATGTTAAGGAATATTTGGATTTGAAGTAAAAAATGAAGGGTATATTGTCTGTTTGTGTTAACCTTACGGGCGAACTAATCATTTTGTTTTTTGTCGAATTCGGGTTGAAATGACATTTCACTCATAAAATCTATAAAGACTAAAATGATTGGTCTTTCTAAAGCGCATGAAGGCAGTTTGTTGCTAAAACCAGCTTTCGTGTATCACGTTTTAAGGATAAATCAATGAAATCGCTCAAATCATTTTTGATTTGGGGCATTGTGGTTTTGGTAGGCCTGGCCTCCTTTACCACTTTGGCCCTCAGTCGCGGCGAGCAGGTCAGTGCGATTTGGATGGTTACGGCCGCCATTTCGGTATACTGTATTGCCTACCGTTTTTACAGTCTTTACATTGCCAACCGTGTGATGCAGCTTGATCCTAACCGTCTGACTCCGGCTGAACGCCACAATGACGGCTTGGACTATGTGCCCACACATAAAGGCGTACTGTTCGGCCACCACTTTGCCGCGATTGCCGGCGCAGGTCCTTTG
The DNA here is from genome assembly GCF_002863305.2 of Neisseria perflava. NCBI lineage: Bacteria > Pseudomonadati > Pseudomonadota > Betaproteobacteria > Neisseriales > Neisseriaceae > Neisseria > Neisseria perflava. The sequence goes on from NZ_CP136962.1 coordinate 343,222, forward strand.
GTCGGTCCTGTATTGGCAGCACAAATGGGTTATCTGCCCGGTACTTTGTGGATTATCTTCGGCGTGGTGTTTGCCGGTGCCGTACAGGATATGATGGTCTTGTTCGTCTCCATGCGCCGTGACGGTAAGTCTTTGGGCGATATCGTGAAACAAGAACTCGGTACTGTTCCCGGCGTGATTGCGTCCATCGGTATTTTGATGATTATGGTCATCATTATGGCAGTGTTGGCGCTGATCGTTGTGAAAGCATTGGTTCACAGCCCTTGGGGTACGTTCACCATCGCAGCAACCATGCCGATTGCCCTGTTTATGGGTATTTATACCCGTTATATCCGTCCGGGCAAAATCGGCGAGATTTCCATCGTCGGCTTTATTTTGCTGATGTTGGCCGTGATTTACGGTGAAGATGTTGCCCGCAGCTCCTTTGGTCACTGGTTCGACCTTGATGGCATTCAGCTGACTTGGGCGATTATGATTTACGGTTTCGTGGCTTCCGTATTGCCGGTTTGGCTCTTGCTGACTCCGCGCGACTATCTGTCTACCTTCCTGAAAATCGGTACGATTGCAGCTTTGGCTTTGGGTATCGTTATTGTTAACCCGACTCTGCAAATGCCTGCAGTTACCCACTTTATTGACGGTTCAGGCCCAGTATTCTCTGGTGCGTTGTTCCCATTCTTGTTTATTACCATTGCTTGTGGTGCGGTTTCAGGCTTCCATGCGCTGATTTCTTCCGGTACTACGCCAAAAATGGTGGAAAACGAAACCCACGTCCGCATGATCGGTTACGGCGGCATGATTATGGAAAGCTTTGTGGCCATTATGGCGCTGGCTGCCGCCGCTTCGCTTGATCCAGGCGTGTACTTCGCGATGAACAGCCCGGCTGCGCTGATTGGTACAGATGCCAACACTGCTGCCGAAGTCATCACCACCAAACTGAATTTCCCTGTTGATGCCGCAACCTTGTTGCACACTGCTAAAGAAGTGGGCGAAAACACCATTCTGTCCCGCGCAGGCGGCGCGCCAACCCTCGCAGTCGGTATGGCGCACATCATGAGCCGTCTGATTCCGGGCGAAGCCATGATGGCGTTCTGGTATCACTTTGCCTTGCTGTTTGAAGCCTTGTTCATCCTGACCGCCGTTGACGCCGGTACGCGCGTTGCCCGTTTCATGATTCAAGACTTGGGCAGTATCTTCTACAAACCATTCGGTAACACCGACTCTATCCCTGCCAACCTGGTTGCCACATTCTTTGCAGTGGCATTGTGGGGTTACTTCCTCTATACCGGCGTAACCGACCCTCTGGGCGGCATCAACTCGCTCTGGCCTCTGTTCGGTATCGCCAACCAAATGCTGGCAGGCGTAGCGTTGATTATGTGTACCGTTGTATTGGTGAAAATGAAACGCGACCGCTATGTTTGGGTAACCTTGGTTCCTGCTGTCGGCGTATTGTTCGTAACCTGCTATGCCGGTTTGCAAAAACTGTTCCACAGCGACCCACGCGTCAGCTTCTTGGCTCACGCAGGCAAATACCGCGATGCCTTGGCTTCAGGCGAAGTCCTTGCTCCAGCTAAAGACATTGGCGAAATGTCACAAATCATCTTCAACGACCAAATCAATGCCGGTTTGACCGCTTTGTTCTTGGCAGTTGTCGTGATTGTCGCCGTGTACGGTTTCCGTACCGCCATGAAAGCCCGCAAAGTCGGTTGGCCAACTGCTAAAGAAATTCCAGCAGTGTACCGCGACGGTAAACAGCCGGAGGCTCAAAGTGAAGCATAAGCTCGCATCTTGGTGGAAAACCATCAAGTTGACAGCGAACTTGATGGCCGGTGTCCCAGATTATGAAAACTACGTTGCCCGCCAGCGCAAACATAATCCCAACGCGCCGGTCATGACCGAGCTGCAATTCCAAGACTACTGCCGCAAACGCCGTTGCGGCGGCAACGGCGGACGCTGTTGTTAATGAAGGCATAAAAAGGCCGTCTGAAAATATTTTCAGACGGCCTTTTATTGTGAAATATCAATAAACATCAAAAACTTTGTCTTGCCATCAATATTTAAGCGAACAACTTGCTAATATTTACTCTTCTTCGAGCAGTACCAGCGGACGCTGTATTTTTCTGAGTTCTTCCACCTCGTCCAACAGCCGCATAATCAGCCCCAATGCGGGAATGCCGGCTTCAAAATCACGGCTTAAGCGTTGTGCGCGACGGATGCGGGCAAGATGAAAACCACTGAAGGTGCTTTTTTCGGGCGCACCATCGATGCTGATGATGTCTTCTGCTATAAGTTCCAACAGCCAATCGCGACGGCAGCGGCTGGCGGCAACAATTTCTTCAAAAGTAAGGGTAACATCGGAGGACTGAATCATAATTTATCCTTTCTCTTATGCTTGTTTCGCGGCAAAGTGTTCGGCCAATTTTTCCCATGCGGCACGGTCGGCTTCGCTCTCTACTGGCGGAACATTAATGCGGATATTGAGATAAAGGTCTCCGGCTTCTTTTGCAGGAATACCTTTGCCTTTGAGGCGGATGCTTTTACCGCTTTGGCTGTTGGCAGGCAGATTGACCTGTAAGCGGCCTGAAGCGGTAGGGACGATGATTTTGCCGCCCAATACGGCTTCCCAAGGTTTGACATCTATTGTTTGATATACGTCTTTCCTGTTTTTGACGTATAAATCAGGTTGGTCGTGGAACTTGATTTTTAAGTACAAGTCACCGTTTTCTCCACCGTTATATCCCGGCAAACCTTGACCGGCCAAACGGATTTGTTGGCCTTCTGCAATGCCTTTGGGGATTTTGACGTTGAGGGTTTTATTTTGATAAACCGCACGTCCGTATTCGTCTAGAGTCGGCACATTCAAAGTCATGCTACGTTCTGCGCCAACATACGCTGCGTAAATATCAATACTCAATTCAGCATGTTGATCTTCGCCTTTTATTGGGCCGCGGGGTTGCTCGGAACGAGTGTGGGATTGGCGGAATGATGAAAACAGATCTTCAAAATTGAAGTCTCCCGCTCCGAACGGTTCGCCTTCATGACGTTCATAGTGGAAGCCGCCACCGTTAAATCCATTGCCAAACGGATTGCCGCCTTGACCGAACGGATTGCCTCCGGCGCTGCGTCCGTAAGGATTAACCAACATTTCATCGTATTCGGCCCGCTTTTCTTTGTCGGAAAGCGTTTCGTAGGCACGGTTGATTTCTACCGTACGTTCGGCTGCGTCAGGTTCTTTGCTGACATCGGGGTGGTATTTGCGCACCAGTTTTCGGTAGGCTTTTTTGATTTCGGCCTCATCCGCATCTTTGGCAACGCCCAGTATTTCATAATAGTTTTTTTCTGCCATGTTATTCCTTTGACTGCTCATATACAAAATTCTTATAGTTTTAATAATTGAGGGTGGATATTCTAAAATCAAGGGCGTTGGAAATAAAATTCTCTATTTCTGACAATGATTAATGGATAATTTATTTCTTTGTTTCTAGAGAAATAGAAAATATAAAGGCCGTCTGAAATACGGTTTTTCAGACGGCCTTTATATCAAATTGGGGTTTTATTTGTCTTGAGCATTTTTTTGTTCGCGGACCACCCATTGGGCAATATCTGAACCCAATACTTTAGAAGTGCGGTTCAAGACGGCGCAAGAGCTTTTATAAGCGCCAAACATGCCGCCGGAAGAGTTGCGGGTAAAGGTTTTTTTGCCGACTTGTTTACCGTCAACATACAAAGTAGCAGAAACAGCCATCCCTTTGGCGTGGCCGATAAAGGCATTGCCTGCACTCATGGCGGAAGTAATGGCGATATCTGCGTATGTACCTTGTTTTTTACCGTCACGGACAACCGTTACATCGCTTTTGGCTGCAGTTTCTTGCAAAGATTTGGACATGATGCTGCCCACTTCTAAACACTCGGAAACAATACGGGTATCGATTTCTTCTTTATCGCGGTAAGGAATGCTTTCATCAATATGGACATCCGCGCTGGCAAATGCAGATGCAAACAAGAATGCGGTTGCAAGGATACGGTTAGGACACCTGAAATGGAATGTTAAAAAGAGTTGTTATTGTATAACGGCGTTTACACTCAATCAACATAAGTTAAATAGGAAAAGATTTTGTTGAAATAGCTGTTATAGCAAGATAATCAAAAGGCCGTCTGAAATAATAGTATTTCAGACGGCCTTTTGATTGGGACATTAATTTGTTCTGGTCAAATAAGGCAGGGGATCGACTGCTTTGCCGTTTAGACGAACTTCAAAATGTAGCTTGACGCTGTCTGAATCGCTGCTGCCCATGGTGGCGATAACTTGGCCGGCTTGGACTTTTTGATCTTTTTGTACTAAAAGCGTGTCGTTGTGGGCATAGGCGGTAATGGTGTAGTCGTTGTGGCTGATTAAAATCAGCTTGCCGTAGCCGCGGACTTCTTCGCCAACGTAGATGACGGTACCGGCTGCGGCAGAACGGATTTGTTGGCCTTGTGTGCCTGCAATATCTATGCCTTTGCTGGTTGTGCCGTTGTAGCGTTGGATAATGGAAGATGAGGCGTTATCGGTCGGCCATTGCAAACTTAACCGGTTGATCGGGGTAACGGCGGTCGCTTGGCGTTGCTGCGTAGCAGTATTGCGGGAGGCAACATGACGGCGGACGCGCAATACTTGACCGACTTCGATTTGTGAGGCGTTGGGAAGATTGTTCCATGCAACCAGTGTATTGACGTTTTGTCCGTAGCGTTTGGCGATTTGGGTCAGGGTATCGCCGGGGCGGACTTTGTAGTAGCCGTCGGGTACGGCGCGGTTGGAAGAGGTATTGTTGCCGGCGCAGGCTGCTAAGACGGCAATGGTGCTGATGAGGGCCAGACGTTTTAAGGCCGTCTGAAAGGTGGAAATAAAGGTTGTATTCATGGGTTGTTTCTAAATGTATCGTTATACTGTATATGATAGATAGGAAGAGTGGAAAAAGGTTCACTCAAAAGGCATGGGATAAAATGCGGAAAGGCAATATAGTACCATTGAGAATTTGTAGATAAGGCTGAATATTTCTATATCTTTTTGATGCAAGGGGACTTTTTTGAAAAGGTAAAAGAACGTGAAAGTTCTTTCAGACGGCATTGAATAAGGCAATAAAAATCCCCTGCCGAGATAAACGGGCAGGGGATTTTGGTCTCATCAAACTTATTTGTTCAATTCGTTAGCCAAATACAGCCAAGTTTCAATCACGGTATCAGGGTTGAGCGATACGCTTTCGATACCTTCTTGAACCAGCCATTTGGCAAAGTCCGGATGGTCTGACGGGCCTTGACCGCAAATACCGACGTATTTGTTTTGTTTGCGGCAGGCAGAGATTGCCAAGTGCAACATCACTTTAACGGCAGGATTGCGCTCGTCGAAGGAATCAGATACCAAACCGCTGTCACGGTCGAGGCCGAGGGTCAGCTGGGTCATGTCGTTAGAGCCGATGGAGAAACCGTCGAAGTATTGCAGGAATTGTTCTGCCAATACAGCGTTGCTTGGCAACTCGCACATCATGATCAGGCGCAGGCCGTTTTTGCCGCGTTCCAAACCGTTTTCTTTCAGGGCTTTGACAACAGCTTCGGCTTCACCCAAAGTGCGGACGAATGGAATCATGATTTCGACGTTGGTCAAACCCATTTCGTCACGGACGCGTTTCAAGGCTTTGCACTCGAGTGCGAAGCAGTCTTTGAAGCTGTCAGCAACATAACGCGCTGCACCACGGAAGCCCAACATTGGGTTTTCTTCGTGCGGTTCGTAGATGCTGCCACCTACCAAGTTAGCGTACTCGTTGGATTTGAAGTCAGACATACGGACGATGGTTTTGCGTGGATAAACCGAAGCAGCCAAAGTTGCCACACCTTCTGCGATTTTATCGACATAGAAGTCGACAGGAGAAGCGTAGCCAGCGATGCGGCGGGTAATTTCCGCTTTCAATTCGTCGTCTTGTTTGTCAAATTCCAACAAGGCTTTAGGATGGATACCGATTTGACGGTTGATGATGAATTCCATACGTGCCAAGCCGATGCCTTCGCTAGGCAGGTTGGCGAAGCTGAATGCCAATTCAGGGTTACCAACGTTCATCATCACTTTGACAGGGGCTTTAGGCATGTTGTCCAAAGCAACATCGGTAATTTGTACGTCCAGCAGGCCGGAGTAGATGAAGCCGGTATCGCCTTCGGCACAAGATACAGTAACTTCTTGGCCTTCAGACAGCAGATCGGTAGCGTCGCCACAACCTACAACAGCCGGAATACCCAATTCACGCGCGATAATCGCTGCGTGGCAGGTACGGCCGCCGCGGTTGGTCACGATGGCGGAAGCACGTTTCATCACCGGTTCCCAATCCGGGTCGGTCATGTCGGTAACGAGTACGTCGCCTGCTTCAACGGAATCCATCTCGGAAGCATCTTTCACCAGGCGTACTTTGCCTTGGCCAACTTTTTGACCGATGGCACGGCCTTCGCACAAGACAACTTTTTCGCCGTTGATGGAGAAGCGGCGCAGGTTGCGGCTGCTGTCTTCTTGGGATTTCACGGTCTCAGGACGGGCTTGCAGGATGTAGAGTTTGCCGTCCAAACCGTCGCGGCCCCATTCGATGTCCATTGGGCGGCCGTAGTGTTTTTCGATGGTCAGCGCGTAATGAGCCAACTCGGTAACTTCGGCGTCGGTAATGGAGAAGCGTTGACGGTCTTCTTCAGGTACATCGACGTTGGTTACAGATTTACCGGCTTCGGCTTTGTCGGTAAAGATCATTTTGATTTGTTTTGAACCCATGGTTTTGCGCAGGATAGCCGGTTTGCCTGCTTTCAAAGTAGGTTTGAATACATAGAATTCGTCAGGGTTTACCGCGCCTTGTACGACGTTTTCGCCCAGGCCGTAAGAAGAGGTAACGAAAACGACTTGGTCGTAACCGGATTCGGTATCGATGGTGAACATCACACCGGAGGCACCGCTGTCAGAGCGCACCATGCGTTGTACGCCGGCAGAAAGGGCAACGATGTCGTGTTCGAAGCCTTTGTGGACACGGTAAGAAATGGCACGGTCGTTGTACAGGGAAGCGAATACATGGTGCATGGCTTCTTTAACGTTTTCCAAGCCGTTGATGTTCAAGAAGGTTTCTTGCTGACCGGCAAAAGAAGCATCCGGCAAGTCTTCTGCTGTTGCGGAAGAACGTACGGCAACGGAAATGTCCGCACCGCCGGCATCGGCAACCATTTTGTTCCAAGCTGTTTCGATTTCAGCATCCAGCTGGTCAGGGAACGGAGTATTCAAAATCCATTGACGGATTTCTTTACCCACGCGCGCCAACTCGGCAACGTCTTCAACATCCAGTTGTTTCAGGGCTTCGGAAATACGCTCGCTCAGACCATTGTGAGCCAGGAAAGCACGATAAGCTTCGGCTGTGGTTGCAAAACCGCCGGGAACGCGCACGCCTTTTTCAGTCAGTTGGCTGATCATTTCGCCCAAAGAGGCATTTTTACCGCCCACTCGCTCAACGTCAGTCATACGCAGGTTTTCAAACCAAATAACGTAGTTTTCGGCCATTTGTGTGTCCAATCCAATCCAAAAAATGTTAAAAAAGAAACAAATCCGCCTGCTTATTGTAGCCATTCGTTTGATGGCTGTCATGTGTTTTATCTTTTTAAAAATCACAAATTCGTCTGTGATATTGTGCTTTTCAGGCGTGTAGCCTTCTGAAATGTGAATATCAGATTCTTGTTTTTACGTGTTATCTTCTTGTTAAATATGGAAAACAAAATAAGTTAATAAATTTAATAAACAAGATTTATTTTGTAATATTAGAATAAAATTCTACAAAATGGAAAAAAATAAAATTTTATGCCAATTTAAAAATTGTTCAAATTTGTTGTAATCCTGTGTAATCTGTCGGGAATCGCTTTATTGCAAAGGCTGTAACTGCTATGATTGCCGTCTGAAACGTTACCCTCAAGAGGATTCATTATGACTGATCCACGCCAAGTCTTCTATATTTCCGACCGAACCGGCCTGACCGCTGAAAATATCGGTGAAGCCTTGCTGAACCAATTTGGCAATGTTGAGTTCAAACGCCATACCTATCCGTTTATCGATACGCCTGAAAAAGCGCGTGCTGTTGTAGACAAAGTCAACCAGTCAGCTGAAAAATTCGGTGTGCGCCCGATTGCTTTTGTCAGTGTGGTCAATGACGAAATCCGTGAAATCATCAAGAAAGCCAATGCGTTCCATATTAATTTCTTTGAAACCTTTCTCGGTCTTTTGGAAAAGGAACTCAATACGGAGGCAGTTGCTGCCCGGCAGGGGCACCACAGTATCGGCAATACTCAACGCTATGATGCGCGTATGGAGGCGGTCAATTTTTCACTGAATCATGATGACGGCGTCAGCGATAAAAACCTGCAGGAAGCGGATGTGATTTTGATGGGCGTGTCCCGTTCGGGTAAAACGCCGACCTGTCTCTATCTGGCCCTGCAATACGGTATCCGCGCCGCAAACTATCCATTGATTCCCGATGATTTGGAATCGACCGATTTGCCGCGTATGGTCAAACCTTATAAAGACAAGCTGTTCGGTTTGACCATTCAGCCTGAGCGTCTGCAGGCTATCCGTCAGGAACGCCGTCCTAATTCGACCTATGCCAAAATCGATACTTGCCGCAGCGAGATTGCTGATGCGCAAAATATGTTCAAACGCCACGGTGTACCGTTTACCAATACAACCGATAAATCAGTGGAAGAACTTGCCGTTCATATCTTGCAGGCTTGCAAGTTGAAACGCCGTTTCTAAATGAAATGATAAAAGGCCGTCTGAAATTTCAGACGGCCTTTTTTTATTTTGTGTATTAAGTCTTAGGCAGGGTAACACCGGTTTGTCCCATGTATTTGCCGTTGCGGTCTTTGTATGAAGTTTCGCAGACTTCATCGCTTTCAAAGAACAAGACTTGAGCCACGCCTTCGCCGGCATAGATTTTGGCAGGCAGGGGGGTGGTGTTGGAAAACTCAAGCGTAACGTAGCCTTCCCACTCTGGCTCAAACGGGGTAACGTTGACGATGATGCCGCAGCGTGCGTAAGTGGATTTACCTAAGCAGACAGTCAGGACGTTGCGCGGGATGCGGAAATATTCGACTGTGCGCGCCAGTGCAAAGGAGTTGGGTGGAATGATACAGCAGTCGTCTTCGACTGTAACGAAGTTTTTCGGATCGAAGTTTTTCGGGTCGACGATGGTGCTGTTGATGTTGGTGAAGATTTTAAATTCATTAGCACAACGGATATCGTAGCCGTAGCTGGATGTGCCGTAGGAAATGATGCGTTGGCCGTTGGCCTCTTTGATTTGGTTGGGCTCGAACGGCTCAATCATGCCGTGTTCTTCGGCCATGCGGCGTATCCATTTGTCGGATTTAATGCTCATGGTGGTTGTCCTGGGGTAAGGGTTGTTTGGAAATTTTTTGAAATCAACACAACAGCCTTTAGACAGGCTTGTCAATTGATGTTTCAGACGGCCTAAAAGCCGGATAAGGTCGTCTGAAAGGCTGTTTATTTGGTTTTGGACGCAGATTTCTTAGCCAGTTTGACTTCTTTAATCATACCGTCTTCGCATTTCATGATGAAGACGGGTGTGCCGTTTTGGGAGGCGGTAAAGTTTCCGTGCGCCCTGCCTTTTTTGAACACGCCCTCCAGCGTCATATTGCGTAATTTGGCGCTGTTGGAGGAGAAAGGTTCGATAAAGGTTTCGCTGTTGCTGGAAACGGTATATACGCCTTTGCCGTCAAATTTGCCGTCTTTAAAGGCTCCGACATAGCTGCGGCCGTCTTGGCATTTCCATGTGCCTTTGCCGGATGGTTTGCCGTCTTTGCCGACATCGCCATCGTAAACGCAACCTTTTTCCTGATAAGGATTGATGGTTTCGGCAATGGCAGGCGTACCCAGCATGAAGGCGACGGGAAGTAGGGCGAGGTATTTCATCATTATTGTTCCTTTTTGCAGGCAGTTTCAGACGGCCTGATATTGGGATTCAAAAGTCAGCAAGGTTTCAGCAATACGGCGTGACAATATGGCTAAAGCGTGTTCGCGCATGGATGCAGGGATACCATGGTAGGCTTCGGCAATACTGCCGGTAATGGCTGCCAAGGTATCGCTGTCTCCGCCCAGGGAAACCGCCAGTCGGATGGCGTGTTCAAAATCATCGCTTTCAAGAAAGGCAGTAATCGCTTGAGGTACGGTTTCCTGGCAGCTTTCGTTGAAATGATAATGCGGGCGGATTTGGTCGCAACTTTGGCTCAAGTCGTAGCCGAATTGCCGTGTAATGTTTTCTTTGATTTGCGCTTTGCCTATACCGGTACGCGCCCAAAATATGGCAGCAGCTACAGCTTGTGCACCTTTAATGCCTTCCGGGTGGTTATGCGTTACGATGGCGGATTGTTCGGAAAAATGCAGGGTTTCTTCCAATGTTGCAAATGCCCAACCAACGGCAGAAACACGCATGGCCGAGCCGTTGCCCCAGCTATTATAAGGTTCTGGATCTTTCCATTCTATCCATTGTGAGAAGCGGCCGCCATATGCGCCTTTTGGACAGGGATATGCCCTACACCAGCCTTGTAAAATAGAGGCTAAATTATCGTTGCAGCCTTGTAAAACCCAATCGGCAATGGCAGCAGTGCAAATCGTGTCATCTGTAAAGTTGCTGTCGGGGCTGAAAATGTCAAAATCGGTATGACGGTAGTTGTCAAACTCGAATCGTGATCCGGCAATATCGCCGATGACTGCGCCCAACATCATGACATCCTTTCTGATACTTCTATTTATATTTCAGACGGCCTTTGATATTCCCAATCGAAAGGCCGTCTGAAAAATTACTCTTGCCAGCCGCCCAAATAAGAAACCAGTTCTTCTAACATGGTGCTGATGGCTTCAGTCATCAGGATTTGCGAGGCAAAGGCGAGGCTGGCAGCATCGTCGCCGTTGCTTTCGGCTTCTTCTTGCAACACGTCCAGATACTGGATGCGTTTGAGCGTAAAGTCTTGGGTGAGGATGAACGCGATTTGTTCGCGCCATACCAAGCCAAGTTGGGTAACGGTTTTGCCATTTTTGACGTGTTGTACCACTTCATCGGCGGTCAGGTCTTGTTTGGAAACTTTGACGACCGGGACAACATCGCCTACGCCTTTGAGTTCGCAGTCGCTGTCTAATTCAAAACCGCCTTCGCAATGGCCTTGCAGCAGCCAGCTGGTCATCAGGGAGGAGGGCGATTGTTTGGTGTTGGGCAGGGCTGCTTCCAAACCGCCCAAGGCTTCGCGCAGTTTGGTCAGGATATTTTCCGCTTTGGCAGATGCGGCATTGTTGACCAAAAGATAACCATGGCGCACGTCGAAAATCGCCTGTGTGCGGCTGCTGCGCGTAAAGGCACGGGGCAGCAGGTCGTCAGTAATCTGTTCTTTCAGCTCTTGTTTTTCCTTACGGCCGACATTGCGCGCTTCGTTGTTTTGGATTTCCAAAACCTTTTCATCCAAAATATCGCGGATAACGCCGGCAGGCAGGACTTTTTCTTCTTTTTTCAGAGCAACGCGCCAAGTGTAATCGGCAGGGAAAACCAGCTCGGGCGAAAAGGAAACCGGAGTGGCAAAGCCTTCGCTAAACCAGTCCAAACCCTGACAATGGGCAAATTCGGATTGCGCCAATTTGTCGGCAAGGACTTCCAATTCGGGCAAATTGTCTTTGTTGAGCGGATAAAAACTGATTTGCTTAAACCACATGGCGAGTTTTCCTTTTTATTAAAACCAGCATTATACAGGGAAAATAACATACGGAAATCGGCAGCATCTTTAAAAATGCAGTAAAGGCGTTGACAGAAGAAAAGGCTTTCTGTATAGTTCGCGCTTCGGTTACGCGCCCATCGTCTAGAGGCCTAGGACACTGCCCTTTCACGGCGGCAACCGGGGTTCGAATCCCCGTGGGCGTGCCAAAATTCTAAAAATCCCTTACTGTGTACTATGTACAGTAAGGGATTTTTATTTTGTCTGTTGAATCAAGAGATTTATCTATTTCTAGTCATTTATTTCAATAAAATATATCTAAATAATCTATTTCTATCAAGTTGATTTATTTGATTGCCATTTGCTATTTAATTCTAAAATTTTATGATTTAACCATATTGAGTGATTAAAAAGTTTCTTTGTAATTAAACTATTCAGCTGCATACTCAAGTAAAGTCTTAGCAAGAGTAGATAAAATCAAGTGTCAGTAGTTCACCGGTTTCTTGGTGGCTTTACTATTATTTCTTTTTTATCAAAGATCACTTCGGTTTTTAAAATAAGTATTGGGTAGTTCGAGAATTTTTTTGTCTAAAGAAAATAGGCAATCTATTCAATTATTAGATAAAAGTTTTTAGTATTTGGATAGGTAATTTATATTTACAAATTTGTGCATGATGCAAAGTTTAATTATTTCTGATATAAAAGTAACTTGCTGATTGAATAACAAAGGATAAGAAAATGGCTTTGCTAATCCCCGATTTCGCACCAACGGAAAAATTGCCTGAAAGCAAGGAAAAATGGCAGGAAATTCACTGTGAGCTTATTACGCCTATTTATGGCGGTGGTATTCAGGCTACTGTGCCTGATGTTTTGATGCCCATTCGTGCCACAGCGATTCGTGGTCAGTTACGCTTTTGGTGGAGGTTATTGGCACGGCAAAAATGGAATTTGAAAGAAAAAAATTTGCGTGAGGCGGAGTTTCGTTTGTGGGGAGGTATCGGTGAAGAAGCTGCTGCGAGTTTGGTGTTTTTGCGTGTGCTTGATGTATTAAATGTTAAACAGATTTCTTATTTTAAAGGCAGCTTGGATTCGTCTCTACCTTCAGATAAAAAAGTACGTTCGAAGAGTAAGAGTGATGATTTAAAACCTTATGCTTATGTTTTGTTTCCAATGGATAGTGAGGAAAAACGTGAAAAAACGTTATTGATTAAAGAGGGTTTGACTTGGACCTTGCAATGGCGTTTGAGCGAAAAGGCAAACGAAATAGATAGGCAACAGGTTTTGGAAACCTTACGCTGGTGGGTAAATTTTGGAGGGATTGGTGCACGTACCCGACGCGGATGCGGTGCATTTATGGTTAAGGACAGTTCTAATCCTGTTTTCAAGCAGCCTTTGAGTATTGATGAGGTAATGCAGGCGGGTTGCAAGCTGGTATTACGCTCAAGTACTAATCATGCTTTAGTAGCTTGGAAAGACGCAGTTCAACGATTGCGTGATTTTCGGCAAGGTGTAGGTGTTGGGCGGAATCATCCTTCATCTGATACGACGAAACCTGCCGGTCGCAGCCGTTGGGCGGAACCTGATGAAATCCGTCGTATAACGCGAACACATTCTGACCGGCACAGGCCGGAACATCCTGCCGGAGATTTATTTGCGCGTGGCGTATTCGGTATGCCGATTATTTTTCATTTTGTTGGCAGTGATGAGCCAGCAGATACAACGTTACAGCCTAAATATAAGGAACGTATGGCCAGCCCTTTAATTATTCGCCCTGTTGGGGATGGCAAGGGAGGTTTTCAGGCTGCCGCATTGAGTCTCCCTTTGGATAAGGTTTTAAATGTTTCTGTTGAGTTATTAGAAAAAAAACAAAAAAAGGGAAGTGGACATTCAGTAACATTGTGGTCAGAAAGTAAGGCGCGGCAGATTAGGCCGTTAAGTGAAAATGGTGGTGGTAATCCAATTGATGCGTTTTTGAATTATTTTGCGAAATAAAAAAAAGAGGAAAACTGAAATGACTCAATATGTTTTAACCCTATCCATCGGTCCTGTGCAGGGATTCATTGCTTCGGCTCGACGGAGTCGGGATTTATGGAGCGGTTCTTGGTTGCTGTCAGAAATAGCAAAGGCAACTGCAAAGAGTTTGTTTGAAGCCGGAGCGCAGATGGTGTTTCCGTTTGTGGACGAGGCGACCAAAGACCGTTTAGAACCTTGTGACAGGATGGATGATAATTTTTCAGTCGGCAACAAAATTCAAGTGCAAGTTGATGCAGTTGATGATGCCGCAGTACGCGGTTTGGTTGTACAGGCAAAAGCAGCGGCGCAGTCACGGTTTGAAACCATCGCGCGTCAGGCGCGACAAGATTTGAACGCAGCTTTACGCGATGAAATTTGGCAGATGCAAATTAAGGATTATTTGGAAATCCAGGCTGCATGGGCAAAGATAACCGAAAAAGGTTATTCGGATGCAAGCCAACATACAGCATCAGCTTTGGCAGCGAGAAAAGCAACACGCGATTTTACGCCTGTGCATGCGGCTGATGCTTGGGATAAGCGGTTTATGTTGCCTAAATCCTCACTGGATGGCGCACGTGAAACCGTATTGCTGGAAAAAGTAAACGGCGATGCCGACTTGTCTGATGTGGCAAGACGCAAGCTTGGCTTGAGCCTATCCGAGCAGTTGGATTGTGTAGGGATTATGAAGCGTTTGGGAGGAAATAGCGAGCAGTTTACGCCTGTTACACGCGTGGCAGCAGATGCTTGGCTGCAAGATTTGCCTGAAAATGAGTTAAGCCAACTTCGTGATACATATGAGCCGTTGATTGCGCTGAATTTAGCAACACGCGTAAAAGGCAATCAAGGTGTTTATGCAGATTTTCCGTTTGACGCACAACTGCTGTACCGAAACCGTTTGGATGCGATTTTGTCGGACAATAAAAACAGCGCGGATGCATCGAAAAAATTATCAGATTTGAAAAATGTCCTAAAACCGATTTGGCACAAATATGGTGAACCATGCAGCTACTGGGCGATGTTGCTGGCAGACGGCGACCGCATGGGCGAGTTGCTGGATAGGGCAAAGACAATTGAAGAACATCAAATGATTACCGAGGCGTTGTCTTCATTTGCTGAAAGTGTACCTGCAAAAATGCGTGACTTTCAGGCGCAATGCGTATATGCAGGCGGCGACGATGTATTGGGCTTTGTTGCGCTGGATAAGGCGGTTGATTGCGCGGATGCATTACGGCAAGCATTTTCAGACAGCCTGAAAAAAGTGTCAGATGTTTTGAAAGCAGAAAAAACGCCAACCTTGTCCGTTGGACTGGCCATTTGTCACATCAGTACCCCCCTTGGCAATGTACGCCGTTTGGCAAAACACGCAGAAAAAGTGGCAAAAGGCGACAATTATCCTGCCAATCGGCAGCGTAATGCGCTGGGCATTACCCTGTCCGTGC
Source organism: Neisseria perflava (assembly GCF_002863305.2). Lineage (NCBI taxonomy): Bacteria > Pseudomonadati > Pseudomonadota > Betaproteobacteria > Neisseriales > Neisseriaceae > Neisseria > Neisseria perflava. The sequence continues at coordinate 358,428 of NZ_CP136962.1, forward strand.
GTTCAGGTTCGGACAGCGATTGGCGTGTGCAATGGAGTGATGAAGCAGGTTTGGCAACATTTAAAAAATGGCAAAACCGGTATCAGAAGAAAGAAATCAGCAGCCGTATTGCCTACGACAGTCGCGATATCTTTATGCGTACGGATTTTCCGAAATCCGCTGATTTAACCTCCGAACTGCACCAAAATATCCGCCAAGCCGAGTTTACCCGAATGCTGGATAGGGCGCGGAATATGTCGGGTGGTGAATTGAAAGACGATGTAAAGAAAGAGTTGAAAGCCCGACTGGATGAGTTGCAACGACAACTTGGCAGCGAACACGCCGGCGCACTCAATATCTTCGCCACCGAGTTAATTATTGCCCGCTGGCTTGCAGCTAAAACACAAAACGATTTAGGACAGGAGGCGCAATCATGAACAGCTATTTTTTAGACGCACTTGCGCCGTTGGTATTCCGCAGCGGCAAACCGTTTGGAGCGCAGTCGGATACCGATGATATTCAATTTCCATTACCCTCCGCAGCAGCAGGTTTGGTACGCACGCAAATCATGCGGCAAAACGGTTGCGATTGGGACGGCAAAGCACAAGGCAATCGGGCTAAGTTATCAGACGCACAAGTCGATGAATTACGTCAAATTGCCGTACAGGGCGCCTTTTTAGCAAAACAGGACATTTCAGACGGCCTGAAAATCCTATTGCCAAAACCTGCCGACGCCTTGTATTTGAAAAACAAAGAGACAGATAAAATCGAACTTGTCCGCCTTGCGCCGCAAGCCTTTGGCAGCGATACAGCGGCGGATTTCCCTAATGCCGATTTATTGTCCGTACAAATCCAATCGCCGATTAAAGGCAAACCTCAAAGTGGGGCAACATATTGGGATTTGGCAGACATACTGGCTTGGCATAAGGGAGAAAAGTTGGGCTTTGACGATGTAAACAAACGCGGCGCACAATCTCTGCCGATTGAAACGCGTACCCATGTCGGCATAGACCGAAAAACGCTTGCAGCCGAAGACGGACGTTTGTTTCAAACAGCCGCTTACGACTTTGCCGAATCGGCTCAGAAGCATCATCAGGGTTGGGAAAGCTACCGCTATGGTTTTATGATCCGTACCGTAGCCGATTTACAAGATAACAGCGTAGTGCGTTTTGGCGGAGAAGGAAGACTGTCGCGACTGAATAAAATTTCAGACGACGTGTTCAAACAGCCCGAATACGCCTATACAAACGGATTGACGCTCACCTTGCTGACGCCTGCCTTGTTTGAAAAAGGCTGGCTGCCTGGCTGGTTGGACAGCCAAACCTTAACAGGCACACTCCCGCATACCAACCTGCAAGTTAAGCTCCGTTCAGCCGCCATAGACCGTTGGCTGCCCGTTTCAGGTTGGGATTTACAGCAGCATGCCCCGAAAGCCATGCGAAAAGCCGTTTCGGCTGGCGCAGTGTATTGGTTTGAAATACAAAATGGCAACCCGGCGGAGCTTACCCAAGCCCAATGGCAATCATTTAGCGACAACGAACAAGACCGGCGCGACGGCTTCGGTATTGGATTGATCGGTCCGTGGCAGAGCATTTGATTTTCAGACGGCCTGATTCCCTATTTCATATTTAAAACACAAGGAAAACAAAATGAATACCCGAATTTTTCACCTACATGCCTTATCCGCCCTCCACGTCGGCACAGGTCAAGGCATCGGCGCAGTAGACTTGCCCATTGCCCGCAGCCGCGCCACCAATCTGCCACTCGTCCCCGGCAGCGCGCTCAAAGGCGTATTGCGTGATGAAGCCAAAGAAAAATGGCACTTAAACCAAGACGACATTCAAGCTCTGTTTGGCGCAGACAGCCAAGCCGATAAAGAAAATATTCATGCCAGCGCCGCCGCTTTTGGCGATGCACATCTATTGCTGCTTCCGATCCGCTCGTTTGCAGGAACAGTCGCCTTTGCCACTTGTCCCTTTATCTTGCAACGTTATGCTCGCGATGTACGCGGCATGTTGTCGGGAATCCCAAAAGTACCCGCTTTAAAAGATAGCGCATCCGTGCCGGAAAACACCGTATTGCGCGTTTCAAGCAGTCAAATTGCATTGGAAGATTTGGACATCGGCAGCGAAACTGGCACCGAAGCCAAACAATGGGCAGAACACATTGCCGCCGCCGTTTACCCCGAAAACACCGCAGACTATCAAGCATGGCGCGAACAGCTCTGCCAACGCTTCATTATCCTGCCCGACAGCACATTCTCCTTCTTAGCCGATACCGCGACCGAAATCCGTATGCGCATCAGGATTGACCGCGAAACACGCATCGTCAAAGAGGGCGCACTCTGGTCGGAAGAAAACCTGCCGGCCGAAAGCGTACTGTACGGCATTTTAGCCATCGACAAATCGCGCCACAGCCGCAATGCCAAAAGCGCAGACGAGCTTTCCGCCTTGATTCCCGCAGGCGAAACCCAAATCCAGATTGGCGGTAAGCATACAGTCGGACGCGGCCTTTGTCGTCTCGTACTTTCAGACGGCCTGACAAAAGGGGAATAACATGCAACACATCCGTTCGCAAAAATATGCACAACGCGCATTTGGGTTGATTCAAAAAGTCAAAGACAGCAACAAGCAAGTCAAAGAATACCGTACACTTGTATTGAATTTCCCCACCATGATCCTGCAATCAGGGCTTGCCCAAGCCATCGGCTTTTTACAAGCCAAAGGCAAAGAAGAGCACCTGCTCCTATTGGCACACATTGCCGAATTGTTGGGCGAAAACAAAGACAGCCTGCACAAAAAAATCTTAGAAGCAGACTTATCGCACTATCAACTTCTTTCCCGCCAAGCCTTGGAAGCAGCTTCCAGCCTCAAGCGCTACACCCAAGCCCTGCTGCCCAAACCCAAAGACGAACAAGGGGAATAATCATGACCATATCACTCATGCGGGAAAGCCTGAAAAAACTTATTCCGGACGACCTGAAAGACGCACACGCCGGTTTGCTCATGCAGCGCGGCCTGACCGAGTGGGACAAAGACGACAAACAAGCCAAAGCAGACCTGATTCAAAAAATCGTCAAAATTCCCGCGCCCAAAAAAGACAGCCTGTACGCGCTCGCCTTTACGCGCTGGGTGCAGGCCACTTCCGATACCGGCCGTTTTGCCACGCTTGCCGCCAGCATTTCAGGCAGGCTCTATACAGGCCTCAACAGCGCAGGCGCACTGGAAACAGGCATCAGCACCAGCCATACCTACGGCATGCCGCTCCTTGCAGGCTCGTCCGTCAAAGGTATCGCCCGCAGCCATGCCGAAAGCATCGGATTGGATGAATCCCATCTGACCGTATTGTTCGGCGACGACAGCGACTCAGGCAGTCTGAAGTCAGGCGCACTCGTTTGGCACGACGCATGGTTCATCCCTGCCAACACCCCGCCCTTTGCCGCAGAAATCATTACCACCCACCACCAAGACTACTACAACGGCAAACAACTTGAAGCCGACGAAATGGAATCCCCCATTCCCAACCAGCAAATCGCCACACAAGGCAGCTTTTATTTCGTCATCGAAAGCGCACCGGGCGCGCAGGCATGGGCTGTATACGCCCAAAACCTACTGATTCAAGCCTTGCGGACACAAGGCGCAGGCAGCAAAACCGCATCCGGCTACGGCTATTTCACAGAAGCAGCCGAAGAAGCACAACGAAGCATCCGCAACATTCAAGAAGCACAAAACCAAGCCCTGGCCGCGCAACAAAAAGCCGCCGAGCTTGCCGCCATGCCCGCGCATCAGCAGTTTATCCAAACATGGCAAGAAAGAATGGAGGAGCAACCAAACAAGATCATAGGCAACCAAGCACACGACAAACTCTATCAAGAATGGAAGGCAGCCCTACAAACTGCCGCAGAAAGCCCCGATTTGAGCGCAGAGCAGAAAGCCGAAATCGCCGTTGCGTTTGCCGTCAAAAAGATGATGACAAAATACGCGAAATGGCTGACCGACAAGCGCGGAAAAGATCTGAAACCCATCTTAGCGAAGCTGCGCGGCGAATAGATTTTCGTCTTTGTCTGAGCCCGAACATTTCAGACGGCCTAAAGCCGTAAAACAGTTAAAAAGCGTTGTCGAATACGGAGTACACGGCTATAATTCGCAATACAAGTTTTCCGACGGATAGCGAAAAGTCTGTCTTTCGGCTGCTCTTTTTAGTTAATATTTCGTTAATTAATGTCTTTGTTTATTAAGAAAAATGCTAACATTTCTTAACTATGCAGAGCTTTGAAAATAATGAAATTTTTTAATTGAGTGCAGTCGGAAGACTTGCCCCACTAATCGGGGATTAAGACGTAGAATACGAAACTGAAACCCGTCACTACGCGTCGGAAGACTTGCCCCACTAATCGGGGATTAAGACTACTGGGTCAGGTACAGGGTGCGGTACGAGGTGTGTCGGAAGACTTGCCCCACTAATCGGGGATTAAGACCGCAAGCAAGACGTATTGGTTGACGACGAAGGTCGGAAGACTTGCCCCACTAATCGGGGATTAAGACACCACAGTAGAGTCATATTCAAAATCAGGATAAGTCGGAAGACTTGCCCCACTAATCGGGGATTAAGACTCTTCGAGACGTTCTACTTCCTTGACGAGAGTGTGTCGGAAGACTTGCCCCACTAATCGGGGATTAAGACCGAGAAAGCTAAAACTTTAGCTGCCTCCTTCGGGTCGGAAGACTTGCCCCACTAATCGGGGATTAAGACGTTGGACGACTACACGTGTCATGCAAACAGCACAGTCGGAAGACTTGCCCCACTAATCGGGGATTAAGACCTGGCAAGACATCTACATAAAGGTACCATTTTCCTGTCGGAAGACTTGCCCCACTAATCGGGGATTAAGACTTACCAGCCTTTACAGACTCCACACGTTGTACCGTCGGAAGACTTGTCCCACTAATCGGGGATTAAGACCTGAAGGAAGTTTTGGGCGCGTTGAGCTGCTGCGTCGGAAGACTTGCCCCACTAATCGGGGATTAAGACGACGTACACAGTCGAAGCAATACGCGTCGATTTGGTCGGAAGACTTGCCCCACTAATCGGGGATTAAGACGGTAAGATGTCCTACCTTGTAGTGCACCATTGATAAGTCGGAAGACTTGCCCCACTAATCGGGGATTAAGACAGCCTACTTGCAACCAGTTTTCACCCAGTTGGATGGTCGGAAGACTTGCCCCACTAATCGGGGATTAAGACCCAAGGTTTAGGTGCTACTGCAGGAATCACTTTGGTCGGAAGACTTGCCCCACTAATCGGGGATTAAGACCGTGCCACAGTTTCGCGGCCCAGAGGTGAGTTAATCGTCGGAAGACTTGCCCCACTAATCGGGGATTAAGACGCTACGAAGAGCAGGCAAATGATGACCATCGCAATGTCGGAAGACTTGCCCCACTAATCGGGGATTAAGACAGATTACGGAATGCTTGGTAAAATGCTTTTTTAGTCGGAAGACTTGCCCTACTAATCGGGGATTAAGACACACTGGATACTTCCAATTTAGTGTCCAAGCGACCGTCGGAAGACTTGCCCCACTAATCGGGGATTAAGACGCCACGATGTTGCGCATATCCTGCGCCAAGTCCGCGTCGGAAGACTTGCCCCACTAATCGGGGATTAAGACCCGTTTTCGTTTCTCATTCGTGCGCCGCAATGCGTCGGAAGACTTGCCCTGCTAACGTTGGGGACGAGTGTTTTTCAGACGGCCTAAAAGCAAGGCCGTCTGAAACGGTTGGATGGTTTATCCTGTCCCTCTTGCGGCAAACAGCAAAATAGCCTTGATATTGCATCAAGGCTATTTTTGTTTTTTGATCGGTTTTTAGTTTTTGGTACAAAGCAGGCTGGGAATGCCGGATGGGGCCGTCTGAAAATCAGGCTCTGCTGTCGGGTTGAGGCTTAAAAATATCGGGTTGTCCATCCTTTATTTGTATTTTGTTTTTCATCAGTCGGCAGGCGGTATATAAGCAGGTTGGTGTTTACAGTGTGCCGAAGTTGCCCAATATGATGCCTTCGGGCAGGGCGGTTTGCCCCAAAGTATGGATGATGCTGCTGTTGGCCAGTGGGTAGAAGCGCAAGTCATCCTGTTTGGGATGGAGCATTCGGCATAGTTCTTCAAAGCATTGCCGGGCTTGTTCACGGCTGCCGATGTGCAGGAATATGCTATTTTGCAGGGGGATGGCGTGCTGGATTAGATAGCGGTGTGCTTTTTGCAGGCGGCGCGGGTCTGAGATGTCGTAGGCGATAATGTGGCGCATTTTTACTCCAATGTAATGAGTTCGCTTAATTGGATTTCCGGCTTGCCGCTGTATTGGGCGAGGGCGGCTAAATAATCGGTGCAGAGCCGGTGGATGTGTTTTCTCCATTGTTTCGCTGTTTGTTCGTATGCCGGATAAAATTTGAGCCGTGCGTTTTTGTTCATCATGCAGCCTTGCGCGGTGGTGGAAAAGTCGGCAGGTGTCAGGGTTTGTTGATGAAACAGGGAAAGTACCCAGGCATCGCATTGGCCGCGCAGGTGTTCCAATAAATCGCAGGCAAGCGATTCGCGGCCGTGTTCAGGCTGGTGGTAGTAGCCGATAAAGGGATCCAAGCCGCTGAGGTAGAGGTGTTTGACGATGTCGAAGTGCAGCAGGGTGTAGGCGAGGGATAGGGTGGCGTTGACCGGGCCGCGCGGCGGACGTTTGTTTCGCCCTGAAAATTGCCAGTTTTGGGGCAGTATTGCCGCCCATGCGCCAAAATAGCGTGCCGCGGCCGCTCTTTCTATGCCACGTAAGCCGGGGATGTCGCTGATGTTTGCAAGGGTGTCGATAAGATTGGACAGGGCTTGGCTGTGCTCTTTCAAGCAATCTGCGTTCAGGCCGTCTGAAAATGCCATTTGCTGCAAATGTTGCAGTTGGGCAGATAGTTTGGCGGCGACTGTGTTTCTGGCGGCGGTAAGGCTTGCGCTTTTATCTTGCGACAGGGCATATTGTGCCATGCGCCTTTGTCCGTCCAGTTTCCAGTTGGGCAACATGAGGGCAGGGCGTTTTTGCCGTCCGCTCAATATGAGTACGCCGATGCCGGTCTCTCCCAGTTTGCCTAAAACCTTGGCCGATAGCGTTAAATCCCCGCGGATGCAGACGCGCTGTAAGATTTTCAGCGGGACGGTCGCTACTCTTTTATCATTTTCATAGCATACCAAAGCGCTGCTGTCTGCACGCAGGGAAAGGTTTTTGCGGTCTAGGTAGAGGGTGGTCATGGCTATGCACTCCGTTGTTTTTTGCGCTGTTCCAAATTCAAAAACCAAGTCTGCCCTTTGTTGCCGCAACGTAGGCGAATGTGTTGCTTTAATTCGCCGGTTTGCTGGTTTAGCCGTTTGACCTCTTGATATAAATTGTCTTTTTCGGCTTTTTGTTTGTCTTTTTCTTCAAACAAGGCACGGCGGTAGGCATTGATTTGTTTCAGCTCTTCGATGATCCGGATAATGGCTGCACGGTTTTTTTGCCCTTTGGCAAAAGCCAAATCGCGCTCCAGGCTCAATTTTTGCTGTTTGACGTTGTTGAGCATGGTGCTGATGGACCTCAGGCTGATTCGGGCATCGTCCAAAAGCTTGTAGGCAGCATTGGCAATTTGCACTGATGAGTAGTGCATTTCCACCAAGTAATGAAAATTGTAGCTGCTTTGCGCTTGTCGGATGTGTCGCTCAATCTCTTTTCGGCGTTTCGATACGGTTTTTTCTACCGATTTGCTTTTTTTGTGCCAATCGCGCTGAGCTTGTTGTTCTTCTTCGGTGACGGAGTTATAAATCCACGCACCTACACCCACGGCAGCTAAAACTGGTAATACCCAAATCATGCTTTTCTCCTTAGATTGCAATTTTTTGAAGGTCCACGAGCGGCAAATTTTGTTTGGCTTGTTCTAATTGTCTGCCTGCATGTTGGCCCAACTCTATTGAACAACTCAAGTACTGTAATGCCGCCTCATGCTGCAGGCGTTTCTCCTCGAGTGACGTTTCAGGGCGAAGGGCAGCCTTTTGTGTTTCCTCTGCCATTTTCATCACGGTCTGTCGTTGGTCGTGAATAGATGAGAGCTCGCGGTGCACGGCCTCGTAACACGCCATTGCTTCTCCCCTGCGGTTTGACAAATGCGCCATTTGCAGCTTGAAATTCTTGTCTATGGCATCGTGCGCGAGTCGGGCTTGCTCTTCAATCCGCAATTCTTCCATTTCCAACCGTTTGATATCGGTACGGTAGTCCAGCGTTCTGTTGTAGGACTCGGCAATCGCTCCGATTAAGTTGGTGGCTTGTGCAAAGCCCAGCAATCTGCCGCCCGTGTTCATGGGGATCACATTATTCATTTTGCCGAAGGGTAAGGTTGGTATTTTAATGCTCATGTTTTCTCCGTTTCTTGAGTTGTCTTTTGGTGTTTTGATGCTCATGTTTTCTCCTTTTCTTGAGTTGTCTTTTGGGGTTTCAGGATTATTCGCGCGGTGAAGTCAACGTATGGGCGATTATTCCTCCTGCCGCACTGCCAACCGCAGCCCCTGTTCCTGCAACAACGGCTGTACCCAGCGCCATGCCGCCGCCGCCGACTGAAAGTGCGCCGCCACCCAGTGCGGCCAGCGAGGCATTGGTTGCCGCAGCACCGGACAGCGAGCTGATGGCAACGCCGGTTGTGGCCGTATTTCCCAGTACGCCTGTGCCGCCCAGTACAGTGGCAATCGTTCCTGCATTCGACCATGCCGCCATACCGCTCGTGGCTACGTTCACCGCCAGCGATGTGGCAACCGGATGCTCTTCGGCAAACTCGCCTACTGCAATGACTCCGTCCATTACACAGTCGATGCCTTCGCCTACCAAGTCAAAAATATCCTCAAAAAATCCCATTTTGTTCTCCTTATAAACCATTTAAAACAATGCGTTCGCAGAGCCGGATCAAATCATGGCAATCCCCATTTGGCCGAGGATAAAAGTCTCCGAAACCTTCGACATCTGATCAACGCTAAAACGCAATCACAATCTGATAAAAGCCGCTAAGTCATATTCTTTCTCCTGTTCCGTGTTGTTTGTGAATGAAGCCATTGTCTGAAATTATCTGTTTGAGTGCCACATATACAAATTTGCAGCGCTGACTTCATGGTTGAATTTGTCAATTTCATTGGGCGAGGAAAATCGGGTTCAAACCGTAATTTTTTTCCCTGCCGTAACCACAAAATGAATTCTATGCGGATGAAGAACTAAAAGCGAACACTACAAATTTGTATTTTTTTGAGCGTTGTGAAATGAGAAAAATGCGGGGATTAATAAAGGAGAAGAGTGTTTCAGACGGCCTGAAAGTCATAGCGGCCAAGTTGAAATCATGAGGATTTTTTAGGGGATAAATATCGGGAGAGAATGAAAACATCATACGCCACAGCAATTTGATTGTCTTTCCAATCAGGGCGGGGCGGATGATCAGTATCAGGAAATTTCCTTATTCAAGCAGGGATTTTCTTATTTAAAAGGCGCACGTGGATTCAATTCGCTGCATTTTGTATTTTCAGGCCGGCAGAAACGCCGTATCATGCCATTTTTTATTCACATATCCGTCATGAATCCGCTTGACCTTCCCTCGGAATTGCCCATAGCCCGCTATCGGTTAACCTTTACGCTGACACAAAATTTACAGCTTCCCCCTTATGCGGCTTCGACCCTGCGCGGTGTATTCGGGCATGCACTTTTGGCAGCCGCCTGCACCTGCCCCATAGACCAAACGCCGCATCTTTCAGGCTGTCCGTATGCGCAAATTTTCGAGCCGGCGCCCCGTGCCGATTTACCCAGCAGCGTGCGCCAAAATCCGCCGCCGCCTTATGTGGTCGAAACGCCGTTATTCGCGCCCACGCATTTTCCCGCCGGTGCCGATTATTCGTTTGATTTGGTACTGTTTGGACAGGCACGGCACAGCCTGCCCTTGATTGGCGCCGTATTTGCCCAAGCCTTTGCCAAAGGGCTGGGTGTAAACAATACCGGCAAAGGAGAATTAACAAGCATCGCCGTGCAACAGGCGGACGGCAGTTTTCTGATGATTGCAGGGCGCGGTGGCCTCATCGGGCAACATCATAACAGCATCAAGCTACCCGAATACTATCCTGCGCAGGCGCGTATACAGCTGCTCACCCCCTTGCGTATCCAGCAAAAAGGCAGGATTTTGCGCGAGAACGAAATGACTCAGGCAATTTTTCTGCGCCAACTTATGCGCCGCTATCTGACGCTTGCCCGGCTTTATTGGCAAAACAACGCCGACACGGCCGAGCTGACCGTACAAGCCGCAGGACAAGGACAGTCTCCGCAGCTTTTATGGCACGAACACCGCCGCTTTTCCAACCGTCAAAAGCAAACTACGCCGTTGAGCGGCATCATCGGAACATGGCAATTGACCGACCTTTCCCCCGCTTTCGCACAAATGCTGTATATCGGGCAATGGTTGCATTTGGGAAAAGAAACGGTATTCGGCAACGGGCAGTACCGCATTATTCGGACACTGTAAAGATACGCCGGATACAATAAAACGGCCTTGACGGAGCAAACCGTCAAGGCCGTTTTATTTTTGTCCCAATGAAAAGGGTAAGACAGCGGATATTTTCAGACGGCCTTAAAGTAAGGCCGTCTGAAAAGCCATCAAAATTAGATGGGGCAAGTCTTCCGACTTGATGAAGAAGTGGGTTAAGAAAACGGCTGACAAGTCTTAATCCCCGATTAGTGGGGCAAGTCTTCCGACGCATTGTTTTTGAGCCATTCTTTATCAGCAATGAGTCTTAATCCCCGATTAGTGGGGCAAGTCTTCCGACAATACGAAGGTGAGTAAGCAATGAAGAGACTACTGTCTTAATCCCCGATTAGTGGGGCAAGTCTTCCGACGCAATCATTCTTAGAGAAACAAAAACAAATGTTAGTCTTAATCCCCGATTAGTGGGGCAAGTCTTCCGACATAACTCAAATATTGAAACACAAGTTTTTGAAGAAGTCTTAATCCCCGATTAGTGGGGCAAGTCTTCCGACGCGGTAAAGTATGCTACAAAGAACGCTTTGAAGACGTCTTAATCCCCGATTAGTGGGGCAAGTCTTCCGACTTGGAATGGAAAATTTTATGGTGACGACAAACGGTCTTAATCCCCGATTAGTGGGGCAAGTCTTCCGACCCTTGGTTAGAGAAGTATGTAGATTAAGGCATAAGTCTTAATCCCCGATTAGTGGGGCAAGTCTTCCGACGTATCCGCAAGACCATGCGAGCCAGCCGACTGGCGTCTTAATCCCCGATTAGTGGGGCAAGTCTTCCGACGCCGAGAAATTGGGCAAATAACCATCAAACCATGTCTTAATCCCCGATTAGTGGGGCAAGTCTTCCGACCTGTTCAAATCTGCTGCTTCTATAGCAGAGACTTTGTCTTAATCCCCGATTAGTGGGGCAAGTCTTCCGACTTCAACAAACGACCATCTGCAAATGCTATCAAAGTCTTAATCCCCGATTAGTGGGGCAAGTCTTCCGACGTAAGAGAAGAGTGGGTTCTGGCTGAAAGAGCTAGGTCTTAATCCCCGATTAGTGGGGCAAGTCTTCCGACTGCACTCAATTAAAAAATCCCATTATTTTCAAAGCTCTGCACGGTTAAGAAATGTTAGCATTTTCTCTTAACAAACAAAGACATTAATTAACGAAATATTAACTGAAAAGAGCAGCCGAAAGACAGACTTTTCGTTATCCGTCGGAAAACTTGTGATGCAGATTATAGCTTTGTACTCTGTATTCGACAATGCTTTTTAGCTGTTTCAGACGACAGTAAAGTGTTAAGGGGATTTTGATGTCAGTTTGTCAGGATTTTCAGCGATTCTTTGTTGACGGCGATGATGATTTGGATATTTTTGGCGGCGCAGTTGCGCTCGAATGCCGTCCATTGCTGCGGCTTTGCATTGTTTTTAATGACGGGCGACAAAATCAGGACGCGGCGCACTTTGCCCATGTTGAGGCTTTGGTCGATCACTTGCCTTAGTGGGTCTGCCAGCTTGCTTTCGGAGCTTAAATCGGATTTGAGCTCGCAAAAAATCAGTTGGTTTTTACGGAACAGCAAAATGTCGGTTTCGTTGCCCTTACTTTCTCCTTGTATCAGTTGCAAACCTGTCTCCAGTTCTTCGTCTTTCACGCCGTTTTCTTTCAACCATGTGTAAATGAGTTGTTCAAACCAGTCGCCGCTTATCCATTTTTTCCAATAGTGAGTTTGGGTTTTGTTTTTTTTGTATTTGATGGGTAGGATCAGTCCTTTTTCGTCTAGGCGGATTTGGTCTTGTGGGTCAATCAGGTTGATCAGCCTTTCAAGAAAGGGTTTGAGCTCGTCGGGTTGTGCAAGCCCGAACGCTTGCCATTCAAGCAGGATTTCTTTTTGGTCTTTGGGATATTTTTGTGTCCATGCGTTTTCCAATACGGGCATAACGGCGGGGAACAGATTGCCGTTTTCAGGCTGCTTCATGTTTTGGGCGGCAAAACGCATTTGGGCAAGGGGCAGGCTGTCGGGATGCTTGATAATGGGGTTGGGGCTATGTTCGCCGATTTCGTCGGCATAGAGTTTCAAGCCGTCGCGCAGGGAAAATCGGTTGTGTAGGACGATTTCGTCCAGAAATGCCAGGTTGTCGGGATTGAGGCGGTCTATGTGGATTTGGTTGCTGCTGCGTTGGAAGGCTTGGTAGTGCATCTCCTGCCATATGCCGGTCTGGGCGGCAAGCATTTGGGACAGGATTTTTGTGCCGCCTGTGATGTTGAGTATGGCGTTTTTGGCAATGCGGTGTTCGGCGCAGTAGGCTTTGAAGACGGTTTGCAGCCAACTTTGGATTTCTTTGGTTCGTTCGCCGAAGAGCTTGCCGCCGCTTTGAAAACCGAGTTCATGGATTTTGCCGTGAAATTGCTCGCTTTGCTCCAGTGTGTTTTTGAAACGGATATGCGCGTTTTTTCCGGCCACCCAGTCGGTGACGATGAGGTGGACGTTTTGGGGCTGCAGGTGTAGGCAGGCGCGGTATTCGGCGATATTGTGTTCGGAGAGGATGATAAAGTAGTGTTGGATCTGTGACATATGGTTTCGCTTTGCTTGAGGGTTTCAGACGGCCTGAAAAAGGTTTGCCGCGCCGGTATGTTTCTTTTATTTGAAGTTAAACGGTAAACAGGCTTTTAATGCGGCAAGTAGCTTTTCTGTCTCGGCTTCGCTTTGTTGCAGGACTTGCAGGGCTGCATGAGGTGCTTGGGGAAGCTGTGCTTGCAGGCAGGCGGCTTCGGCGGCAATGGGGTAAGGGCAGGATTTGCCTAAGCCGAGCCTTTCTGCCAAAACGGCTGTTACCAGTGCAATCCATTTCAGGGTCAGGCCGTCTGATTCTTCATTTAGGGCAAGGTTAAAGGCTTCTGAGGCGATATAGTCGTTGCCTGCAAAGTGTGCCAGCCAGCCGCGCCATAGCTGGATAAGCTGCCATGGGTGTCCTGTGTCGCTCTGCCAGTTTGCTTCGTTGTTTAAATAGGTTTTTTGTGCGGATGCGGTTTGCTGCGGATAGGCGGCAAACAGGCGCAATAATGTATGGTGGGTAAAACGGTCATCCGGGCTGACTGAGAATTTTTTGGCGGCTTTGTCTAAGTCGTTTCCGAAAACGGATGTGGCAAGCGGCTGTATATTTTCCCATTCTTCTCCTGCGTCCAATGCATTGTGCAGTTGGTACAGGCTGGTTTGACAAATGTCTTTTTGCGCTGCGGCCGGATCGGATAATTTTTTAAATGTTTCGACCGCTTGGTCGAAGAAGGATGCGGCGGTTTGGTGTTCTCCCAAAAAGGCGTATACCTGCCCCATACCTGATTGCAACCTGCCGTATTGTTGTCGTCCGACAGCCATTTCAGACAGGGTGAGCGCGTGTTCTAAAATTTGTTTGGCGTAGTCGAATTCGTATATGTTGGTGGCGGCTACGGCCAGGCGGTTATATACCTGCGCGACTTCCGGAGCGGCTTCCTGCTTCAGGGCGTTGCCGAGGTCAAGCAGGTTTTGCACGGCTTCCATGCGCATCCTGCCTTGGTGGTTGTCGGCCGCAAGCCGGGCTGCTTGAAAACGTAGTTGTAATAGTGGCGGCAGTTTGTTTTCTGCCGGGGCGTAGGTTTGCAGCCAACCTAAGATTTCGTCCAGGTCTTGTGGACGGTAATCTTTTTCGTTCAGGCGGAGGCGGACTGTTTGTAAATAGTTTTGCCAAATTTCAGGCTGCGTTTTGCAACGTGAACCGAGTTGTTGCATGGCTTCTCGCAATAGGCTGTGTTCTGGTTCGTCTGACAGGCAGCAGACTGCTTTGAACCACTCTTGCGACGACAAGGCTGTCTTGCCATCCAGTGCGGCGTAGATGCGTTCTAATTCGCCGCTCTCGGGCGTAAGGAAACAATGCCCTTTGAATTTGGCATTGGTCAGACGTTTTTTGGCAGAGGAGCCACCCCAGCAGTGTGCCAGTGCATCTACATGGGCAAGATAGGGATGTTCGCCTTTTGGGACGATTTCTAGAGATAAAGTCAGTTGGCTGAAACGTGTTTCATCTATGCTTTGTAATTCGCTTTGCAGTAAATGTTTTAAAATCTGTAAATCGGTCGCGGAGTTGAAGTCGCCGCGTTGTTCAATAAATACACTCACTTTTTTGTCGCCTTCGTTAGGCAGGGGTAATAGGCGTAAAGTAAGTTGCAACAGACGGTACACACCGCTAAACCAGCGCGGGCGGTTGAAGGAAAGCGGATCTTTGGCTGTGATACCCAGTACGCCTACCGGTTGCGAGAGAATGTTGTTGATGACTTTATCCAGCAGTTCGGGTTTTTCTTCCGCTGCGTGGAATGTTGCTGGCAGTTTGTCCAGTTTGGCTTTTCCTTTCGGAATGACCAGTGCAACGTATCGGCCTAAGCTGTGGTCGTTTATGGATAAACTTTCTGCATGTTCAAACTCTTTGCCTGTTTCGTCAATGACGATTTCCCAGTCGGCATTTACAGGAAGGTGGCGCAGGCTGTTGGGGTGGTGTTTGCTAAATTGGGGCGTTTGTACTGCACAGTCTTGTGTGTGGACGAAATTTTTTTTCTTGTCTTTTCGCTTGTTGAGTTTGCTCAGTGTGAAGGATAAGTGATCTTTGATGCGTTGGCTTAATTTTTGGTGAGTTTGTTGCTCATCAAACCAAGCCTTTAGGGATGTCTGGTCGCCTTTTTTGAACAGGGTTTCTAATTCTTGAGCCAGCAGACGGGCACGTTCTCCCTGTTGTTTACATTGTTGGGCGCGACTTGCCAATTCTTTACTGCGTTGCGCAGCGAGGTAAAGGAGCTCTTTTACTTTTTCTTGGTTGTCTTTGCTGTCTAAGCCCCATGAGGTAATTTTGAAAATTTCAAATAGCAGTGCACCGTCCTTCATACCTTCAGACGGATTGTTTGGCTGATTGGTTTGTTTTTTGGTAGAGGGAGAGGCTGCGTCCTGTTGTTTTTTTTCGGGTTGTACGAAAGAGGACAACGCGTGTTTAAGATCGATAGATTGTCGTGTTTGTCCGTCCAACCATTGTTGAGGGTCTTGTGCGATAAAAAGACGGCTTTTGGGGAAACGCTTCCATGCAGCTACTAAGAATGACGCGGGAGTATCCGGTAAGCACAAAATGCAGTCGGCCGTCTGAAAACGGGATAAGTGATCAGGCACGTTTTCTGATTGAATATTGTATTGTTGCCAATCGGGAATGGTAGAGGCAAGTTGTTCGGCAGTGCTTAGGGCAATGATGGTTTTGGACATGGAAGACTCCTCCAAGTAATAGTATGGTAATTTTAAAATAATATCTTGTGTATTCAAGTGGATGTTTTTGAATGGTTTGGGGATTTATTCGGTAATTTTTGTGACTTCAAATCGTTGTAACGTTGCGCCTGCTACAGACATGGCCGCAGCAGTATGTTCGCTACCGCGTTCGTCGTAATCTTGCGGCAAAATTAAAAAATAAAATTTTGCGCCGCGTTTGCATACTTCTGCCGCTAAGTGTAAGGGTAGGGTTCCTAGAACCACATCGCCTGCTTGAATTTGCGCTGTATCCAGATGTGTTGTAAAGACATCTATTTGCCATTGCGGCTGTTGCTTTATCCATTCAATTGCACCTTGATGACGTGAAATGAAATAGGTAGCCATATATATCCCTTTTGAATTGCTGCTTTATTTTAATGTGATAACAGTTAGGTTGTGTAGTAAGACAAATTTGTCTGCTGAAAATGGATTTTCGGCAACATAGTAGGTTATAACTGGTTTTACAATTTACTTGTTTTGTTGGGCGATATCGCTTGAATGGATTTTGTACCTGTGTTGTTAATGAATATTAAGGAATTATGGCATATGCAGATTATGCAATTCAAGTTTAACTATTTGAAAGTATTAAGTGTGGATGAGCTATGCGAAATGATTTTTCTATAATTGATTAGCTGCAGGGGGCACTGACATGTGTTGCTGTGAAAATATCTTTAAATTGGTTTACAATAATGCCATTCTGAATCTTAACGAGAGAAAACAATGTTAGACATCCAATTGCTCCGCAGCAATACCGCCGCAGTTGCCGAACGTTTGGCCGCACGCGGTTATGAGTTTGATACCGCGCGTTTCAACGCTTTGGAAGAGCAACGCAAAGCCGTTCAAGTGAAAACAGAAGAGTTGCAGGCTTCACGAAACAGTATTTCCAAACAAATCGGTGCGTTGAAAGGTCAAGGCAAACACGAAGAAGCTCAAGCTGCGATGGATCAGGTTGCCCAAATCAAGGCGGATTTGGAGCAGGCTACCGCTGATTTGGATGCCGTTCAGAAAGAATTGGATGCTTGGCTGCTGAGCATTCCGAACCTGCCGCACGAAAGCGTGCCTGTCGGTAAAGATGAAACTGAAAACGTTGAAGTCCGCAAAGTCGGCACACCGCGCGAATTTGACTTTGAAATCAAAGACCATGTTGATTTGGGCGAGCCTTTGGGCTTGGATTTTGAAGGCGGTGCGAAACTTTCCGGCGCGCGCTTTACCGTGATGAAAGGCCAAATCGCCCGTCTGCATCGCGCTTTGGCTCAGTTCATGCTGGACACGCACACACTGAAACACGGCTATACCGAGTATTACACGCCTTATATCGTGGATGACACCACTTTGCAGGGCACGGGTCAACTGCCTAAATTTGCAGAAGATTTGTTCCACGTTACCCGCGGCGGTGATGAGAGCAAGAAAAAGCAATATCTGATTCCGACCGCCGAGGTGACGCTGACCAATACTGTTGCCGACAGCATCGTAGCCGGCAGCGATTTGCCGTTGAAATTGACTGCGCATTCCCCATGTTTCCGCTCCGAAGCGGGCGCATACGGCAAAGATGTGCGCGGTTTGATTCGCCAACACCAATTTGACAAAGTGGAAATGGTGCAAATCGTTCATCCGGAAAAATCATACGAAGCGCTGGAAGAAATGGTCGGTCATGCTGAAAATATTTTGAAAGCGTTGGAACTGCCATACCGCGTGATCACTTTGTGCACCGGCGATATGGGCTTCGGCGCGACCAAAACCTACGACTTGGAAGTTTGGGTTCCGGCGCAAAATACTTATCGTGAGATTTCCAGCTGCTCCAACTGCGAAGATTTCCAAGCTCGCCGCATGAAGACGCGTTTCAAAGATGAAAACGGTAAAAACCGTTTGGTACATACTTTGAACGGCTCAGGCTTGGCAGTCGGCCGTACTTTGGTGGCGGTTTTGGAAAACCATCAAAATGCCGACGGCAGCATTAATGTTCCTGCTGCGTTGCAACCGTATATGGGCGGCGTGACCAAATTGGAAGTAAAATAATCGCTGTTTAAATAAAAGGCCGTCTGAAACTTGGGTTCAGACGGCCTTTTATATGATTGGGCAATTATTTGTTGTGTTGACGGAAATATTCCCATTCTTCAACGACTTTACCATCAGGCAAGTGGCACACGCCGTATTCGCTACCGTCTTTATCTTTTTTGATTTCGGATTTGCCGCCTTGTTTGACGCAGAACTCGGAAGCCGGATTGGCTGCGCCGACGTTAGGAGATTCTGGTTTTTCAGAAGCGGAGCAGGCGGCCAAAGCGGTTGCGGCAGCGAGGCTGAGGATGATGGGTTTGATCATGGCGTGTCTTTCATTTGAAAGATAAAAACAAGCTGATTATAGGGGATACTTGCGTTTAATGGCGTTAACCAGATTAAAGGCCGTCTGAAAAGTTTTCAGACGGCCTTTAGTTTAGGAGGTCAAACCAGATTATTTGGCTGCTTCGGTTTTTTCTCCTTCTTTAGCAAAGTATTTGGCGTAAATTTTGTCGTATTCGCCACTTTCGCGTACTTTTTTCAGCGCATCGTTCAACATTTTGATGGTTGCTTCGTCGCCTTTGCGTGCAGCGATACCGTAGTTTTCGATGGTGAAGTCAGGCAGGGAAATGAAATCCAAGCCTTTAGTCGGGTTGTTTTTCACATAGTTGGCAATGACCGCGCTGTCGCTGACTACGGAATCCAGACCGCCGTTTTCCAATTCTTTGATAATCAGGGGAACGCTTTCAAAGCGGGCGATTTTCGGATTGTCGTTGCCCAAGAGTTTGGAAACGGAGAAGTCGCCTGTGTAGCCGGTTACCACGCCGACTTTGGCCATGTTTTTCAGGTCTTCGGAAGAGGCCACTTTTTTGCCTTTTGGAACGAGGACGACTTGGGTGATTTCAAAGTATGGGTCGCTGAAGAGCATGCTTTGTTTGCGGTCGTCAGTGATGGTTACGCCGGACATAACGATGTCCACATCGCCGTTGTTCAGAGAAGGGAAGAGGCTTTCCCATGGCTGGTGTTTGAATTCGACTTTGAAGTTGCCGGCTTTTGCCATGGCATTCATCAAATCTACGTCAAAACCTTCTACTTTGCCAGCAGAATCCAAAGATTCAAATGGGGCAAACTCGGCGTTAGAGCCGACACGGTACACTTTATCGGCAGGAGCAGAGGCATTGTTGCTTTGACCGCCGCAGGCAGTCAGGGCAAGGGCGGAACAAGCGAGGGCAGTGGCCAGCCATTTTTTCATGTTCATGATATGTGCTTTCTTAATAAAATGTTAACGGATAAAATCTTAGTTTAGCATAATTTTGTGAACAAACTAGCCGAAATCAGTGGTCTTTTTCTCGGAAAAATGCGTAGGTTACGTCATGGAAGAGGTCGGTGTGCGGACTGTCTTCGTAGCTTAATTCTGCCAACGCGTCTTCAAAGGCAAGCTGGATGGATTCTACGGCATCGTTGGCCATGTCGGAGGGCAGGGAACGGATGAGGCCTTTGAGGGCGGTGGCGAGGACGTGGTTTTGCATACGCAAAACGTCGTTGGCTTCTTCCAAGTATTCGAGGCGTTGTTCGATGCTGCTCATGATGTATCCTTGAGTATTAAATAAAATAGTGATTATATAGCGAATTAATATTAAAATGTGACGCTTGCGCCGGCTTGCCGGAAATGTCCAACCATCGGCCGTATTTCAAGTGATTTTAGGTTTGAATGCGGTTCACAATAAAAATGAAAAAACGAGATTATTATGGAAAACAACCGTCTTGACCCCACAGCCCTCGAGGAAGAAGACCTGAATTGGGAAAAACGCCTGGAAAGATTGCGTCAGGCACGACAATTCAATACCGCGCCGACTCATGCGCCATTGGTCAAAAAATCGGACGACGCTGTCGATGTTGCGCCCAAAACCGCGTCTAAAAAAGAATATAAATTAGATGCGGACAATCGTGAAAAAGTATTGGAAGAATATTTGTACCGCTGGCAGTTGGAACACAATACTGCCCTCGCAGACGAGGGAGAAGCAGTGGAAACCGATGCGATGGTGGTTTTGCAGGATAACTGGTTGAGCGCGCAATCGGCATTGCAGGCTGCGGCTTCAGAGCGTCATATCGAATCGACGCGCACTGTCAGACTGAATCCGAAATCAGGTGCCGTAAATTTTGATGCGCCTGAAGTGGAAGAAACTGAAAAACCGGAAAATGATGATGCGCAAGCGGCTGAAGAGGCAGTTTCAGACGGCCTTGAACAAGAACCGGCCATCAATGTCCATATCAATGTATTGAACCCGCAAGCGATTGGTCGCCGAGAAGTATTCTGCGTTTCTGAAAAAGATTTGACCGAGCGTCTGATTAAGCGTTTGCGCCCCCATGTGGCCGATGCGGTCAACGGCATGATTCGGATTGCCGTACAAAAACAAATGGCCTTGTTCACTTATCAGTTGCAGCAAATGCTGAACGAGCAGGCGCCGGGCTTGGTGGAGGATGTGTTGGAACACAACGTCAAACGTATTTTGGACGATATGAAGACTGAAATGAAATACCGCCGCTGAGCATCCGGGCCGTCTGAAAAGTCTCAGACGGCCCTTGGCATAAATTTCCCTTAAAATTTTGCGAAGCATGTATAATGGCGGCTCACGTTTTCGTGATAAATATCCTTTCTAAATAGTTGATATGCCCGATGCAGAATCGGGCATTTTTTTTGAGATTGTTATGAATAAAAATAAAATCATTGTATTGCTGATTGCTTTGGTTGCCGTATTTGCCTATAACAAAATGCAAAACAAGCAGTCGGTACAATCGCAGAATCAGCAGAAAATAGAAGCCGTTCAAAAACAAAATAATGCGGGCAAAAAGAATGCCGATACGGCTCAGCAGCAAATCGGTTCGGACAAGGAATCAGCCGAAGCGGTTTTGAAACAGGCGTTTGAAAACGAACAAAGCGATATTCAGGTTGAGGGCGAGGGCACGGTATGGAAAACCCTGCCGGATGACAACAAAGGCACGCGCCACCAACGCTTTATCTTGAAGCTTTCCAGCGGTCAAACGCTTTTAGTGGCACACAATATCGATTTGGCCGATAAAATCAAAGGCTTGAAAAAAGGTGATAAAGTAGCGTTTTACGGCGAATATGAATGGTCGGAGCAGGGCGGCGTTATCCATTGGACGCACCATGACCCGTCAGGTCGGCATACTGACGGCTGGTTGAAACACGATGGCCGTCTTTATCAGTAAAAACGGTTTTCCTGTTTTTTCAGACGGCCCGAAACACGGCCTTCGGCTTGAAAGATGGTAGAAATCGGCGCAAAATGTTAACAAGTTAAACAGACGGAAAATATTGTTCCGTCCATTGGAATACACAGTAGATTGGAAAATAAATGAACAAAAAACTTCATCCGCAAACGCTGGCCATCCGGGGCGGCAAAGAGCAGACCGAATATCGCGAACACAATCAGGCGCTGTTTTTGACCAGCAGCTTCATGTGGGAAAGCGCGCAACATGCGGCAGATTTGTTTTCCAAAAAAATTAAAGGCTTTACCTATACCCGTACAGCCAATCCGACTACTGCCGCTTTTGAAAAACGCATTGCCGCATTGGAAGGCGCAGAGCGCGCGGTAGCCACTTCGACCGGTATGTCTGCAATTCAGGCGGCGTTTTTTACCTTCTTGCAAGCAGGCGACCACGTTGTTTCCAGCCGCAGCCTGTTCGGCACGACCGTCGGTTTCATCAACAACATCGTTACCAAGTTCGGCATCGAAG
Organism: Neisseria perflava; assembly: GCF_002863305.2. Lineage (NCBI taxonomy): Bacteria > Pseudomonadati > Pseudomonadota > Betaproteobacteria > Neisseriales > Neisseriaceae > Neisseria > Neisseria perflava. The sequence goes on from NZ_CP136962.1 coordinate 380,008, forward strand.
TCAGCCATGTATCGCCAACCGATGTAAATGAGTGGAAAGCCGCGGTTAAAGACAATACCAAATTGCTGTTTTTAGAAACTCCGTCCAACCCATTGGGCGAAGTTGCCGATTTGGAAGCGCTGGCTGAACTGGCGCACAGCATCGGCGCGCTTTTGGTGGTGGACAACAGCCTCTTGTCGCCCGTCGGTTCGCAGCCTTTGAAACACGGTGCGGATATTTCCGTTTCTTCTGCAACCAAAGCCATCGACGGCCACGGCCGCGTGATGGGCGGCGTATTGGCCGGTTCGGAAGAATTGATGACGCAAGTTGCCATGTATTGCAACTCTTGCGGGCTGGCGATGTCTCCGTTTAATGCATGGCAGTTGTTAAGCGGCGTGGAAACCCTGTCGCTGCGTATGGAAAAACAGTTTGACAATGCGCTGAAAATCGCACAATGGTTGAAAGAGCAGCCGCAAGTCCAAGCCGTGTACTACACCGGTTTGCCCGACCATCCGCAGGCAGAGCTTATCCGCAAGCAACAAAACGGTGGCGGCATCGTCATCGGCTTTGAAGTCGCCGACCAAGAAGCCGCATGGAAAGTCGTGGACGGCGTGGAGCTTTTCTCCCGTACTGCCAACCTCGGCGATGTGCGCTCGACCATCACCCATCCGTGGACAACCACGCACGGCCGGATGCAGCCTGAAGAAAAACTCGCCGCCAATATCCGCCCGGGCTTGATCCGCCTCTCTGTCGGTTTGGAACACATCGACGATTTGATTGATGATTTGCAACAAGCATTGAACAAATAATCTAAAAACAAATTTCAGACGGCCTTAAATTTTAATAGGCCGTCTGAAAGCAATTAAACACACATCTTAAGAATAAAAGGAAAAAATAATGTCTGAAGCAGAATTCGCCTCGTGGGCAATGAAAATCCTCCTCACCGGCCTGATTATCTTTTTGGGCTTTATCGTTTGGAACTTGGGTAAAGAATCCAAAGCCGGCAAATTCGGCATTGCCATGCTCTTCTTGGTTTTGGGCTTGGGTGTGTTTGGATTCGTATTTAAAGAATTATTGATTAGCTTTTTGGTATTGCCGAAGTAGGCAGGAAGTTTATTGATAGAACAAGGCCGTCTGAAAAAATGTTCAGACGGCCTTTTGATTTGATGTTTTAAATTACGCCCAAGTCTTGCAAGCCGCGCAATACGCCGTCTTCATCGACACTTGGGCAGACGAATTGTGCAGCAGCTTTAGCAGCTTCTTCGCCATTGCCCATGGCAACGCCAAAGCCGACGGTTGACAGCATTTCCAAGTCGTTGAAGCTGTCGCCGAATGCCATCACTTTGTTCATATCAATCCCCAGTTTTTCTACTGCGTGAGCAATGCCTCGTGCTTTTGAACCTTCTTTGCGCAGCAGATCCACAGCATATTCATGCCAGCGGACGGATTTGAAGCCGTGTTGCTGGGTCAGTGGGTGCAGGATTTTTTCTTCTCCCTTATCCACAAAGACCAACATTTGATAAACAGGTTGTTTGCGGAAATATTCTTTGTCAGTCAGGAAGTTGGGCAGGATATGCGATAAACCTTCGACAACGCGCGGCGAATGTGAGGAAACGGCAATTTCTTGGTTGTTGACGAATGCGTAGTCTATTTTATGTTGTTCAAGCAGGTTGATGGCGGTTTCGATGTCGGCAATGTCCAACGGGTAGCTTTGCAGGGGTTTGCCGCGAAAGGAAATATATTGGCCGTTGATGGTAACGAGCATGTCGATACCGCATTCTTGAATCAAGGCTTTGACTTTGGCGGGAATGGCGGCTTCTGGACGACCGGTGGCAATGGCAGTCAAAATGCCTTTGGCTTTCAATTCGCGCATGGCTTGGGCAACCGAAGGACGTAAGGTATCCGTGTATTTGCGGTAGAGGGTGTCGTCGATGTCAAAGAAGATGATTTCAGGGTTGTTCATGGTTCACTCGTTGGGCTGGGTATACACAGCTTTCATTGAAAATTGTGTGAACAGCTTGTGTATAAATTGGTTTAGTATTTGATTGCTATTATAAAAATAAGTTCTGATTAAATTTTAGGCAGATTTTTATTTTGGGAATAAAGCGGAAAGTTATTCACAATAGGCCGTCTGAAGATTTGGTTTTCAGACGGCCTTGTTTTAAGCAATCAAACGGATATTTTCTTTGTCTTGCCTGAATTTGTTTTTAATCACGAGAGGCAGGCTGCTGTCGAAATACCAGCTTCCATCAGGCAATGCCAACGCGCCGCCGGCGCAGAGCAGGGTAATGCTGTTTCCGGTCAGGGGATCGGTTTCGGTAATTTCAATTTCGTGCGCTTTGCCCCAATCGGTTACGGGGAGCAGGGCGGCAAGTTCGGTAATGCGTTGATTTTGATGTTTGATGCCGTTTGGATGGCGACAGTTGCCATTGCATTTTCCGACGGCCTCAACTGGGCAGGGTTCTCCCTTTGCGTAGCTGGTCGGCAAAATGTTGAGCGAATCTGGGCAGAGCCTGTGTTCTTGCGACCATTGTGTCAAGGCGCGTTTGGCTGCTTTTTTGTGGGCAAACAAACCGTATGGACGCCAGTTTCTGGTGCCGCTGTTTAACAAGACAATGCGTGCTTGAAGGCTGCCGTGTTCGTCCGCGATAAAGCGGACGGTAGAAAACGATGTGGACTTTTCAGACGGCATCAGTTGGTATTCCTGCATGGTCTGTGCTTTGAGCCATAATGTATGAAGCTGTCCGACTGCCGGAATAAAACGGATGGAGGCCGCAGCTTTGATGTGCGGTGGCAGTTTTTTGCTGTGCAGCAGGGTAGCGGTTTCACTGTATGCGCGTTCGTGTGCTTCAATGGATTGGGCTTTGCTGAAATGGTCAAACCAAACCAATACACCGTAACTGTCGGGCAGGGCATAGAGCTGTTGGGCAAGCGAATCAGGCAGCCAAGTGGGCAACATTTTCGGATTCATCAATACACGGACGTGTTCGTCCCATTGTTGATGATTTTTTTCTGCTAGACTTAATTCGAGATAATCACACAATGCGGCAACATCGGTCATGGCACGGTGGCGGTTGGCCGTCCGAATGCCGGTGCGTTCGATAATGCTGTCGAGACTGTGTTTGTAAAATTCAGGATACAGGCGACGAGACAGTTGAACCGTACAGAGAGAGGGTGCGGCAAAGTCAGTATGGATACGGGCAAACTCGTGACGCAGGAAGGTATAGTCAAAGCGGCTGTTGTGGGCAACAACCACTGCACCTTGCAACAGCGGCAACAAATCGCCTGCAATATCGGCAAAGACAGGCGCGTTTTTCACCGTTTCATCATGAATCCCGGTCAGTCTGGCAACGAATTCGGGAATGCTGCGGCAAGGATTGACCAATTGCTCGTAATGTGTGGCGCGTCCTTGCTCAAAACGAACAAGGGCGACTTCCGTTATCCTGTCTTGATAGAAATTTCCACCGGTCGTCTCCAAATCCACCACGACCACAGGCCGCCCCAAACGGGAAAATGCTTCGGATAAGAGCGGCCAGCGTACGAAATCTGACATTTTATTCTCTGTAAATTCAATAGCAAATGCGCATTTTACACGCTGTCTGCAAGTTTTCCAAATAAAACGCTTGACAGTAAATAGGCCTCTCTTTATAATTCAAATCTTTCTTGATGCACCCGTAGCTCAGTTGGATAGAGTATCTGGCTACGAACCAGAGGGTCGGGCGTTCGAATCGCTCCGGGTGCGCCACAGAAAATCTCCGCGCCCATCGTCTAGCGGTTAGGACATCGCCCTTTCACGGCGGTAACCGGGGTTCGATTCCCCGTGGGCGTGCCAGTTTATAAAAAAGCGCAATCTGTTTCAGATTGCGCTTTTTTGCGTCTATTGGTTTTGAAATGATTTGAACCTCTCTTTTTATCAGTTAACGCTGGTTGGTATTTGTCATAATATACTAAAAGCATTTATTATTACATATCTAATAATCATAATTTAAGGGAAGCGTTCATGGCGTGGCGGTTTGTGTTGCCTGCTTGGGTGGTGGGTGTAGTGCTTTCGTTTGTTTTGCCGGTTGTGCCGCCATGGTGGGTTTGGTTGTCTGTAATCATTGGCGCGCTTGCGTTGTGTCGAAGATTTGCTGTGGCTTGGTTGGTGCTAGCTGTTTGCGTGGGCATGGCGTTTGGTGTGTGGCGGACCGGGCTGGTGTTGGCCGGTCAATGGCCTGTAGGGGAGGTGGCGGCTAAAGTTTTGACGGTTGAAGTGGCGGATATGCCGCGTGATGATGGTCGGCGCGTGCAGTTTGCGGCAAGGGCTTGGGATGAGCGTGGGCAGGCTTTTGATTTGATGTTGTCGGATTATCAGCGGCGCGATTGGACGGTGGGCAGTCGGTGGTCTGTATCGGCGCGGGTAAAGCCGGTGATCGGTGAAGTGAATGTGCGTGGTTTGAACCGTGAAACCTGGGCTTTGGCCAATGGCATCGATGGCATGGGTACTTTGGGGCGCGACAGGAAATTCGTGCGGCAAGGTGGCGGTTTCGGTTTGGCTAATATGCGTGATGCGGTAAGCCGGAGTTGGCAGAGAACAGGGGACAAATATCCTGAGTTTTCAGACGGCATAGGGCTGATGCGTGCTTTGAGTATTGGCGAGCAATCGGCGTTGAGGCCGCCTTTGTGGCAGGCATTCCGCCCTTTGGGACTGACGCACTTGGTCAGTATTTCGGGCTTGCATGTGACGATGGTGGCGGTATTGTTTGCCTGGCTGATTAAGCGAATTTTCCGTTATTTGCCGTGGATTCCGGCGAAACCGCGTGTGTGGATATTGGCCGGTGGTGTTGCCGGTGCTTTGTTTTATGCGCTTTTGGCCGGTTTTTCTGTACCGACGCAACGCAGTGTGTTGATGTTGGCTGCGTTTGCGTGGACATGGTGGCGCGGCAGTGGCGGCTCGGGCTGGACGGCGTGGTGGCAGGCTTTGGCCGTTGTTTTGCTGTTGGACCCGTTGGCTGTATTGGGCGTGGGAACTTGGTTGTCTTTCGGCTTGGTTGCTGCTTTGATTTGGGCTTCATCAGGCCGTCTGAAAGAGTCGGGCTGGCGTTTGGCTGTACGGGGGCAATGGGCGGCAACGGTATTGTCGGTGGTATTGCTGGGCTATTTGTTTGCGTCGTTACCTTTGCTCAGTCCGTTGGTTAATGCGCTGGCTATTCCTTGGTTTTCTTGGGTGTTGACGCCGTTGGCTTTGCTGGGTTCGGTTTTCCCGTTTGAACTTGTCCAGTTGGTAGCGGCATTTTTGGCGGAATATACTTTACGCGGTTTGGTATGGCTGGCTACGGCATCGCCTGAATTTGCCGTCGCAGCGGCGCCCGTGCCTTTGCTGGTATTGGCGATGATGGCGGCTTTGCTGTTATTGTTGCCTAAAGGTATGGGCTTGAAACCTTGGGCATGTCTGGTTTTATTGGGTTTTGTGTTTTACCGTCCTGCCAAGTTGGAGGAGGGGGTGGCAAGAGTTACCGTGATGGATGCAGGGCAAGGTTTGTCGGTGTTGATACAAACGCGTAACCGCAATCTTTTGTTTGATACGGGAACGGAGCAAGTGGCGCAAACAGGTATTGTGCCGAGTTTGAACGCTATGGGCGTGCGCCGTTTGGACAGCCTGATTTTGTCGCACCATGATATTGACCATGACGGCGGTTTTCAAAGTGTAGCGGCTGTCGGTACCGATAAATTGCTTGCCGGACAACCTGAGTTTTATCCGAATGCAGAGTTTTGCCAAGAAGACAAATGGCAATGGGACGGCGTAGATTTCGAGTTACTCAGGCCGTCTGAAAATGCAGGCAAGGAAGATAACGACCAAAGCTGCGTATTGCGTGTCGTAGCAAACGGCAAAGCCTTGTTGATAACCGGCGATTTGGGCGTGAAAGGTGAGGCCGGTTTGATTGAGAAATACGGCAATGCGCTGTATAGCCAAGTGTTGGTGTTGGGACATCACGGCAGCAGCACGGCTTCGTCAGGCAGCTTTTTGCATACGGTTTCGCCACAATATGCCGTGGCATCTAGCGGCTATGCCAATGCCTACAAACATCCGACCGTTGCCGTACAAAATCGTGTCCGCGCGCATGGTATTACTTTATTGAGAACGGATTTGTCTGGCGCGTTGGTGTTTGCTTTGGGACAGGACGATATATTTCAAGGCCGTCTGAAAAAGGATAAGTTTTATTGGCAGAAGAAACCGTTTGAGTAAAAAGGCTAAAAGGCCGTCTGAAAGACTTTTCAGACAGCCTTAATATTTTTTATTGACGGGCATTATCCAAATTTTGTGTGAATCCAATTGTGGATAGTTTATTTTACTCATTGATAATAAAGGATAAAATAAATTTGATTAAATAATAGGCAAATAGAAAAGAGGAAAATAATTACAAAGTTATTAGTAATAATCGGTATGATGTTCTGTATATCAAGCAGAGCCTAAAGCAGCACAGAGTTCGCACGTTTCTATAATGAAGATGCTGCGCAACTGACAGCCGCCAATATTATCGGCTGATGGTTGTTTTAAAGTTTAAGGCCGTCTGAACCTGATATTTCATGTTCAGACGGCCTTAAACTTATATAATATCCGACCCAACTGTTTAAAAAGGCTATCGCCATGAACACCATACGCACCAAAATTTGTGGTATTACCCGACCTGAAGACGCGCTGGCTGCGGCCGAATTGGGCGCGGATGCTATCGGGCTGGTGTTTTACGCCAAGAGTAAACGGGCAGTGAGTATTGAGCAGGCTCAGGCGGTTGTGAAAAATCTGCCGCCGTTTGTATCGGTGGTGGCCTTGTTTGTGAATGAAAACGAGCAAACCATCCGCGAGATTTTGCGTCAGGTGCCGATAGATGTGATTCAGTTTCACGGCGATGAAGACGATGATTTTTGCCGTCGGTTTGACCGCCCGTATTTGAAGGCTGTGCGCGTACAGTCCGCTGCCGATATTCAGACGGCCTGTGCCAAATTCCCGAATGCCCGCGCTTTGCTGTTTGATGCTTATCATCCGACCGAATACGGCGGTACGGGACAAAGTTTCGACTGGACCATGTTGCATGGCAATATCGGCAAACCGTGGATACTTGCCGGCGGATTGACGGCGGAAAACGTTGCCGAAGCGGTAAAAATCAGTGGCGCGGCGGCGGTGGACGTGTCCGGCGGCGTGGAAATCTCCGGCGGGATTAAGAGCAGGGAGAAAATGGCGGCGTTTATTCAGGCAGTAAAGGCCGTCGGAAATTTTGTTTGAATGAAAAACAACCGGAATACAAATATGCAAGAGCCAATCGTCGAGTCTCACCCTTTCGCAGCCTTGTTGCCGCCGCAGGCAACGGTCATGATGATGGGGACGTTTCCGCCTAAAGAAGAGAAACACGCGATGCAGTTTCATTATCCGAATTTTCAAAACGATATGTGGCGTGTGTATGGGTTGGTATTTTTTGGTGATGCGGCACATTTTCAAAAGCAGGGCGAAAAGGCGTTTGATGCCGATAAAATCAAAGCGTTTTTGAGTGAAAAGGGGATTGCATCCTGTCCGACCGTATTAAAGGCAATACGCGAACATGGCAATGCTTCGGATAAGTTTTTAAAAGTGATAGAAACCGTCGATTTGGCGGCAGTATTGGCGCAAATGCCCGAGTGCCGCCATCTTTGCACCACCGGCGGCAAGGCAACTGAAGTTTTGTTGGAGATTCAGGGCAGCGGTATGAAAATGCCGAAGACCGGCGAAACAGTACCGTTCCCCTATGCGGGGCGTGATTTGACTCTGACGCGCCTGCCTTCGACTTCGCGTGCCTATCCTTTGAGTTTGGCGAAAAAGGCAGCGGCGTATCGGGCTTTTTTTGAAATGGCTGGATTGACTGTTTTTCAGGAGTAAGGCGATGGATCGTTATGAAATCTCTTTAATGGCGTTTATGGCTTTGTGGTGGCTTTTAAATGTCGTCTCAGTGTGGCTGAAGGCCAAACAATGGCATATAAAGGTATTGCTGGGCGGAACGCTTTTGTATGTGATACAAATATCTGCAGTCATTATGTCTGTTAACGGCCTTAATTGGATATTTTTGAATATAAGCACTATAAATACCAATGAGTTGATTATTGCTTTGCTTGTGCTTAACTTTCTAGGTTGTTGGTTGCTGGCACTGTGGCTGGGGATGTTGACATTGAAACTATGCCTGAGAAACAAAAACGAAGAAAAATATATCGCGCCGCCGTTGGGTACGGCATTGATTGCAACATCGAGCTGTACGCTGTTGTTCCTATTTTGTCTGCTGATATTATTATTCAATTAGTTGCCGACAAGATGAATGGAAAACGGCTATAATTGCTGACAATTTTTACTTTCAGACGGCCTTGTATTGAATCAGGCCGTCTGAAACCATAAAACGAACAAGGAAAAATCCCATGAAAAATTATCACGCTCCCGACGAGAACGGCTTTTTCGGCGAACACGGCGGCCTGTACGTTTCCGAAACCCTGATTCCTGCTTTGCAAGAATTGGCAGAAGCCTATAAAGCAGCGAAAGAAGATCCTTCATTTTGGGAAGAGTTCCGCCATGATTTGAAACACTATGTCGGCCGTCCCAGCCCTGTTTACCATGCCACGCGATTATCCGAGCATTTGGGTGGCGCACAAATCTGGCTGAAGCGTGAAGATTTGAACCACACCGGCGCACACAAAGTCAACAACACCATCGGTCAGGCTCTGCTCGCCCGCCGCATGGGCAAAAAACGCGTGATTGCCGAAACCGGCGCGGGTCAGCACGGCGTGGCTTCGGCAACTGTTGCCGCACGCTTCGGCATGACTTGCGACGTGTACATGGGCGCGGACGACATCCAACGTCAAATGCCGAACGTGTTTCGCATGAAATTATTGGGTGCGAACGTGGTCAGCGTTGACAGCGGCAGCCGCACGCTGAAAGACGCGATGAACGAAGCCATGCGCGAATGGGTGGCGCGTGTGGATGATACGTTCTACATCATCGGCACTGCCGCAGGCCCTGCGCCGTATCCGGAAATGGTACGCGATTTCCAATGCGTGATCGGCAATGAAGCCAAAGAACAAATGTTGGAAGCCATCGGCCGCCAACCTGATGTTGCCGTTGCCTGCGTGGGCGGCGGCTCGAACGCCATCGGTTTGTTCCATCCCTATATCGAAGAAGAAAACGTACGTTTGGTCGGCGTAGAAGCAGGCGGTTTGGGCGTGGATACCCCCGACCACGCCGCACCGATTACCAGCAAAGCCCCTATCGGCGTATTGCACGGTTTCCGCAGCTATTTGATGCAGGACGAAAACGGTCAAGTCTTGGGTACGCACTCCGTTTCTGCAGGCTTGGACTACCCAGGCATCGGCCCGGAACACAGCCATTTGAACGACATCAATCGCGTAGAATACACCGTAGCCAAAGACGACGAAGCACTCGAAGCCTTTGACTTGCTCTGCCGTTTCGAGGGTATTATTCCTGCGCTGGAATCTAGCCATGCCGTTGCTTGGGCAGTCGCCAATGCGCCGAAAATGGGCAAAGACCAAGTGATTCTGGTCAACCTGTCCGGTCGCGGCGATAAAGACATTAATACCGTGGCGAAACTTAAAGGCATTGAGTTGTAAGCCTTATTGATTGAGCAGTAAAGGCCGTCTGAAAAAGCTGGGTTTCAGTCTTTCAGACGGCCTTTGTTTCCGTAATGATTCAGCGTAGTATTTTATCCGCGCAAGCTCTATCAAGTATCGGCAGCTAAGGAAATTTATCCTTCCAAACCGATCTTGTACGCTTTCTAAACCGATTATTCAAGTTATCCATCACCATGAAACATTTAGCAATTCATCTAAAATTATTGGGCATGGCGGCGTTTTGGGGCGCATCTTGGCCGATGGGGCGGATGCTGGGACAGGCGCTGCCGCCTTTAACGGGCGGTATGCTGCGCTTTTTGACGGCGGCAATCTTACTTTTGGGCTGGCTGTTTGCACGGTATCGATTGCGTACTTTGGCGGTTTTGTCGCATAAGCAATGGCTTGGATTGGCGCTGGCGGCGGCATTCGGCGTATTTGGTTTCACTGTGTTGTCCATGCTGGGTTTGCAGCGGATTCCTGCTTCAAGGGCGACGGTGTTGGTCACGTTCAATCCTGTATTGACGATGTTTTTTGCGGCTTTGCTATTTGGCGAGAAGCTCAACGGCAAGATTGTGTCGGGTATGTTGTTGGCAGTGGCAGGCTCGGTATGGGCGGTCACGCATGGCGAGATTGCGGCATTTTTGTCGGGCGGAGGCATAGGGTGGGGCGAAGTGCTGGTGTTTTGCAGCCTTTGCTGCTTGGTTACTTATACGATGATAGGCAGGGCGGTGTTGCAGGGGATTGATGCGCTGACGGTCACCGTGGCTACCGCTTGGCTGGGTGCAATGATGTTGCTGCCGCCTGCGCTGATTTCAGACGGCCTGCCGTTTGGTATGCTTGCCGAAATGGACGGCAGGGGCTGGTTTGCTTTGATTGGCCTGTCTGTCGGCGCAACGGTCTTGAGCTATGCGTGGTATTTTGAAGGCGTAAAGACTTTGGGTGCCGGCAGCGCGGCGGCGTACATTACTTTGGTGCCGGTATTCGGCATTTTATGTTCCGCTTGGTTTTTGGGTGAGGCATTGCATGTTTCTTTGGTTGCCGGCTGTTTGGCGGCAGTGGGCGGATTGGCGTTGATGCAGTACGGAAGACGTGCCGTCTGAAATAGGAAATATGTTATATAATAATGAAACTGATCAAACCATTGTTTTAAACATGTCCGAACATTCCTCCCTGCTCGATTTCGACCGCGCCCACCTGCTCCATCCCTATACATCCATGACCGATCCGTTGCCTGTTTATCCGGTGCGCCGAGCGGAGGGCGTGCATATTGAATTGGTGGACGGCACACGGTTGATTGACGGGATGTCGTCTTGGTGGTGTGCGATACACGGCTACAATCATCCTGTTTTGAATCAGGCGGTTGAGGCGCAGATTAAGCAAATGTCGCATGTGATGTTCGGCGGTTTGACGCATGAGCCGGCGGTAGAACTGGGCAAGTTATTGGTCGGGATTTTGCCGCAGGGGCTGGACCGTATTTTTTATGCGGATTCGGGTTCGGTTTCGGTAGAAGTCGCGCTGAAGATGGCGGTGCAGTACCAGCAGGCGCGGGGTTTGACGGCGAAGCAGAATATTGCGACAGTACGGCGCGGGTATCACGGCGATACTTGGAACGCGATGTCCGTCTGCGATCCCGAAACGGGGATGCACCATATTTTCGGCAGCGCATTGCCGCAGCGTTATTTTGTCGATAATCCGAAAAGCCGTTTCGACAATGAATGGGATAAGGCGGATTTGCAGCCTGTCCGCGCTTTGTTTGAAGCACATCATGTGGATATCTCTGCCTTTATTTTAGAGCCGGTCGTGCAGGGCGCGGGCGGCATGTATTTCTATCATCCGCAGTATCTTCGCGGATTGCGTGATTTGTGTGACGAATTTGATATCGTGTTGATTTTTGACGAAATCGCCACAGGATTTGGGCGCACGGGCAAGATGTTTGCCTGCGAACATGCGGAGGTCATGCCGGATATTATGTGTATCGGCAAAGGCTTGAGCGGCGGCTATATGACGCTGGCGGCGGCAATCACTTCGCAAAAAGTTACCGAAATAATTTCTCGCGGCGAAGCGGGCGTGTTTATGCACGGGCCGACGTTTATGGCAAACCCGCTGGCGTGTGCCGTTGCCTGCGCTTCGGTCAAACTGCTTTTGTCCCAAGATTGGCAGGCAAATATCCGCCGCATCGAAAGCATCTTAAAAGGCCGTCTGAAAACCGCATGGGACATTCGCGGCGTGAAAGACGTGCGTGTTTTGGGTGCCATTGGCGTGATCGAGCTGGAAAAAGGCGTGGATATGGCGCGTTTTCAAGCGGACTGCGTGGCGCAGGGCATTTGGGTGCGCCCATTCGGCAGGCTGGTGTACCTCATGCCGCCTTACATCATTTCAGACGGCCTCTTGACCGAAATTGCCGACAAAACCGTACAAATCTTGAAGGAACACAGCAAATGAAAGGCGTTTACTTCGTCAGCGGCATAGACACGGACATCGGCAAAACCGTCGCCACCGGCGTATTGGCAAAACAATTGTTGCAGCAGGGCAAAAGCGTGATTACGCAAAAGCCCGTGCAAACCGGTTGTCAAAACATCGCCGACGACATCGCCGTCCACCGCAAAATCATGGGCATACCCATACAGGAAGCCGACAAACAAGGGCTGACCATGCCCGAAATCTTCAGCTACCCCGCCTCGCCCCATCTCGCCGCCCGTCTGGATGGTAGGGCTTTGGACTTGGACAAAATCCGCACCGCCACGCAAGAATTGGCGGCACAATACGAAATCGTATTGGTCGAAGGTGCGGGCGGATTGATGGTTCCGCTGACGGAAAACCTATTAACCATTGATTATATTCAGCAACAGGCTTATCCCGTCATCCTCGTTACCAGCGGACGGCTCGGCAGTATCAACCACACTTTACTCAGTTTCGCCGCGCTCAAACAATACGGCATCAGCTTGCATAGCCTGATTTTCAACCATATTCACGATAGCAAAGATGAAACCGTTGCCGGAGATACCTTGGAATATCTTAAAGGCCGTCTGAAAGATGAGTTTCCCGAAGCCAAATGGCAGGAGTTGGCCAAAACAGAGGTGTCAGATGGAGCTTGATATACCGCGTGGCACGCTTTGTTCACATGCTGAAGCTTCAAGTCTTTTGTCGTCTAAGGCCGAACATCTGCTGACCGTTTCTTCGCTAACTGCCGCTTTGCGCGCTTCAGGTAAGGATTTTTCAGTCGAGCCGGTGTATTTGGGTTTGACTAAGGGGGCAGAAAACGGAGACGAAATCTTTGTGCGCGATGTTTTGCTCAAACTGGACGGCGAAACAGTGATACAAGCCAGAAGCGCGTGCCGGCCGGATAGCCGTCTATGGACAGAATTATTGGATTGCGGCACGCAGCCTTTGGGCGAGCGCCTGTTTGACGGTACATTGCCGTTGAAACGTTCGGATTTTGAGTTTCTTCGTTTTGAAGATGCTGAGTATCCGTCTTTCAGACGGCCTGTTACCGCGCGCCGTTCGTATTTCGATTGGAACGGCGAAATATTGGAATTAACAGAATATTTCTTATTGAAATTAATGGATTTATACCGCTAAGGCTGCCTGAAAAGAAAACCGATTGCTGATATTTGTCATAATTCTGTTATAATACAACAAATTAAATCGTTAAGATTCGTTTGATTTCAGACGGCAATAAATTATAATAAGAGCTAAGGCTCTAAAATGCCTTTCCTTCAGCATCAATACATATACAACGACACATTACACCAATGAACATACGGCGCTTTTTCCTACAATTTTTACCGCGTTACGCTGTCGGACGGATGGTGATATACGCCAAACTGATGCGCATCGACAAACCCATTGGCACACTACTTTTGCTGTGGCCGACTTATTGGGCATTATGGATTGCGTCTAAAGGCGTTCCCGATGCGGATATTTTTATTGCTTTTACCGCAGGCACGTTTTTAATGCGCAGCGCAGGTTGCGTCGTGAATGACTTTGCCGACCGCAATTTTGACGGCGCAGTAGAGCGCACCAAAAACCGCCCGTTTGCCAAAGGTTTGGTTTCCAAAACCGAAGCGCTGCTTTTGACCGTCATGCTGTGCCTGATGGCGGCCTTGTGTCTGGTGCCGCTCAACCGATTTACTTGGCTGATGAGCCTTCCGGCCTTGTTCCTGGCCGTCACATATCCCTTTACCAAACGCTTTTTCCCGTTGCCGCAGTTTTATTTGGGACTGGCATTTTCGTTCGGCATTCCCATGGCCTTTGCCGCCGTGCAAGGCCGAGTGCCTCCCGAAGCGTGGCTGATGTTTACCGCCAATGCCTTATGGACGCTGGCTTACGACACGATTTATGCCATGGCGGATAAAGAAGACGATTTGAAAATCGGCATCAAAACTTCGGCAATTACATTTGGCCATCACGATATTACCGCCTCTATGCTTTGCCATTTTTGGTTTACCGTATTGATGGCGGTATTAGGTATTAAAATCGGCGCAACTTGGCCTTATTGGCTGGTATTGCCGATAACCGTTTATTGGCAGTATCAGCAGTATGCCGCCATCCGTACGCGCGACCGCCAGTTGTGCTTCCAAACGTTTTTGGCCAACAACCGCATCGGCTTAGCGTGGTTTTGCGGATTGGTCTGCCATTATTTCTGGTTGTTTTTGGTTTCCAAACTATTTTAAAAAAATTAGGTTGAGGCCGTCTGAAAAGAAAGGGAAAAGGGGTATGCCGGACATACCCCTTTTCATTTGAATCATAGTTTACCCGGTAATAGGATTTTTACTTTAAATTCAATATAAGCAAACAGTTGGATTATTTTTAGCTCGTTAAAAAATATCAAAAACAACATGGAAAATGTTAGCAGGGCGAGTGTAAATTACGCCTTCAGGATTGAGATTTGCACCGACAATCGGTACAATCCCATTGTTTTGCGACATTTAAAAGAGATACACATGAGCCTGATCGGCGAAATTTTACCTTTGTCCCATATCGTTTTGGATTTGGAAGTCAGCAGCAAAAAGCGTCTGTTTGAAGAGGCTGCACAGCTGCTGGAGAATGAAGCAGAATTACCGAATACCAACGTGTTCGACTGCCTGTTTGCCCGTGAAAAGCTTGGTTCGACCGGTTTGGGGCAGGGGGTGGCGATTCCTCACGGTCGTCACGCATGCGTGAAAAAAGCCACCGGTGCGTTTATCCGCACCAAAGAGCCGGTTGCCTTTGATGCGCCTGACGGTAAACCCGTTTCCCTGATTTTCATCCTGCTTGTGCCTGAAAACGCTACCGGCGAACATTTGGAAGTCTTGTCCAAACTGGCCGGCAGATTCTCTCAAAAAGCCGTCCGTGAAGCATTGATGGCCGCAACTTCTGCCGAAGAAGTACGCACACTTCTGACCGAAGAGTAATTCATGCCCAGCATATCCGTCCGCCGCCTGTTTTCCGACAATCAGCACAAACTCGAACTTGCTTGGGCTGCCGGCAATTCTGGCGCGGACAACCGTATCGGTGTCGAAGCCGATAAACCCGTCTTGGCCTTGGTCGGCCACTTAAACTTTATCCATCCCAACCAAATTCAAGTTGTCGGCGTAGCTGAAGCCGAATATTTGCGCCGCTTGGAGTCGGGCGAGCTCAACTACGATTTCGGAGAGCTTTTCGACATCCCCATGTCTTTGGTTATCGTCGCCAACGGCTTGCCGGTTTCGCCCAAATTGCGCGATTATTGCCATACCAACAGTATCCCCTTACTGACTTCTAAACAGGAAAGCCCGCACCTGATGGACGTTTTGCGGATTTATCTGCAACGGACATTGGCAACTTCCACCATCAAGCACGGCGTATTTTTGGATGTATTTGAAGTGGGCGTACTCATTACCGGACAATCCGGCTTGGGTAAGAGCGAATTGGCATTGGAGCTGATTTCGCGCGGCCACAGCCTGATTGCCGATGATGCGGTCGAGCTCTTCCGTACTGGCCCGGAAATGTTGGAAGGCCGTTGCCCGCCGATGCTGCGTGATTTCCTCGAAGTACGTGGCTTGGGCATACTCAATATCCGCCATATTTTTGGCGAGACCTCTATCCGTCCGAAAAAAATCCTCCAGCTGATTATTAATTTGGTTCCGGCCGACGACGGATACATGAAACAACTCGATCGATTGAGTATCCGTACCGAAACAGAGTCTATCCTCAACGTCAGCATCCGTTCCGTTACCCTGCCTGTTGCAATCGGTCGAAACTTAGCAGTATTGGTTGAAGCTGCAGTGCGCAATTACATCCTTCAATTGCGCGGTAAAGACAGCACCAAAGAATTCCTCGAACGCCATCAAACACAACTCAAAGAAAACGAACAAAACCATGAAAATCGTCCTGATTAGCGGCTTATCCGGCTCAGGAAAATCCGTAGCCCTCAAGCAGCTTGAAGATTTGGGCTATTACTGTGTCGATAACCTTCCTTTGGAAATGCTTCCGTCGTTGGTCTCGCTCCATATCGAACGTGCCGATGAAACCAAACTCGGTGTCAGCGTTGACATCCGTTCCGGTATCAATATTCAGGAAGCGCAAGAGCAAATCCAATATTTGCGTCATGAAGGGCATCAAGTCGAAGTCCTCTTTATTGAAGCGGAAGAGGGTGTGTTGGTTCGCCGCTTCTCAGAAACCCGCCGCGGACACCCTTTGTCCGGCCATAATCTGACCTTGTTGGAAAGCCTGCAAAAAGAACGCGAGTGGCTCTTCCCACTTAGAGACATCGCATATTGCATCGATACGTCCAAAATGAATGCGCAGCAGCTGCGTTATGCCGTACAACAATGGCTCAATATTGAACGTGTCGGTTTGCTGGTCATTCTTGAATCCTTTGGTTTCAAATATGGCGTCCCCAACAATGCCGACTTTATGTTTGATATGCGCAGCCTGCCCAATCCGTATTACGATCCGGAATTACGCCCCTTTACCGGCATGGATAAGCCTATTCAAGATTATTTGGGCCAGCAGCCGTTGGCTCAAGAAATGGTTGATGACATCGACCATTTTATTAGCCGCTGGTTGCCGCGCCTGCAACAAGAGAGCCGCAGTTATGTAACGATTGCCATCGGTTGTACCGGCGGTCAGCACCGCTCCGTTTATGTTGTGGAAAA
The DNA here is from genome assembly GCF_002863305.2 of Neisseria perflava. NCBI lineage: Bacteria > Pseudomonadati > Pseudomonadota > Betaproteobacteria > Neisseriales > Neisseriaceae > Neisseria > Neisseria perflava. The sequence continues at coordinate 396,723 of NZ_CP136962.1, forward strand.
ACTGGCCGAACGCCTCAAAGGCCGTTACGAACTCCTTGTCCGCCATCGTCAGGCACAAAGCTTGGCAGGACGCTAACTTGCCGTTTCAGACGGCCTCAAAGGAAGAAACCATGAAAAAAATCAGTCTGACCGCATTATCCCTGCTTATCTTAACCGCCTGTGCAACAGAGCCTGTCACTGCTTACCGTTGGCACCGCACCGGCGCGAGCGAAGCTGAAGTTTCCCGCCAAATCAATACCTGCAAATCACAAGTTCAAAATGGAACAAAACGTGGAAATACATCCAAGACGTTTGAGCAATGTATGGATGAGGCAGGTTATTACAGCTATGAACATGGCAACCTCTAAATCCTGATTGACCGATTATCCCAATACCGAGGCCGTCTGAAAAACAATGATTTTTCAGACGGCCTCAGATACGAATAGAAAGAATAAAAAGACATGGCTATCCAATGGTTTCCCGGCCACATGAACAAGGCAAAAAAAGCCATTGCCGAACGCATTAAAAGCGTTGATATGGTGATTGAGATGTTGGACGCGCGTATGCCTGCTTCCAGCGAAAACCCTTTGCTTGCCCAGTTGTCCAAAGGCAAGCCTAAACTCAAAATCTTAAACAAGCAAGACCTTGCCGATCCCGAGCGCACCAAAGTTTGGCTCGAACACTACAACAGCCGCCAAGATACCCGCGCCATTGCGCTTGATTCTTCCGAAACCGGCGCGCATGGCAAAATTACCCAAGCCTGCCGCGCCATGATTCCGCATCGCCAAGGTATCGAGAAGCCGCTGCGTGTCCTGATTTGCGGCATTCCCAATGTCGGCAAATCCACCTTGATTAACGGCATGATCGGCAAAAAATCTGCCAAAACCGGTAACGAACCCGGTATTACCAAAGCCGAACAGCGCCTTTTCCTTGCCGACGATTTCTGGCTTTACGATACCCCGGGTATGTTGTGGCCAAAAATTATCGTCGAAGAAGGCGGCTACAACCTTGCGGCCGGCGGTGCAGTTGGACGCAACGCGCTGGACGAAGAAGAAGTGGCGCTTGAACTTTTGGATTACCTCCGCCGCCATTATCTGGCTTTGTTGCAAGAGCGCTATCAAGCCGACAAAGATCCAAGCAGCCATTGGGATGATACTTCTTGGCTGGAGTGGATTGCCAAAAAACGCGGTGCGGTTTTGAGTGGTGGACGAGTCAATTACCAAAAAGCCGCTGAAAATATCCTGACTGATTTCCGCGAAGGCAAAATCGGCAGAATCACGTTGGAAACGCCAAATCAATGGGAGGCTTGGCTGAAAAAAGCCAGACAGAAAGAGGCCGAACTCAAAGCCATTCGTGAAGCCAGAAAGGCGGAAAGAAAAGGGCAGCAGCCTTCAGCCGATTAATATAAAAGGCCGTCTGAAATCTATTTTCAGACGGCCTTTTGTTGGGATAGACAATTTAGAGGGCGGTACGGCTGAAGCTATCCAGAGCTTTATCGGTTTGGATTTGGTTGAACTGCATGATGGTTTTGTCGCCTTGCTTTTCGTCCAATTCGATTTTACGCACCAGCGTATCGCCGTTGATTTCGATACGGTTGAAGATTTGGCGGGTAATGGCGGTTTTCGGAGTCAGGGTCAACGTCCATTTTTTCTCGTTGCCGTTTAATTTCAAATCAAATTGTTTTTCCAAACCTTGGGTATTGCCGCCCAAAAGGTCGAGGAAGAGTTTGATTTGGCGGCTTTGGCCGTTGAGTTTGCTGGCATTTGGGTTGACCCATTGGCTGCCGTTCCATTGCATGATGCCGTCTGAACGCACGCGCAGGGTGGTTTCAAATGGTTTTTGCATTTTCCAGAGCAGGCCTTTTTGTGGGACAAGGGTAAAGCTGCCGCTGGTGGTCATGGGTTTGCTGAGGGATTTGAGCTGGCGTTGTTGGACAAAATTGCCTTGCACGTTTTGCGGTTTTTGCAGGGTTTGTGCCAATTCGGCAGGGGAAAATGCCCACAAAGCCGGAGTGCTGATGAGGAGAGTAAGAGAAAGAATGGTTTTTTTCATTGTGTTTCCATAAGGTTGAGGCCGTCTGAAAGTTCAGACGGCCTTTTATTGCTTTAATTATAAGGCTGACAAGGCCTGATTAAAGGTTGCGCTTGGACGCATCGCTTGTGCGGCTTTTTCAGGATTGGCTGCGTAGTAGCCGCCGATGTCGACCGCTTTGCCTTGTACGGCAGAGAGTTCTTCAACGATTTTGGCTTCGTCGGCAGTCAAAGCGGCTGCCAACGGCGCAAATACGGCTTTCAGTTCGGCATCTTTGTCTTGCGCTGCCAATTCTTGCGCCCAGTAGAGGGTGAGGTAGAAATGGCTGCCGCGGTTGTCGAGTTCGCCAGCTTTGCGTTTAGGCGATTTGTCGTTCAACAGCAGTTTTTCGGTGGCTGCATCCAAAGTGTCGGCGAGGACTTGGGCTTTGGCGTTGCCGGTTTTTTGCGCCAGATGTTCAAACGATACGGCGAGTGCGAGGAATTCGCCTAAAGAGTCCCAACGTAAGTGGTTTTCTTCGAGGAATTGTTGAACATGTTTCGGTGCAGAACCGCCCGCGCCGGTTTCAAACATACCGCCGCCATTCATCAATGGAACGATAGATAGCATTTTCGCGCTGGTACCCAGTTCCAAAATTGGGAACAAGTCGGTCAGGTAGTCGCGCAGGACGTTACCGGTTACGGAGATGGTGTCTTCGCCGTTTTTCAGACGACCCAAGCTGAATTTAGCAGCTTCTTCAGGAGCGAGGACGCGGATGTCGAGGCCGTTGGTATCCAGTTCGGCAAGGTAAGCTTTAACCTTGGCGAGCAGGCTCTTGTCGTGCGGACGGTTTTCGTCGAGCCAGAATACGGCTGGCGTGTTGCTCAGACGGGCGCGGTTAACAGCGAGTTGTACCCAGTCTTTAACCGGAGCGTCTTTGGTTTGGCACATACGCCAGATGTCGCCGGCTTCAACGTCGTGTTGCATCAGGACATTACCTGCTGCATCGATGACTTGGACTTGGCCGTCAGCTTCGATTTCGAAGGTTTTGTTGTGTGAACCGTATTCTTCGGCTGCTTGCGCCATCAGACCGACGTTAGGAACGGTACCCATGGTTGTCGGGTCAAATGCGCCGTGTTCGCGGCAGAAATCGATGGTTGCTTGGTAAACACCGGCGTAGCTGCTGTCTGGAATGACGGCTTTGGTGTCTTGTGCTTTGCCGTCTTTGTCCCACATACGGCCGGAGTTACGAATCATCGCAGGCATAGAAGCATCGACGATGACATCGCTAGGAACGTGCAGGTTGGTAATGCCTTTGTCGGAATCAACCATGGCCAAATCAGGGTTGGCAGCGTAAACGGCAGCGATTTCAGCTTCAACGGCGGCGCGGGTGTCAGCATCCAGTTTGTCCAGATTGGCAAGCAGGTTGCCGAAGCCGTTGTTGACGTTGACGCCTGCGGCAGCCAGTTTGTCGCCAAATTTTTCAAAAACAGGCGCGAAGAATACTTTGACGGCGTGTCCGAAGATAATCGGGTCGGACACTTTCATCATGGTGGCTTTCATGTGCAGCGAGAACAATACGCCTTTAGCTTTTGCGTCTTTCACTTGTTCGGCAAGGAAGGCGAGCAGGGCTTTTTTGCTCATTACGGTCGCGTCGATGATTTCGCCGGCTTTCAGGGCAACAGGCTCGCGCAGCTCTTTTTTGTTGCCTTGTTTGTCGGTGAACACGATGGATACGGAAGTCGCTTCAGGTACGGTAACGGATTGTTCGTTATGGAAAAAGTCGCCGCTTTGCATGGTGGCAACGTGGGTTTTGGAATCTTTGGTCCATGCGCCCATGCTGTGCGGATGTTTTTTCGCAAAGTTTTTCACTGCTTTAGGCGCGCGGCGGTCAGAGTTGCCTTCACGCAGGACAGGGTTTACCGCGCTGCCTTTGATGCGGTCGTAGCGTTCGCGTACGGCTTTTTCTTCATCGGTTTGAGGGTCGGCAGGATAGTCGGGAACGGCAAAGCCTTTAGACTGCAATTCTTTAATCGCGGCCGTCAGTTGAGGTACGGATGCGCTGATGTTCGGCAGTTTGATCACGTTTGCATCGGGTTGTTTCACCAGTTCGCCCAATTCGGCAAGCGCATCAGGTACGCGTTGCGCTTCGGTCAGGTATTCGGGAAACGCCGCCAAAATACGGCCGGAGAGAGAGATGTCGCTGGTTTTGACATCAATATCGGCATGGCGGGTAAACGCCTGCACGATTGGCAACAGGGATTGAGTGGCCAATGCAGGAGCTTCGTCGGTGTAGGTATAGATAATGGTGGATTTAGTCATGGGATTATTCTCTATGTAGGTTAAGTTTTTCTTTTCGGGCACATCGCGAGAAGAAACGTGCTAAGCCTATTATGGCATATTTCGGCGGATTTGGTTGTTGTTTTGATGTTATTGTTTTTTAAGTTGCGGAAAAGAAAAAGGCCGTCTGAAAAGACAGCCTAAATATAAGGACTTATCCGATAATCAAAACAGCATTGCTGCCGCCGAAGGCAAATGATGAGCTGGCGGCAATGCGTTTTTCAGACGGCCAGCGGCTGTTTTCGTCGGTCAAAGCGATGTTGGGCAGCTCGGAATCGGGTACGTTGTCCCATTGTTGCGGCGGCAGTTTGCCTTCCGGATTGTATTGGCGGTTGACCATCAACCAAGCAAATGCGGCTTCAATCGCACCGGCTGCACCCAAGGTATGACCGGTAGACGGCTTGGTTGACGTGCAAAGGGTGTGGCTGCCAAACACTTCGGCAACGGCTCGGCTTTCCATGCTGTCGTTGTGCTGCGTGCCGGTGCCGTGCAGATTGATCCAGCCGATCTCTTCCGCTTTCAAGCCGGCTTTATCCAAAGCAGCCTGAAAAGATTGGGCTGCACCCAAACCATCGGGGCGGGGCGAAGACATATGGTAAGCATCGCTGCTTGCGCCGTAGCCGAGCAACTGCATTTCGCCGTCAAAATCCGCATCACGCGTCATCACGAAAAATGCGGCCGCTTCACCGATATTAATGCCGTTGCGGTTGGCGGAAAAAGGCTTGGCGATGCCGTCTGAAAGCACTTCCAAAGAGGCAAAACCATTAATCGTCAGCGGTGAAAGCGTATCCGCGCCGCCGCAAATCACGGCATCACACAATCCGGCACGAAGCAGCCGGGCTGCGCTGATAAGGGCGCGTGCGCCGGAAGTGCAGGCGGTGGAGACGGTATAGCGCAAGCCGTCCAGACCGTAAACTTGGGCAATAAATTCGGAGGGCGAAGCCATGGTGTGTTGCAGCTGTTTGAACGAAACATCCGTCCACTCACCACCTTGGACAACGTGTTGGAACAAAGGGATATTTTCATCTGCGCCACTGGTGGACGTACCGGTAACGACAGCAACCCTTTCTTTGCCGTAACGGGCAATGGCCGTCTGAATCAGTCCGTCTATTTGCGAAAGCGCGTGCAGGATAAGCTGGTTGTTGCGGCTGCGATGCGCTTCAGGAATGCTATCGGGCAGAGGCATCAGGGTTTCTTTGACTGCACCAAAAGCATGCGTTTTGCCTTTTACCCATTGGTCTGAAAAAGTCAGGGGTGTGTTTTCAGACGGCGTGAGTAAGGAATCGGCATGAACTTGCAAGCCGCTGCCCAATGCGCTGGTCAGTGCCGGACGGCTGAGATAAACAGGAGTATTCATGAATTAGTCTTCTGCAATCGGGCTGACCGTCCAGAAAGTTTGGTCGGGGAAGCCGATGAGGAATTGTTCGGAATGGTGGGCGACACACCACAAATCACGCTCGCGGTAGCTGAACACCGCACCTTTGCCGTCAGGGCAGAAGCCTTGATGGGAGGCGTTTTGTTGGCGTGCTTCAGGGTAAAGCGTGGCGGCGTGTTCGGCGGCCAAAAGCGGCAACAAGGCGGCAAACAGTCGGCGCGAAGAGGCATTGGGCATCACAAAGCCGTCATTTTTCCAGCCTTTGGTGTTGACCGATTGACGAGATACCGGTGCCCCCAGTGCATCGGTTTGGACAAAGCGAATGCCGTCTGAATGAGGTTCGACTGCCAAGAGATTGGTTTGAACGGTTTGCCCCGCCGCATTGGTCTGCTCAAGTTTGAACCATTGGCCTTCTTTGGAAAGCGGCGGCAGCGTTTGCGGATGGGGGAGCGAGGTCGCGCATGCGGAAAGCAGCAGTGCGGCAAGCAAAGGGATAAATCGCATAAGGTTTTATCTATCGGTCAAAATATTTAATGGTGTGGATGAAGTTTCAGACGGCCTGTTCTGTTTTCAGTCTAGGTCGTCTGAAAGGCATTCGTCCTTATTCTACCTTCAAATCGCCCACCAATGCGGCAAGTGTGGACAAGCGTTGCTCGGATTTTTCCACGAATGGATTGTTCGTGTCCCAAGCGTAGCCTGCCAGAATAGACGAAATCATACGGCTGATTTCAGGACTGCGGTTAGGCGCGTAGATGGCATTTTGGAAGCGGAAATCGTACCAACCGTTTACATAAGTACGGAACGCGTTCACGCCGATCATCAGTTGGTCGGCAAATTCGGTTTGCCAATCGACGGCTTCGCCTTTGAGCTGTTTGCCCAACAAATCGGCAGCCAGTTTGGCAGAGTGCAGGGCAATGGTCACGCCGGAGGAGAAGACTGGGTCGAGGAATTCGGCGGCGTTGCCCAAAAGTGCGAAATGTTTGCCGTATAAGGTTTTTACGTTGGCAGAGTAGCCTTGGATAGAGCGGAACGGAAAGTCGTTTTCCCAAACGGCTTTATCCAAAATTTCCGCCAGCATCGGGCATTCGTACACAAATTTTTTCAACACGGCTTCTGATTCGCCGACCAGTTTGTCGGGCGTGCCGACAACGCCGATGGAGCAGCGGTTGTCGCCGAAAGGAATCAGCCAAATCCAGACATCGCGATGTTCAGGATGCGTGTTGATCAGGATTTTGTTGCGGTCGAATTTCGGGCTGGTGATGTTGTCGTCAATATGCGTGAAGTGGGCTTGGCGCGGAGGCAGCTCGGACGGGCTTTCCAAATCTAAAAGGCGGGGCAGGACACGGCCGTAACCGCTGGCATCCAAAACGAATTTGGCAGTCAGTTCATAGTTTTCGCCTGTATCGGTTGCAACGCTCAAACGTGCCATATCGCCACTGTTGTCAAACGCGGTTACGCCATGTCCGAAGCGGACATCGACACCTTGTTTTGCCGCTTCATCAATCAGGATTTTGTCGAAGATGCCGCGGCGCACTTGATAAATAGTGCCGGGGCCGTCTGAAAATTTTTCAGTAAAGTTGAAATCTGTGTAACGGCTGCCCCATGAAAACGCAGCACCGTCTTTAAATTGAAAGCTGGGCTCGGCATGCACTGCGTCGGCAAAACCGGCTTCTTCCAACATTTCCATGCAATGCGGCAACAGGCTTTCGCCGATGACAAAGCGCGGGAAATGTTGTTTTTCCAATACGCAAACTTTAAAGCCTTGTTTGTTCAGCAAAGCAGAAGCAACCGAACCTGAAGGGCCTGCGCCGATAACGGCAACGTCAAATTCTACGGACATTTGAAAATACCTTTGATTTTAATGATAAATAATGTTTAAACCAGCGTCTGAAGTTTTTCAGACGGCCTCTTACAACGTGACGATAGAAGTTGAAACAAAATATCGCTTCAATTTCAATCGTCTTTATTTTTTGTCTAATTTTTCAACAATGTGCCTGCCAGCCAAATATTGAAAGCTACGCCGATGGTAACCGTCATGCCGAACGCGGCAACGGCGGGCGTGCTGCTGATGGCGAGCAGGGCAAAGGAAATGGCAGTCGTCGCGGCGGCAAGCAGCATGCCGCCTAATTTTGCCGGCGCGCTGTGGTGTGCGGTGGCGGCATAGACGGCATAGTCCACGCCGATGGCGGATACTAAAAGCAGGCCGAACATGGCAAACAGGCTGACGGGAATGCCGGCCAAACCGAGTACGGCAACGGTGCAGATGGCCGCGGCCAGCGGCACGGCAAGGATTTTGCTGCCGCGTTTGAAACCGAACATTTTCCATAAAAGCAGCCATGCCAAGGCATAGGAAGCCAGTTTCAACCATGCGGCCTGATTGCGCGTGTGGTGGAAAAGCTCGTTTAAGTGGGCGCGTTTGTCTGCCCAATGTACGCCGGAGACGTGTTGCACTGCGGCGCGTACGGCGGCTTCATCGGTCATGCCGTTCAAACGCACGACGGCAGCAAAACGGCCTGCTTCCACTTCGCCCAAATACAAGGAACGCCAAGCTTCTGCCAAATTGGTATTCAGGCCGTCCGAAAGCGACAATGGTTGCGTATCGGCGGCTTGAAGCAGGGCATCGCGCACAGTTTTGCGCGGAATACCGATTTCGGTAAGCGGTTTCCAGCTATCAGGCAACTTGGTCAATTCGCGCAGGCGGTTTTGCAGTTTTTGCTGCTCCGTTGTCGGCAGGATGAATTGGTCGGGCGATTGGATGCCGGAAAGTTTGCCTTGCGCGATTAAGGGCTGCAGGGCGTGGCCGAGTTCGGCGGTTTTCTTCAACAGGGCATCTTCGCTTTGCGCTTCGGCCACCAAATATTTGCCGCCAAAATCCGTGCCGCTCAACCGGCCGATTTGTTGTACTTCTGTCAACATCGCGGTCGGCATATTGACCCATTGACGGATGTCGTCACGCCAGTCGCTGCGCCACAGTCCGACTGCCAGCAAAATTCCGCCCACGATTAACCAGCCGCGTTTGTGCAGGCGGTTTTTCAGACGGCCTGACAAGGAATAGAGCTTTTCGGTTAATGCGGCAAAAGGCACGGTTTTGGCACGATAGCGGCGAAACAGCGGCGGCAGCCATAAAACGGTGGCACCAAACGCACCAAATAAGGCAAAGCCTGAAAATACGGCGGTTTGGCGCAGTACAGGCAAAGGGGTGAACCACAGCAGCGCGTAGCCCAAGACGGTAATCGTCAGGCTGACGGCAAAGCTTGGCAAGACATGTTTTATTGCTGATTCGGCCTGCCAAACGGTCTTTTCAGACGGCCCGAATACCGAAGGAGCAAGCCAGTGCAACGGGAAATCCACCAACATACCCACCAAGCTGGTGCCGATGACGATAGTCAGGATATGCACTTCGCCGAAGGTTAATAACGCAACTGCCAAGCCGGTTAACATACCGGCTGCCAGCGGCAAGGACAGCAAAAATACGCGACCGCTGCGGAAGACCCACAACAGCAGTGCAAAGGTCAGTCCAAGCCCGACCATGCTCATCAGCCGGCTTTCTTTTTCTGCGGCTGCTTTGGATACGGCGGCGAACAATGCGCCGCCTGCGCTTAAGGTTTCCGCGCCGTTTTCCGAAGCGATTTGACGGCTTTGCGCCATCAGCGGCAAGAGGGCATCGTTGCCGGAAAATTGATCGCCGCCGGCGATCCGTCCGCGTAAAAATACCCAAGTTTTGCCTTGGTCTTCGGCAAACAGCATGCCATTGTCCATGTCCCACTGCAAACGGCTTTGCGGATTGGCTTTGTCGGCAACAAAGCGTCCGAAGCCCAGCCAGTCTTGTTCTAAAGACAAAGGGGAGGGGGCGGCAAACGGATTGGCCGCGGCTTCTGCGCGCGCTTGAAAATAGGCTTGCGGCTGCTCAAACAGCAGGCGGATTTCGTCTTGCGGCAAAACTGCCAAGCCCAGTTTCTGCATATCCGCCCGCACTTTGTCCAAATTCGGCGTCATGCTGCTGTCGACTTGTTCAAATACGCCGCTCTTGCGCCATGCGTTGGCAATTTGTGAGGCCGTCTGAAAAGCAGTTTCGGCATCGGTACTGCCGGCAAGTAAAATAACTTGCGAATTGAGCTGAGTTTCTGCGGCTTTATCCGCAGCCGTCAGTAAGGCATCGGGTTGCTGCTCGCTCGGCAACAACGCGGTCAAATCGGTTTGAATGCGCGCTTGTGAAGCAAAGGCATAAACCAAAAACAGGGTAAGAAACAGGATAAGGGCAGTATAGAGGCGGTTTAGGAGGCGAAGATTCATCGTTCAGACGGCCTTTTGCAAATGCTGCTGTTGGTGTGTGGAATCAGTAAAAGTACAGTAAATTAAATCAGATTATTATTATTTTGTCAGTTATTAGATGGTTTGCCAGTTGGTTAAATCATTGGGCTTGAGCGAACCGAAAAACTGCCATTGCAGAGCGGGGGCTTTTCCCTGCCAAACGCAGGCAAGTGCCATCGTATCCGCCAAAATCGCGCTTGTGCCACGCCAATCGGTTTGCTTTCCGGCGCGTAAACCGACGGGTTGTCCTGAATCGAAAACATAGCCGACCAATTTCATGTCTGACGGGAAATCCAAATTCGCCGCTTTAATCAAGGCTTCTTTAAAACACCACAATCGGTAAAACGTTTCAGACGGCCAGTTTGCTGTTTCCAAAAAGTCTTGTTCTTCCTGCGAGCAGACCAAAGCTGACAGCGCTTTGAAATCACGCGGGCGGATAAATTCGATATCGACACCGGCTGTTAAGGGCTGAGGCGCACACAATAAAGCGGCAAAGCCTTGGCTGTGGCTCAGTGATACAGTCGGTAAATCGGTTTGCTGTTTTAACGCTCGGCTGACTTGCCAGTCCTGACGCTGCGCCAGTTGCGGCGTGGCGGCCAAACGTTGTGAATCGGCTGCGTTTAGAGAAGCATGGTCGTAGCAGGCGGCAAAAGACGGATCGGCCAGCAGGCAGTGAAGGGTTGTCGTATCCATAAAATAGAAAAATGCCAAACTTCATCTTGAAGTCCGGCATTTTTGACATTGCTTAGTGGAAGCTGCCTTTCAAAACCACACGGCTGTTGAATGTAGCGATGTGGCATTCGTACTCGTTACCGCCTTTGGTTACTTTGTCAAAGTAGCTAACCAGATGAACGGATTTGGCTTTTTTGCGATGCGCAGTGCTTTGGAAGCGTTTAACCGCGCTCAGGAATGCGCGTTGGCAGGTTTCATCAGGGGTTTTGCCGACTGAGTTGGAGATTTGACGGGAAGTCAAAGTCGCGCCGGATGTGCTGCCGTAGTGAACGCGGATGCTGGGATCCAAAGCGGATTTGGCTTCGGCAGAGTTCAAGGCTACATCGACTTTACACATATAAATATCGTTTTGACCTTTGCCATTGACTTTATGGCCTTCACCCATGCTGCGGCAGGCAGAACCGGCGGCAGTTGTTTTTTGAGTAGAAGTTTGAGAGGAGGAAGCAGATGGTTGGGAATTGCCGGATTGTGAGCAAGCGGCAAGCATCAGGGCGGATACGGCAACCAAAGCAGAAAAACGTAACATACGGACTCCTTTATAATAAGGGGTGTGAAAAAAGGTTTACAGAAAACAAAATCATTTTAACATATATGAAAGCCGTATAAAAATAGGATGATGCAAAAAATATTATATTTTTATTTAAATGATTTCATGGTGTTAAGAAAGTTTGGGGCGCTAATGCTTGACGAAGGAGGGCAGAGGGCGTATATTGCGGTCTTCCTTAGGAGTAATGGCTGAGAGGCTGAAGGCACTTCCCTGCTAAGGAAGCATGTGGGGTCAACCTGCATCGAGGGTTCGAATCCCTCTTACTCCGCCAAATATGAAAGACACCGTTTATACGGTGTCTTTTTTATTATCCGGAATTTCTTGGAATCTAAGGCCGTCTGAAGTGTGAAATGAACGATTTGATTATCCTAAACAAGCCTTATGGCGTGATTTGCCAGTTTTCTGCACATGAAAAACATCAGTGCCTTAAGGATTTTGTCGAGAAACCGGGATTTTATCCGGCCGGTCGTTTGGATACGGACAGCGAGGGTTTGCTGCTGCTGACCAATAATGGCCGTTTGCAGGCGCAGATTGCCGACCCGAAATTCAAGCAGGTTAAAACTTATTGGGCGCAGGTGGAGGGTTCTCCTAATGAAGCCAAATTGGATTTGTTGCGCCGTGGCGTAGATTTGGGCGATTTTGTCACCCGTCCGGCCGAGGTCAGGGTATTGGAAGAAGGAGAAGCGGATGTTTTATGGCCGCGCGTGCCGCCGATTCGCATGCGCAAATCCGTACCTGATTTTTGGGTGGAAATCAAAATTTCGGAAGGGAAAAACCGCCAAGTGCGAAGGATGACGGCGAAAGCAGGCTTTCCGTGTTTACGCTTGGTCCGTGTGGCAATAGGCCGTCTGAATCTGTTTGATTTGAATTTGGAATTGGGACAATGGCAGTTTGCGCCGCATCGTCCTTAAATAGGATGAATAAAGGCCGTCTGAACTATTCAGACGGCCTTTTGTTATGGAAAAATCAATGATGTGAATGGCCGATTTGGAAAGTCAAAGTGGTGTAGTTCGCCTGTTTTTGGCACACGCTTTGATCGGGGAAATCGGCTTTGTGTTCTACGCTGGCTTTCCAGAAACCTTGGCGCAATGGAATGATGCTGACTTCGCCTTTGTCATCGGTAGTATCGGAGAAGGCTTGGGCTTCGGTTTTATGGGTTTTGCTGCGGTCGCTGGTGTCGAAGCCGTCAAATGTGGCGGTAACGGTGGCGTTAGGCAGCGGCTCGCCATTGAAGAGGACGCGGACTTTGAAGCGTTCGCCGACGTGGACGTTGGCAGGGTTGTCTAAAGGAACGATTTCCAAATGTTGGCCGACTTGTTTGGTGATGATGGAGGTATCTGCGCTTTCGTGGCCGACATTGACGATGTTTTTACCAAACATTCTTGTTTGTTCGCAATAGCTTGCATCAGGCATTTCTTTGATGCTTGCCTGCTTCCAGCCCGCGCTGTTTTTTGACCAGAAAGTCGGTTGGTATTCGGCGGTTACCAAGTAGCTGCCGTCTTTGACCGGCAGTTTGCTGCGGTATTGGTAATTGTATGTGCCTTTTTGAATCATGTTTTCTTTGCCTTTTTCAGTCACCAGTTGCATGGGTTTGCTGAAAATGTGCAGGCGGTCTTTGGCGATCGGCTCAAGCTCAGGGAATTCGCCATAGCCTAATTCGGCTTCAAGGTATTCGCCGCCATGTGTGTGGGCGGTTTCAACCCAAACGCGATGGGCGTGTGCGGCAGTGCTGAACAGGAAGGCGGATGCGATAAGCAAAGCAGTTTTTTTCAAGATTTCTCTCCGATTTTCGATGTGTAGAAAAGATAGAATAAAATGGTTCGTTATAATATAACAAAATTATTTAAATTTAAAGAGAGGCCGTCTGAAAGTTTTCAGACGGCCTTTTAGATGATTGTTTTTTTGAATCAGATTATCGAAACGGTTTAATCCCCGTCACGACAAACGTCAATCGCTTCCTGCAAACTGCTGACGCCGTAGATTTTCAGGTTTGGAAATTCTTTGGCATTGCGTGGCATATTGGCTTTAGGAACGATGGCGCGTTTGAAGCCGAGTTTTTCCGCTTCTTTGAGCCGCTCTTGTCCGCGTGCGACAGGGCGGACTTCGCCGCTTAAGCCGATTTCGCCGAATACGACGGTTTTTTCGGGCATAGGGCGGTTGCGGAAGCTGGAGAGCATGGCGAGGATAACGGCGAGGTCGGCAGCAGGTTCGCCGATTTTGACGCCGCCGACGGCGTTGAGGAAGACGTCTTGGTCGAAGCAGGCAATGCCGCCGTGGCGGTTGAGGACGGCGAGCAACATGGAGAGGCGGTTTTGTTCGAGGCCGACGGTGAGGCGTTTAGGGGTAAAACCGTGTGCGTCATCGACCAATGCCTGAATTTCGACTAAAAGCGGGCGACTGCCTTCCTGCGTGACCAAAACACATGAGCCGGGTGTGTCGTCGCGGTAGCTGGCAAGGAAGATGGCGGACGGGTTGGATACGCCTTTCAAACCGTTTTCGGTCATGGCGAACACGCCCAATTCGTTTGCCGCGCCGAAACGGTTTTTGATGGCGCGTATCATACGGTAGTTGGAATGCTGGTCGCCCTCGAAATACAGCACGGTATCGACCATATGTTCCAGCACGCGTGGGCCGGCAATCGCACCGTCTTTGGTCACGTGTCCGACCAGTATCATGGCGATGCCCATTTGTTTCGCCATACGCGTCAGTTGGGCGGCACATTCGCGTACCTGCGACACGGAGCCGGGGGCGGAAGTGATTTGGTCGGAATACATGGTTTGGATGGAGTCGATGACGACGACTTCGGGCTGGTGTTGTTTCAAGGCTGTCTGAATCGCTTCCATGCGGATTTCGGCAAGCAGGTTCACGCCTTCGGTGGGCAGTTCCAAACGCTGCGCGCGCAGGGCGACTTGTTGGGCGGATTCTTCACCGGAAACGTACAGCACTTTGCGGCTTTGCGCCATTTTGGCGATGGTTTGCAACAGTAATGTGGATTTGCCGATGCCGGGGTCGCCACCAAGCAGGATGACCGCACCATCGACCAAACCGCCGCCCAATACGCGGTCAAGCTCGCCCATGCCGGTCGGGTTGCGCGGCACTTCGGTGGCGGTAACGGCGGAGAGGGATTGGACGGTTGAAGTGTCCGCCGCCCAAGATTGGAAACGGGCGTTTTTCGGCTCGGGCGCGGCAAGGCTTTCCTGAAGCGTGTTCCACTCGCCGCAATGCGGGCATTTGCCTTGCCATTTCGGGGAAGTGCCGCCGCATTCGGAACATTGGTAGATGGTTTTGGGGGCTTTTGCCATGATGTTTTCCCTATGGGATTTTTGAAGTGTGAAAAGGTCGTCTGAAAACTGATATCGTTTTCAGACGACCTTGGGATTATGAATACTTTATTTATAATTTCAAGTATTCATGACTGGTTTAATGCAGCGGCATTTGCTGTTTTTTGCGGCATAATAGGAAAAATTTACATGGAAGTTTTAGAAAAATGATTTTATTTCAAAATAACGATGGTAAGTTTGCCTTGCCTAGTTCTCTATTAAAATCCCTTCAAGGGTTTTTATCAAATGTATACATAGGAGTGAAATCCTATGTCATCTAAAAAAATCTCAAAGTTTAATTCATCTGACAAGAAACCCAGAATTCTATCTCTATTTTCAGGATGTGGAGGTTTAGATTTGGGTTTTCACCAAGCTGGTTATGAAACTGTTTGGGCGAACGATTTTTCCCATTGGGCTTGCGAAAGTTTCCGTAAAAATATTGGCGATGTCATTGTAGAAGGCGATATTGAACAAATAGATCCTAACGATCCAACTATTCCCGATTGCGACATCATTTTAGGCGGATTCCCTTGCCAAGATTTTTCCATGATTTGGAAACAGCCGGGCCTAGAGGGTGAGCGTGGCAATCTTTATAAAAGCTTTTTACGTTTTGTAAATGCAAAAAAACCAAAAGTCTTTGTTGCTGAGAACGTAAAAGGTTTGTTGACTGCCAACAAGAAAAAAGCCATCCAGCAAATTATTACCGATTTTGAAAATTGCGGTTATTACGTTCAGGCGAAGCTATATAACTTTGCAGAATTTGGCGTACCTCAATTTCGTGAACGTGTGCTGATTGTAGGAGTACGTTTAGATACAGGATTTGATTTTCGCCATCCAGAACCAACGCATAATGAAACTGGCGAAAATGGTTTAAAACCATATGTAACTGCTGGTCAAGCGATATCTAATATTCCACAGAATGCCAGTAATAATGAATTGCTGAAAATCAGCGATAAAACACGCCGTATGTTGGACTTAATTCCTGAAGGTGGCAATTTTACCGATATTCCCAAAGATCATCCTTTATATGTAAAAGGTATGATTAGCCACGTTTATCGTCGTATGCATCGAGACGAGCCGTCAAAAACAATTATTGCAGCAGGTGGTGGTGGCACTTGGGGCTACCATTTTCCTGAACCGCGTGCCTTTACTAACCGTGAACGCGCAAGGTTGCAAAGCTTTCCTGATGATTTTGAATTTGTCGGCTCAACAACCGAAGTACGCCGTCAGATTGGTAATGCTGTCCCGCCTCAAGGAGTGGTTGAACTGGCAAAAAGCATTTTACCGATTTTTTCAGGCAACTATGAGAAAGTAGATTTGCATGAGAAATTGGTCGCAGAAAAAGAAATTTTGTTTCATGACCGATTAAGCAAAATTCGAGGGGGAAAACAATGAATACAGTTTTTTCCAATATCGCCAATGCCAAAATCACTGAAAAATCACTTAATGCGGTTTGGATGGATTTATTTAAATCAGCGGATGAAGTGTTGATGGCGACTGGTTATGTATCTAATGACGCAGTGGTTGAGTTACATAAAATCTTGGAGCTAAATGATCATATTCAAAAAATAGATTTATTGGTCGGAATGCATTATTTGGAAGGTTTTAGCCGTTTGCAATACGACAGCTTGTGTAGACTGAACCAATTTTTGCTGCATGAAAACAGAGGAGCGGTCTATATTTCTCCCTTTGTAAAATTTCACGGCAAAATGTATGCCTTCAAAAATCAACAACAAATTAATGGATTAATTGGCTCTGCGAACTTAACGTGTTTTTGGGATAGCACGGAACGTACTTATGAAACTATGTTACATTTGAACGGTGAGCCTGCACAGATTTTGCAGGCAAATATTCAAAGCACCATTCATAAGCTAGGCAAAAATATCCAAGAAGTTGAGAGACCGAGTAAATTTATTGAACATAACAGCCATTTAGAAAATTGTTTGGGTGTGCAAAAAATTGCACCAGAAAAGATTCGGCAATTATTTGCCCAAACGTCAAAATATAATTTCTCTATTCCAGCTAAAACCGAAGAAAAAAGTAATTTGAATGTATTTTTTGGAGAGGGGAGGCGAGATAAACGGGGTTTTATTAAACCAAGACCTTGGTATGAAGTAGAGTTGATTGTATCCAAAAACATCACTTCAAAAGAAGGTTATCCGATTCTGAAGTCTTTTACAGTTATTACCGATGATGGTTGGCAATTTCAATGTAGGACATCGGGTGACTATTCTAAAAATTTTCGCTCAGAAAATGATTTGAAGACACTTGGCAAATGGATTAAAGGTCGCTTGGAAAGTCGTGGCTGCCTGCAAAATAACGAGAAAATTACGCATGAAACCTTACACCAATACGGCAACGATCATTTTGAATTTCGTTCAACTGACAACCCTAATGTCTGGCTACTCTCATTTAAGGGAAAATACTAAATGCTAAAAACCTACTTGAATCAATTAACCCCGCCTGAATTGGCTGATTCCGTAAGAAAAACCGTTGATGGTTTTATGGAAAAATTTAAACAAACTGAGCGGAAAATCGCCCAAAATGTTTTATTGTTAGGCAATGTTCAAAGTGGCAAAACGGCGCAGGTTTTGGGCGTATTAAGCGCGTTGGCTGACGATGGCGATCATAAAGTTTTTCTGTACCTCACCACCGATAGCGTAGATTTACAGGATCAAACAGTCAAACGAGCCAAAGCCAATCTGAAAAACTTTATCGTATTGTCTGAAGTTGACGACCGAAGTTTTATGGAAGTAATGAAAGCAAAAAATCCCATCTTGGTCGTTATTAAAAAGAATGCCCGTGTATTGAGACGTTGGCGCAATCTGTTTGCCAGTCAAAGTAGCCTGAAAGGCTATCCTTTGGTCATTGTGGATGATGAAGCAGACGCAGCTAGTTTAAATACCAATGCAGATAAGCCCGATAAAGATGCTAGCACCATCAATAAACTATTAAATGACATCAAAAATTCCTGCTGTCAAAGCCTGTTTATCCAGTTGACTGCCACACCTCAATCGCTTTTGTTGCAACACGAAGCATCCGATTGGCAACCTGAATTTATCCACTTCTTTGAAGCAGGCGAAAAATACATCGGTGGCAACTTTGTCTTTTCTGACCCACCTAGCTATATCGTTCGTTTTATTGATAGTGAATTGGATGATATGAAAGACAAGAGTGGTGAAATTGCTGAAGGGGTAAAACAGGCATTGCTTAGTTTTCTAATAACCTGTGCAGAATTCGCGCTATGTGATAAAACTAACTGCAATTTTGCACTACATCCAAGCTATAAAATTCAAGACCATCAAGCTTTTTCACAGAAAATCAGAGCCTTTTTGAATGATTTGGTGCAAGCAATTAATAACGGGGAAGATCTTTCAGGCAGCTTTAAAGAAAGTTATTTGGATTTGCAAAAGACCAAGCCCGATATTCATCACTTTGATGAAATATACGAAAAATTGACTACACTTTTGGAGAAAAGGCAAATCTGTACCCTTGTCGTTAATTCGCAGACAGAAGCAGATTTTGACTTGGAAAAAGGTTTCAACATCATTATTGGTGGTAATGTGATTGGTCGTGGCTTGACTATTCCAAAACTGCAAACAGTTTATTACAGTCGTACAGCTAAAAAACCTAATGCAGATACTTTTTGGCAGCATTCGCGCATTTTTGGATATGACCGAGATAAATCATTGTTACGGCTTTATATTCCGTCTGATGTCTATCATTTCTTTGTTCAACTCAATCAGGCCAACAATCTGATTATTGAGCAGGCAAAAAAATCAGATGGCAATATTCAGGTTATTTACCCGAAAAACATCAATCCGACCAGAAAGAATGTATTAAAAGCTGATAGTATCAATCAAATGGTTGGTGGTGTAAATTACTTTCCACTTCGTCCGAATGAGAATAACTTGTTGGCTATAAACGGTATTCTTCCATCTGTTTTGATAGATAAGGTGCAATCTGATTTGTATCAAATAGACATAGAAGATCTATTCTTGATTTTAGATAAGCTTGGTAATTATGTACCTGATGACTGGGATAAGGAAAAATTTATTGCCGGCATAGAAGCATTAAAAACGCAACGTCCAACTTTTAAAATCTATGTTTTGGTTAAAACAGGACGTAATCTTTCTCGATCAACAGGCACAATGCTCTCGGAAGAAGACCGCAAATTAGGAGAAAGATATCCCAATGATTTATTCCTTACACTTTATCAAGTAGTAGGAAATAAAGATAAAGGTTGGCAGGGCGAAAATTTTTGGTTGCCTAATATTAAGTTGCCATATAAGGGACTGGTGTATTGGGGAGTGAAATAACATAGAAAAGGCCGTCTGAAAACAGGAAAGTTTTCAGACGGCCTTTTTTATTGAGAAAGAACAGGTTTATTTTTCGCTGTCTTTATCTGCATCTTTTTTCGGCGCAGGTTTTTTCGCTGCCAAGCCTAAAGATTTTTGCCATTCGGCTGGATTTTTCACCAAGTCCAAGGCTTTACGGAGTTGATCGTCTTTGGCCGGATTTGGAATGCGGCGGCTGGAGATGTCTTCGTCTTTGTCTTTTTTGGACTTGTCTTTATCGGCTTTGGTTTCTGCGTTGGCAGGCGTCTCGTTGCTGCTGTTGACGTCTTGGCCACCCAACGGATTGCCGATATGGCCGACCAAATCGGCTTCACGGCTTTCAAAGGCACGGTCTTTATCTTTGACTTCAACGTCAGGAACAATGCCTTGTGCCTGAATCGAGCGGTCGTTTGGTGTGTAATAAAGGGCAGTGGTCAGTTTGACTGCGCTGCCGCCGGAAAGCGGAATCAGGGTTTGCACTGAGCCTTTGCCGAAACTTTGTGTGCCGACGACGACGGCACGTTTGTGGTCTTGCAATGCGCCGGCAACGATTTCGGAAGCGGAGGCCGAGCCTGCGTTAATCAGGACGGTCATAGGAATGGTTTTCAGCTCGGCAGGCAATCCGGCCAACGGGTCTTTGCCGCTGGTGGTGATGTAGTCTTCGGCAGTTGCTTTGAGAACCATGCCTTCTTTTTTGTTGCGGCCTTTGGTGCTGACAACGGTTACGTCAGGCTGCAGGAAGGCTGCGGATACGCCGACTGCACCGTTGAGCAGGCCGCCCGGGTCATCGCGCAAGTCGAGGATGATGCCTTTGAGCGGGCCTTTGTTTTCTTTGACGAGGGCTTGTGCGGCTTCGTTGAGCGCGGCAACGGTGCGCTCTTGGAATTGGGAAACGCGGATGTAGCCGTAGTCTTTTTCAAGCAGGTGATGGCGCACGCTTTTGACTTTGATGATGGCGCGGGTCAGGTTGACGACGATGGGTTTGTCGGCATTTTTGCGTGAAAGGGTCAGGGTGATTTTGGTACCCGGTTTGCCGCGCATTTTTTTGACGGCTTCGCTGACGGTCAGGCCGCGGGTAGAGGTATTGTCGATTTTGACGATGAAGTCGCCGCTTTTCACGCCTGCGCGTTCTGCCGGAGTGTCTTCAATCGGGGCAACGACTTTGACGAAGCCGTCTTCTTGTCCGATTTCCATGCCCAAGCCGCCGAATTCGCCGCTGGTGGACTCTTTCATTTCGGCATAGCCTTTTTTGTCCATATACTCGGAATGCGGATCGAGATCGGACACCATGCCTTTCATTGCGCCTTCAAAGAGCTCGGCGTCGGGTTTGTCTTGGTAATAGTTGGCTTTGATTTGGCCGTACACTTCTGCCATGGTGCGGATGGTTTGCACGGGCAGGGCCTCGTTGTCTTTTTTGTCTTTTTCGGCGGCAAAACTTTGTACACTCAGACTGAGGGCGATGCCGCTAAATGCGCCGAGAGTGTAGATTGCAACTTTTTTCAAAGTAGATTTTGTTGACATTCGTTTGACTTTCTTTTTGTGTACGGTAAGCAAAGTGGTTTTTGTTTTCTCTGAACCCGTTGACTTTATGTGATTTAAACGCTTGGAACAATAAGTTTAAGGTAAAAGTTTGTTGTTTAATGTGCTGAACAGGCGTGAAAATCGTGTTTTATTGTAGTTTATGATGAAATTCAGACGGCCTAAAAGGGGAAAACTCACTCAGGCCGTCTGAAACATCAGTTAATCCATGAAAGCGGATTCATGACTTGTCCGTTGTAGCGGACTTCAAGGTAAAGGCCGGTTTCGCCCGACGGCAAAGTGCCGCTGGTACCAATCTTGCTGCCGGCATTGACGGCGTAGTTTTGGGCGGTGTCGATTTCGTTCAGACCGGAGTAAATGCTGACATAGCCGTCGCCGTGGTCGAGGACGACTACTTTGCCGTAGCCTTCAAGCTCGCCGGCAAAAGTAACTGTGCCTGAGGCAATGCTGCTGACCGGAGCCGGAACGGTATTGTAGAACACGCCTTTCCAAACTTCGCCATCGCCGCGGTCTTGACCAAACAGGCCTGCCAGTGTGCCGTTAACCGGTTTTTTCAGACGGCCTTGCATACGGCTGAAGCTGTTGGCGTTGCTGACGGTCAAGCCTTGGGTATTTGGGGCTTGCAGTTTCATGTCTTCGTCAGTCAGCGTGGACATGGCGGCGCGTTCGGCTTCGGCTTTTTGTTGGGCGGCAGCCTGCTCTTTGCGGGCTTTTTCAGCGGCGGCCAAACGCGCTTCGGCGGCTTTTTTACGCGCTTCGGCTTCGGCTTTGCGTTGCTCGGCTTTGCGTTTTTCCAAATCTTTCAAGAGATTGTTGAGGCGCTGCTCGTTTTCTCTGTGGTTGATTTTCTTTTGTGCTTCTTTGGCCATTTGCGCGTTTTGACGGCGGCTTTCGGCTTGTTCGGCGGTATTGGTCACGCCTTGTTGGCGCAATGAAGCTTGGATATTGGCTTGCAGTTTTTTCAGGTAAGCCAATTCATTGTTGATTTTTTGCTCTTGCGCTGCCAGCTCTTTTTGTTGTTTTTCCAAGTCTCTCATGACTTGGTCGTTGGCGTTGTTGATATAACGCGTGTAACGCAGGAAGCGGGTTTTTTGACCGGCATCGGCGTTTTTCAGGAAGAGGGCAACCGCGTTGGGCTGGCTGTTTTTATAGTTGCCGGACACAAAGCGCGAAATTTGGGCGCGCGTGTTGGAAACTTCGGCTTTTAACTGGTTGGCATCGGCATTGAGTTTTTGGAATTTTTCCCATGCATCGCGTTGTTTGCGGTTGATGCCGGAGAGGTTGTTGCGTGTTTGTTGCAGCTGTTTGAGCGTGGCATTGACATGGATAATGAAACCCTCGTTGCGTTTGGCAAAGGATTTTTTGGTTTCCATATCGTTGGCGGCGGCAGTTACGGCTGCTTTGAAATCGTTGTCGGCTGAAGAAGTGGCTTTAGGCTCAACTTTAGGCTCGGCTTTTTTGTTTTGCTCTTTGGCTTTTGTGTCTTTTTTGTCGTCAACAGCTTTTTTTGCAGGCTCTTTAGCTTCGGCCTTTTTGTCTTCGGCTGCTTTTTTTACTGGCTCTTTGTTTTTTTTGCCGTCTTTTTTATCCTCGGCCACTTTTTTAGCAGGTTCTTTGGCTTTAGTTTCCTTAGGTTCTTCTTTTTTTACGGGTTCTTTGGCTTTGCTGTCTTTTTTATCTTCAGCAGTTTTTTTGTCTTGTTCTTTGGCTTTGCCGGATTTTGCAGCTGCGGCTTTTTTGTCTTTTGCTGTTTCTTTAGGCTCTTCGGCTTTACGGTTGGCCTTTTTATTGTCGGCAGCGGATTCGGCGGCTTTAGCCGGTTTGTTTTTGGCTGAAGCGCGTTCGTTTTTGTCGGCGGTTTCCTTCTCTTTGGATGCTTTGGCTTTAACCGCTTTTTTATCTTCCTCTTTTTCTTTTACGGCTTGTTTTTTTGGGGTTTCTTTTTTGACATCCGCCTTAGCGGCTTCTTTCTCTTTTTTCACGGGCGCAGCTTTTCTGACGGCGGCCGCTTTTTCTTTCGGCGCGTCTTTGGCGGCATAGGTTGGCAGGGAGAAGCTGAGCAACAGGGCGAGAATGAGGGGTTTGTAACGCATGGTTCGATCTTGCTATCAAAGTAGGAACAATAGGACGGATTATACTGTCTGTCAGGCCGTCTGAAAATAATATTGGGTTGCAATATGGACGAACGGTCTTATATAGTAATGATGGAGTAGGCGGATATGATTCTGCTTGCCTGGAAACTGACAGTCTGCATCGACGGGATATTATGAAAAAATATTTATTAGTAGTGTTGGGCGCCATGGTTTTGGCGGCTTGCGGTAACGATACCGATAAAATCGGACGCGCCAGTACGGTGTTTCATATGCTGGGTAAAAACGACCGTATCGAAGTGGAAGGTTTTGACGATCCTGATGTGCAAGGGGTTGCCTGTTATATTTCGTACGCGAAAAAAGGTGGTTTGAAAGAAACGGTCAATCTGGAAGAAGATGCCAGCGACGCATCAGTTTCCTGCGTGCAAAGTGCGGAAGTCATCCGTTATAACGAGGCTGCGGTTTTGAAACCGCGACAAGTGTTCAAACGCAGTGCCAGCATAGCATTTAAGAGCCAACAGATTATCCGCTACTACGATCCGAAACGTAAGTCTTTCGCTTATTTGGTGTACAGCGATAAAATCGTTCAAGGCTCGCCTAAAAACTCTTTGAGCGCGGTATCGTGTTTTGCCCATGCGAAAACCGATACGCCGGTACCGGCAGGCGGCGCGGTTTACGGTGCATGCGTGGTGGACGCGCCGGTTAATGACGGACAAAAATAATAAAATCAGCTTATAGATTAAAAGAATATGAATTTAGCCAACCATTTCCTGATTGCCATGCCTAATATGGACGATCCGTTTTTTACGGATACGGTCATTTATGTGTGCGAACACGATGAAGAAGGTGCGCTGGGCATCATCATCAACAAGCCTTCGCCGATTACCATGGACATGATTTTTGCCGCCGCCGACCGCAATATCCCGTTGCGTCTGCAACATGAAAACGTGATGATGGGCGGGCCGGTTCAGATTGAGCGTGGCTATGTCGTGCATACGCCGATCGGTCGCTGGCAAAACAGCATGGTGGTAACTGATAATGTGGCGTTGACTTCTTCGCGCGATGTAATTGAAAACTTGTCTAAAGAAGGTGCGGTGGACAAGGCTTTGATCAGTATTGGTTATTCAAAATGGGGCAAAGGGCAGTTGGAGCGCGAGCTGGCAGAAAATGTTTGGTTGACCGTCCCTGCGGACGAGCATATTCTTTTTGATGTGCCATACGAACTTCGTTATGCCGCCGCTTTTGAAAAATTGGGCGTTAATCCGAACGCCTTGGTTTCAGGAGTCGGCCATGCCTGATGCACCAAAAGGTACGGTTTTGGCCTTTGACTTCGGCGAGGCGCGTATCGGCGTGGCGCAGGGCGATGCCGAGTTGGGTATGACCCATCCGCTGGCAACGGTAACCGGCAACAGCAATGATGAAAAATTCGAGGCCATTGCCAAGCTGGTCAAAGAATGGCAACCCAAGTATTTTGTGGTCGGCCTGCCGACGCATACCGACGGCACGGAGCATGAGCTGACCCGTTTGAGCCGCAAGTTTGGCCGCCGTTTGCACGGACGTTTTAATTTGCCGGTTTATTGGGTGGACGAAAGGATGTCTTCCCTATACGCGGAAAGCCTGCTTGCTGAAGCCCGAGTTTTTGGTCGAAAACAAAAATCCGTGCTTGACCAAGTAGCCGCACAGGCGATTTTGCAAGGCTTTTTTGAAGGTGGCGCGGCCGAGTTTTTCAATGGCCGCGAAGAATAGCGTTATTTATCATAAAGGCCGTCTGAAAATGGGTTTCAGACGGCCTTTGTTTTGTTACGGCTTTGGGATAAAAGAGGTTTAGTTTGGTTAAGCCTAATTTTTTCAGCACAAATTTTGCTACACTCCGTTTTCTTTTTTAGACACAAATACAAGGAAAAAGTTATGGCACTCATGGACAATCTTTTGAATGCGGCTACTCAAATGTTGGGTGGCAACAGCGAAAACGGCGCACAAGGTTCTCTGACCGATATGGCGATGGATTTGGTGAAACAGCAAGGCGGCGTGGGCAACCTGATCAACCAACTGCAACAAGGCGGTTTGGGCGATGCCCTGAGCAGCTGGATTTCCAACCAATCCAGCAACCTGCCTGTGTCCGGCAGCGACCTGCAAAATGCTTTGGGTAGCGATACGGTAAACCAAATCGCGCAAAAATTCGGCGTGGATGCCGGCCAAGCAGGCGATTTGTTGGCAAAAGTATTGCCTGACTTGGTCGATAAAGCCACACCTAACGGCACGGCTCAAGATGCGGATGGCTTCGGATTGGACGACATCGCTTCTATGCTGCTGAAAAACTTTATAAAATAATGAGTTGAATTGTTATGATAAGGCCGTCTGAATCCGTTCGGACGGCCTTATAACTTTTGGTTTACGGTAAATAACCAATTAATCTTTTTCTAACAAAAACGAATGGCTTATCATGCCCACTTCGTTTTATTACAAAAAAGGTCATAAAGATGTCACGTTTAACCATACACACAGTCGAAACCGCTCCTGAAGCCGCCAAACCACGCGTTGAAGCTGTATTGAAAAACAACGGCTTTATTCCTAACCTGATCGGCGTTTTGGCCAATGCGCCGGAGGCTTTGGCGTTTTATCAAGAAGTCGGCAAAATGAATGGTGCCAACAGCCTGACTGCCGGCGAAGTCGAAGTTATTCAAATCATTGCCGCGCGCACCAATGAATGCGGCTTCTGCGTTGCCGGCCACACCAAACTGGCAACCTTGAAAAAACTGCTTTCCGAACAATCCATTAAAGCTGCGCGCGCGTTGGCTGCAGGTGAGTTTGACGATGCCAAACTGAGTGCTTTGGCGACATTCACCCAAGCCGTTATGGCGAAAAAAGGCGCGGTATCCGACGACGAGCTGAAAGCATTCTTTGATGCCGGTTACAACCAACAGCAAGCCGTTGAAGTCGTTATGGGCGTTGCTTTGGCAACCTTGTGCAACTACGTCAACAACCTTGCCAAAACCGAAATCAACCCTGAATTGCAGGCATTTGCCTAATCCCATCAAAGGCCGTCTGAAAATTCAGACGGCCTTTCTTAAAAGAACTCAATATCGCCAAAATATCCAGAGGAAAAAAAATGACACGCGAAGCTTTACTGAACAATGTTGCCGAACTCGTTAAAAGCAAATTAAAACCATTGGTGGACGACATCGACCGCAAAGGCCTGTACCCGAAAGAATTTATGCTGGAATTGGGCAAAATCGGCGGTTTTGCCGCGACCGGTACGGTTGAAGAAGGCGGCAACGGTTTGGGTTTGGCAACGCAAATCGCCGTATTGCGCGAAATCGGTAAAGAATGCGGCGCGACTTCGTTCAGTGCATGGTGTCAGGCGGCTTGCGCGTGGTATCTGCACCAATCCCCCAACCAAGCGGTTAAAGACAAATATTTGGCCGATATTCTGCAGGGCAAAGTTTTGGCCGGTACGGGCATGTCCAATACCGTCAAACACCTTGCCGGTATCGAAAAACACAACCTGCAAGCCGAGCGTGTCGAAGGCGGCTACAAAATCAACGGCGCTTTGCCTTGGGTATCCAATATCGGCGAAGACCATATTTGGGCAAATACCGCCCAAATCGGCGACAGCTATGTGATGTTTATCACCGGCGGCCAATGGGAAGGCGTTACCCTGCAAAACTGTCCTGAGTTCTGCGGTTTGGAAGGTACGCGCACTTACAGCCTGAATTTTAAAGACGTGTTTATTCCCGATGAGGATGTGATTGCTACGCCTGGGCAGTTCCAGTCTTATATCCCGACCATTAAAGCCGGTTTCATTCTGCTGCAAATGGGTATCGGCGCCGGTGTAATTGACGGTGCGCTCGGCATTATCCGCATGGCCAATGTGGTGAACGCAGAAGTAAACTCATACCTCGACCACAGCTACGATGAATTGAAAGCCGCTTTGGACGGCGCATGGGCGGAAACCGAACGTCTTGCCGATGATGCGTGGAACAATAAACCCGATACGCTGGCAACCTTGAAACTGCGTGAAGCGGCTGCCGTATTGGCACTGAACGCCACTCAATCTGCCGCATTGCATGCAGGCGCGAAAGGCTATCTGATGCGCAGTCCGGCGCAACGCCGCGTCCGCGAGGCCATGTTTGTCGCCATCGTAACACCGGCCATCAAACACCTGCGTAAAGAAATCGCCGCTTTGGAAGCAGCGCAATAAATTCAAAATATCAACAATAAGACACACGAAAGGCCGTCTGAAATACGGTTTCAGATGGCCTTTCAAAATGGAAGGAACACCAAATGGCTCAATATATGTGCGGCCCTTGCGGCTGGATTTACGATGAAGATGTCGGCGACCCCGAACACGGCCTGCCGGCAGGTACCAAGTTCGAAGACATCCCCGACGACTGGAAATGCCCTGAATGCGGCGTAGGTAAAGAAGATTTCTACCTTCTGGACTTCACCATATAAATTATCCGATTATTTAATAAAAAGGCCGTCTGAAGTTTCAGGCGGCCTTTGTTTGCTTAATCGTCAGCAGTAGAGCGAAACAATGGTTTCAGCCGCTTTGACACAGCTTTCCACGTCGGCAACCAAAGCGATGCGGACGTAGCCTTCTCCCGGATTACCTTGTTCGGTATCGCGGGCGAGGAAGCGGCCGGGCAACACTTGGATAGCGGCTTTCTGCCACAGGTTGCGCGTAAATGCCAAGTCGTCGCCGTCGGGAACTTTCAGCCAAATGTAGAACGATGCGTCTGGCAGTTTGACATCGAATGCCTGTTGCAAAATCGGAATGACGCGGTCGAATTTTTCTTGGTAGAGGCGGCGGTTGGCAATGACGTGTTCTTCATCGTTCCAAGCGGCAATGCTGGCGCGTTGGACGGGAATGCTCATCGCGCTGCCGTGGTAGGTGCGGTAGAGCAGGAAGTTTTTGAGCAACTCGGCATCGCCTGCGACAAAGCCGGAACGCAAACCGGGGACGTTGGAGCGTTTGGACAGGCTGGTAAACATCACGATGTTGTGCGTGCCGCGACCTAATTGGGCCGCAGCCTGCAGGCCGCCGATCGGCTTGTTGCCGTCAAAATAGATTTCGGAATAGCATTCGTCAGAGGCAATAACGAAGCCGTATTTGTCTTGCAAATCAAAAATTTCTTTCCAGTCTTCTAATTGCAGGACGCTGCCGCTCGGATTATTTGGCGAGCAGACGATCAGGACTTTGGTGCGCTGCCATACGTCTTCGGGCAGGCTGCTCCAATCGGGGTTGAAACTGGGCGCAGGACAGTTGGCAAAATGGATTTCGCCGCCGCCCAAAATAGTTGCGCCTTCGTAAATTTGATAGAACGGATTGGGGCTGATAACGACCGGTTTTGGGGCGTCTGAAGCTGGATTTAAAACGGTTTGGATAAAAGAGAACAAAGCTTCCCGGCTGCCCAATACGGGCAGGATTTCATTGTCGGGATTGAGGCTCAAACCATCATAACGGCGGGCCACCCATTCGGCGCAGGCTTGGCGCAGTTCGGGCAGGCCTGCGGTCAGCGGATATTTTTCCAGTTCGTGCAGGGAGGCGGTCAGCGCGTCGGTGATGACTTTGGGTGTCGGATGTTTCGGCTCGCCGATTTGCAGATGAATGGGCGTTACGCCTTCGGGTGCATCAATGCCTTGCATGGCTTCACGCAGGCGGGCGAAAGGATAGGGTTTGAGATGGTTCAATAATGGGTTCATGATGTTTCTGCCGATAAATTCAGGCAATAATCTTAGCATTTTTTAGATGGATTGGGACAAAAAGGCCGTCTGAAAACAGGGTTTAAATGTTTTTCAGACGGCCTTTTGAATATTGATGCGTTTATTTGGCAGGGATGACGGGCAGGGAACCGTTCAAGAGATAATGAATGGTTTCTTGAACCGTACGGATGGCGTTGCCAAACGGCAATGGGTCTTTGCCGCGGAAAAACAGGCCTTTATCGACTTCACCGCGGAATGCCGCGGAAAGTTGGATGTCGATACAGAATTGACCGGCTTTGGCCAAACCGTCACGCAAACCGCAGCTGGTCAGGCAGTTCAGGCCTTGTGTGCAACGGCGCGGATCGTTTTTGGCATTGGCTTGCAATTTGGCTTCGCGTTTGATGTAGTTGTCGAGGAATTTGGTGCGCACGCCGCGAGCAGGCAAACCGGCAACAGACATGAATTCAACCACTTTTTCGGTTTCCGCACCGGCCAGCGTTTTCTTGAAGTTGATGTGGGCATCGCCTTCTTCGGTCACGGCAAACGCGGTACCGATTTGAACGGCGGACGCGCCCCAGTTTTTCAAGGCTGTTTTGACTTTTTCAAAGTTTGCCATGCCGCCGGCGAGTACCAACGGGATTTTTTCGCTTTCCAAGCCCAAGTTTTTGAATACTTCAAATGTTTCTTCAATAACGCGTTTGAACTCGAATTTGGCATCGTTCACGCCGTCAACGGTTGCCGCACCCAAGTGGCCGGCTGCGTGGGCTGGGTGTTCGATAACGATGGCATCGGGCAAAACGCCTTTTTTCATCCAACGTTTCAAAACGATATTGATACCGCGTGACTCTGACAAAATAGGGAAAAGGGCAACATCTTTGTGGTAGCCCTCGGCCATTTCAGGCAGATCCAAAGGCAAACCTGCACCCATCACAATCGCGTCTGCGCCGGATTCACAGGCCTGACGGACGTAGGCGGCATGGTCTTTTACGGCTTTCATGACGTTGACGGCAATCATGCCTTTGCCTTCTGAATCGGCTTTGGCTTTTTTGATTTCACGGTCAAGCGCGATGCAGTTCAGGCGGGTGTATTTTTCTTCGCTGGAATCGATTTTTGATTCGGCCAGCAAATCTTCGTGCAAGTGGCGCAAATCGACGCTGGCGATGGTACCTACGCCGTTTTCGCGCGCAACCGCGCTGGAGAGTTTTGATGCGGAAACGCCTACACCCATACCGCCTTGTACAACGGGAATCAGTGATTTGCCACGGATAATCAATGGGTCAAAGTTGTTTTGCATGGATGCTCCTTCATAGATTCTGGATGGTGCCGTCTGAAATCCTATGAAATGGATTGGATAACGGACTGATGTGTATATCAATAAGTGTGTTTTTCGCCACCGTTTTTCAGACGGCATGAGGCGTGTTTTTAAAATTTTAGGAATTATACTCTAAGTTAGTGTAAAAATTAGAGTATTAATACAGTTTTTTTGAAGGAAAAATTGAAAAGTCTTGTTAATAAAGGAATAAATTTTATGATGGGTTGGATTGAGGGGGAAAATTGCAAACAAAATCTACAAAGAAAAAGGCCGTCTGAAATTTCAGACGGCCTTAAGTATGGGAATCAGACAGATGTCGGATTACATTTGTTTTTTAGCGGCATCAATGGCGCGTTGGTCAGGGTTGATCAAGATTTCAACGCGGCGGTTTTGTGCACGGCCTTCAACAGTAGCGTTGGAGGCGATTGGTTGACGGGAGCCGTAACCGAAAGTGCTCAAACGGGTGCTGCTTACGCCACGTGATTGCAGGAAGGTGGCAACAGATTCGGCGCGGTTGCGAGACAATGGTTCGTTGATGGCGTCGTTACCGGTATTGTCGGTGTGGCCATTGATGGTCAAAGTGGTGTCAGGATATTGAACCAAAGTTTGCGCAGCGGCAGACAGGGCGCTTTGAGCTTGGCCGCTCAAGGCAGCGCTGCCGGTAGCGAAGGTTACGTTTTCAGGCATAACCAGTTTAATTTGGTTGCCTTGACGTTCAACTTCGATGTTGGTATTGGCCAAGCTTTGACGCAGTTTTTTCTCTTGGTAGTCCATGTAACCGCCGATACCGGCACCTACTGCACCACAAGCCAATGCGGAGTTACGCGCGCCTTTACCGCCGTGGGTCAGCGCACCAACAATGCCGCAAACAGCCGCACCGCCCAAACCGTACATAGCGGTTTTGCTGGCGGATTGTTGGCCGGTAACAGGATCAGTTACACAGCCGGTGAGCGCCAAAGGAATTGCAGTGGCAATAACGGTCAGGGGTTTCAAGAATTTCATGTCGTATCCTCTTTTTAGATGACGGCACGGGCCGTCTGAAAAAATGAATAAAAACCGCGTGGGTCATTACGGATTTATGATACCCAATATCTGAAACGCAAAAGAACGGGTTTAACCCGATATTACGCAAATATTTGCCAGTTAACATAATACTGAAACATTTCTGCATTTTTCTGACTATTTAGCCGTTTTGCCGCCCGATAAAAAGCAGGTTTCTTTACGATTTCTTCCGTTTTTTCTTTTTACGGCGGTACCAGTTGACGAATGCCCATTTCAATCTGACCTTGACATCGTATCCCACTGAACCTGCACCCAGTATGAGCAAAACGGCGGAAACGGGCAGGGCGAAATGATGGCCGACTAGATGATAACCCCATGCGCCAACCACGCCGCCCAGTAAAAACGACAGCATCAAACCACTTAAAAGCCACATTTTCGGTTTGTTGACGCGGACGTGCGGCAGGCGCGGATGATGTTGTTTGGAGTAATAAAGCGCGCGTGAAATTTCAATGCCCAAGTCGGTCGCCGTACCGGTCATGTGGGTGGAGCGGATGGCGCCGCCGGAAAGAAGCGTGATAACCGTATTGTGCATGCCCATAATAAAACACAATAAAAACAATGCCAAAGACGGCATAATAAAATCAGAGCCGCCAAAATCCCATTCCATCGCGGCAATACCGAACCAACCGAATATCAACAGATAAACTGCTTCCAGCCACATGGAAAATCCAAAGCTGCCACGGAAACGCATCTGCTGCGTCCATAAAATCACCCAGCCCGAATGCGCGGCACCGGCAACAAAACACAACACGCTGATTGTGGCAATAATGGCCACACTCCACTCTTGAAGATACAAAACATCTGCCAACAGCGACATTGAGCCGGTAACGTGGGAGGTATAACGTGAGAATGCGAAGTAACCGCCGGCATTAATCGCTCCGGCAAGAAAGGCCATGATGTAGCCCAGCCGTCTGAAACGGGCATCGGAAATATTGTGTTCGTGCAGGTACGGGCGGTCAGCCTGCCAAAACGGCGGCGTGTGTTGCCTATGGTGGCGCAATCGGTAGGAGTGGGGCGGTTTGTCAGCGTTCATTGAGTGGGTTTGGAGTTAAACATTCATACAGGGTGTATTTTATATGCAACTGTCTGCCGATAAGAACAAATAATCTAAAGTGTTCCCAAGTTGCCACACTTGCCCATTACACAATGAGGGCGTACATTAATAGAAAGATATAAACATAAGGAAACATCCGATGAATCCTCTCCATCTGACCTTATTGTTTGGCGCCGTTGCATTGCTGGCCGCCTGCGCCACCACGCCCGAGCAAAAAGCCGCACGCGCCCAAGCGCAGAAACGCTATGAGCAAGATCTTCAAGTACATCTTGCCGGCCAATGCGATCAGGAAACTGCCGCGCTGATCCGCCGCAAATTTGACGAAGAAGGCAAACCCGGTGCTGTAACTGCGGAGCAAAAAGTCTTCCGCCTCAAATATATCGACAAAGTTTCCGATCCGATGTTCCAAGCCTGCTACAAAATGGCATGGCAAAACTATATTTCCCAAGAGCAGCTGCGCGAAGCCCGCTACTATCGCTATTACGATGATTGGGGCTATCCGTTTGGCCGTTATCCTTGGTGGTGGTAAAGCATTAACAAACTTTAGGGCCGTCTGAAAGCATATATTTATTGGTTTCAGACGGCCTAAGGTTTATTGAAACGGCAATAACGTTTACAATAGCCGCCTATTCAAACACACTACCCACCACCCATGAACATCTGGCTTGGACAGCGACATCCGCCCCAATTTCCGCAAGGAGCCGCCGTAACCATCGGCAACTTCGACGGCGTACACCTCGGGCACAAACATATCCTGCAAAAACTCAAACGAGAGGCAGACCAGCGCGGTCTGCCTGTTGTCGTTGTTGTTTTTGAGCCTCAGCCCAAAGAATTTTTTGCGCGCAAAGCCGGGAAAAAGCTGCCTTACCGCATCAGTCCGCTGCGTACCAAATTGCGCCTTTTGCGTGAAACCGGCTGCGTGGATGCCGTTTGGGTCTTGCGTTTTAACCAAGCTTTCTCCGATATGAGCGCACAAGCGTTTATTGACCAGCTTTTGCGCCAAACGCTCAACACGCGTTATTTGTTGATTGGCGACGATTTCCGTTTCGGTGCCGGCCGTGAAGGTTGTTTTGAACTCTTGGCACAACAGCCCGATATGCAAACCGAGCGCACGCCGTCCGTTATCGTTGAAGACATCCGCACCAGCAGTACTGCCGTCCGCCAAGCCCTTTCAGACGGCAAGTTGGAATACGCCAAAAGACTGTTGGGCCATGATTACGTTTTAAGCGGCAAGGTCAAACACGGACAAAAACTCGGCCGCACCATCAACGCGCCTACCGCCAATGTCCAGCTTCCTCCGTATCATTATGCGCTAAGCGGCGTATTTGTCGTTGAAGCAGACGGCACATTCGGCTCGCGCCGAGGCGTGGCCAGCTTTGGTTTTAACCCCACTGTCAGCAACAATCGTTCGCAAAAGTTGGAAGTCCACCTGTTCGATTTCAACGGCGATTTGTACGGACAACGCATCTTCG
Source organism: Neisseria perflava (assembly GCF_002863305.2). Taxonomy (NCBI): domain Bacteria; kingdom Pseudomonadati; phylum Pseudomonadota; class Betaproteobacteria; order Neisseriales; family Neisseriaceae; genus Neisseria; species Neisseria perflava. Next base: position 429,909 of record NZ_CP136962.1, read on the forward strand.
TCCGCTTCCTGCACAAACTGCGTGATGAGAAAAAATTTGAGAGTATCGAGGCATTGAAAACCCAAATTTTGCAAGATATGGAAGATGCGAGGGTTTGGGAAGCATAGAAACGCTTCTAGAAGCTTATAAAATCAAGACAATTGGGCTACAATAAGTCCTTTGAATTTTTTCAGACGGCCTGTTCTTTTCAAAATGAGCAATCAGGCCGTCTGAAACCGAAATACCGCAACAATAGAGATCAAAAAATGACCGATTACAGTAAAACCGTAAACCTGCTCGAGAGCCCGTTTCCAATGCGTGGCAATCTTGCCAAGCGCGAGCCTGCATGGCTGAAAAGCTGGTACGAGCAAAAACGCTACCAAAAACTGCGCGAAATCGCCAAAGGCCGTCCGAAATTCATTCTGCACGACGGTCCTCCGTATGCCAACGGCGACATCCACATTGGTCATGCCGTCAATAAAATTCTCAAAGACATCATTATCCGCAGCAAAACCCAAGCCGGTTTTGATGCGCCTTATGTACCGGGTTGGGACTGCCACGGTTTGCCTATCGAAGTGATGGTAGAAAAACTGCACGGCAAAGACATGCCTAAAGCCCGTTTCCGCGAATTGTGCCGCGAATACGCCGCCGAACAGATTGCCCGTCAGAAAAAAGACTTTATTCGCTTGGGCGTGCTGGGCGACTGGGACAATCCTTACCTGACCATGGATTTCAAAACCGAAGCCGATACCGTGCGTATGCTCGGCGAAATCTACAAATCCGGCTATCTCTACCGTGGCGCGAAACCTGTTCAATTCTGCTTGGACTGCGGCTCTTCATTGGCCGAAGCGGAAGTGGAATATAAAGACAAAGTATCACCTGCGATTGACGTTGCCTATCCGTTTAAAGACACCGCCGCGCTTGCCGCCGCATTTAGTTTGTCCGGCATCGAAGGCAAAGCGTTTGCCGTCATCTGGACAACCACGCCTTGGACTTTGCCTGCGAGCCAAGCTGTTTCAGCTGGCGCAGACGTGGTGTATCAACTGATTGATACGCCTAAAGGCAAATTGGTATTGGCTAAAGATTTGGCAGAAGATGCGCTCAAACGTTACGGCTTTGCTTCAGACGACCTGAAAGTATTGGCAGAAACCACAGGCGACAAGCTGGAAAACCTGCACATGAATCATCCGTTCCTCGAACGCGATATTCCCATGCTCAACGGCGACCATGTGACCACCGATGCCGGTACGGGTTTGGTACACACCGCCCCCGCACACGGTTTGGAAGACTACGCTGTCTGCAATAAATACGGCATCGAGCTTTACAACCCTGTCAACGCCGAAGGCAAATACATCAGCGAAATACCTCGTGTTGCTGGTATGCGCGTTTGGGAAGCGAATCCCGTCATCCTGCAATGGTTGGAAGAAACCGGAAACCTCTTGGCAAGCAGCAAAATCGAACACAGCTACGCACACTGCTGGCGTCACAAAACGCCGTTGATTTACCGTGCGACCGGCCAATGGTTTGTCGGTATGGACAAAGCCGGTACAGACGGTAAAACCTTGCGCGACAAAGCCATCAAAGCCGTTGATGACACCGAATTCTTCCCGTCATGGGGTCGTGCGCGTTTGGAAGCCATGATTGAAGGCCGTCCTGACTGGGTGGTTTCACGCCAACGCTATTGGGGCACGCCGATGACTTTCTTTGTTCACAAAGAAACCGGTGAGCTGCATCCAAACTCTGCTGAGTTGTTGGAAAAAGTTGCCCAAAAAATCGAAGAAAAAGGCATCGAAGCATGGTTCTCTTTGGATAAGAGCGAACTCTTGAGCGCGGAAGATTGCGAAAATTACGACAAACTTTCCGATACCATGGACGTATGGTTCGACTCCGGCTCGACCCATTATTCCGTCTTGAAACAACGCGAAGAATTGGAATGGCCGGCTGACTTGTACCTCGAAGGCAGCGACCAACACCGCGGCTGGTTCCAATCGTCCATGCTGACCGGTTGCGCCTCATCAATGGGTCGTGCACCATACAAACAGCTGCTGACCCACGGTTTTGTGGTTGACCAAAACGGCCGCAAAATGTCGAAATCCATCGGCAACGTCGTCGCACCGCAAGAAGTCTATAACGAGTTCGGCGCAGACATCCTGCGTCTGTGGGCAGCATCCACCGATTACAGCGGCGAATTGGCGATTTCTAAAGAAATTCTTAAGCGCGTAACTGAAAGCTACCGCCGTATCCGCAATACCCTGAGCTTCCTGTTTGCCAACCTCAGCGACTTCAATCCTATTGAAGATGCCGTGCAACAGGCAGACATGGTGGAAATTGACCGCTACGCCGTGGTATTGGCACGTCAGCTGCAAGAGCGTCTGGCAGGAGATTACTATCCGCGTTATGCCTTCCACTTTGCCGTAAAAGACATTGTTTCTTTCTGCTCGGAAGACTTGGGCGCGTTCTACCTCGATATCCTGAAAGATCGCCTCTACACCACCAAAGCAGACAGCCATGCTCGCCGCAGCGCGCAAACTGCCCTGTATCACATCACACGCAGTTTGGTTCTGCTGATTGCTCCGATTTTGTGCTTTACCGGCGAGGAAGCATGGGACATTATCGGCGGCGGCGAAGAAGACAGCGTCCTCTTCCACACATGGCATGAGTTTCCATCTATCAATGAAAAAGCCGAAGCCGAATTGGTGAAAAAATGGACGGCAATCCGAGAAGCCCGCGAAGCAGTAACCGCCGCCATCGAGCCTCTGCGTACGGATAAAACCGTCGGTTCTTCATTGCAAGCCGAAACCGAAATTACGGCTCCGGAAGAAATTGCCGATTATCTGAACACTTTGGGCGAAGAATTGCGTTTTGCTTTGCTGGTGTCTAAAGCAGAAGTGAAAGTAGGTGATGAACTTGCTGTAACCGCCAAAGCCAGCGATGGTGAAAAATGCGAACGCTGCTGGCACTACACCCACGATGTGGGCACAGTTGCAGGCCATGAAACCATCTGTAAACGTTGTGCCGATAACGTTGACGGTAAAGGCGAAGACAGGCATTACGCTTAATTGTTTGGTCTAAGATAAAGGCCGTCTGAAAACTTTGAAAATAGGTTTTCAGACGGCCTTTGTTTTCGTATAGCGAATAGATTTTGAAGGGTAATTGGGATTTGTAGTTTTGATAAATAGAGATAGTCAGTATAGGTATAGTGGATTTGACGTATATTGAGAAATATATTCTCGTAGAAAGCACTTTTCAAAGGGTCTTACTTATCCGTGGAGTATGGACGTATTTTGAACCTTCAAATAGCCTCATATTTGCATTTTCTCATTAAACGGAAACTATATTTCTCTTTCGTTTTATCCAATATAAAAGGCCGTCTGAAACAAGTTTTCAGACGGCCTTCAGCTATTCTATTGCTAAGTAAAAATTAGCGGGCAGAGCAAGAAGTTTCTACTTTGTTGCCGTATGGGTCAGTGAAGCCGAAGAATGCTTCGCTGCCTTTTTGATGCCATTCAGCGCCTTTGCCGAACAGACCTTGGTTGGCAACATAGCGTTCGCCTGAACCTGCAACGGCAGAAGACAGGGTAGCAACTTTGTCATCCAGACGCAGTTCAACTTGGTTGGTGCTCAGGTTGCGGACTTGTACAGACAGGCCGTTTTCGCAGTTGAATGATTGAACACGGCCATGGTTGTGCATGTCATGATGTTGGTGGCCATGTTCGTGTGCATGATTGTGCTCATGACGTTGACCATGGTCATGGCGATGGGCTTCAGGTGCGGCACAGGCAGCGAGGCTCATGGCGGCGGCAATTGCAAGCAGGGCTTTTACTTTCATTTTTGACTCCTATGGTCAGTGTTGAAGGAAGAATGTAGCGGCATGTTATAAATATCTTTATGGCTTCACAATAGGGATAACCATTATTTACTTTTTCTTCCTGTTTTTGGGAGTATGGCAGGATTCTTTGTAGTTTTGATATGAATGATTAATGCCGTTTGAAAAAAAGCCGCACTTGCGCTAGAGGTAAACGAAAGTGCGGAAAATTCAGAGAGTTACATTGAAATATAGGTTGGGCCGCTTAACGCTGGCGTGCTTTAAAGCGGGGGTTGCTCTTGCAAATGACGTACACTTTGCCTTTTCGGCGGACAATTTGGCAGTCGCGGTGTCGTTTTTTTGCAGTTTTCAGGGATGAGAGGACTTGCATTATTTATCCTTTCTGAAAGAAGACATCATGGATTGGTAACGTTGGTTGAACTTGCTGGCGCGGCCTTCGATATTGACGTTGCGTTGTTTGCCTGTGTATACGGGGTGGGACGCGGAAGAGGTATCAAGAGAGAAGAGGGGATACTCTACTCCGTCTTTCCAAACCATGGTTTTTCCGTGGGTATTGGCACATGAACGGATGAGCCATCCTTGGTCTGCGCCGCTGTCGTAAAACAGGACGGTACGATAGTTGTCTGGGTGGATATCAGGTTTCATTTCTTTCTCCAGTAAATGTTATGGTATAACATTATACTCTTAGAAAATGAGCAGGCAAGTGTTTTTTGGTTTTTCTTTATCACGGGGTTGCGGCATTTTGATAAAATATGCTGTTTCAGACGGCTTTTTTTCATGAGGCCGTCTGAATATTTTGTTTTCTGATGATAGGGATATGATGTATTTGTATAAGGGTTTCAGATTGGGCGGTGCGGTAAGCAAGGTTATGCCGATTATCCATGTATTGTCCAAGCTGGGGCTGTTGTTTTCACTGCTGTTGGCAGTGCCGACACTGATGTCGTATTTTTATCACGACAGCGCGTTTATCGTGTTTGCCTATACGGCTTTGACGGTATTGTTGGTGTCGTGCGTTACTTGGGTGCTGACTTTGCGTTTCAACCGTGAATTGCGGCCGCGTGACGGATTTACCTTGGTATTGATGCTGTGGCTGGCCTTTGCCGTCGTGGCGGCGATGCCGATTTATTTCTATATGCCGTCCATGAGTTTCACCGATGCGTTTTTTGAAGCGATGTCGGGGCTGACGACAACGGGGGCAACAGTGATTTCCGGTTTGGATACGCTGGATCCGTCGGTGAATTTTTGGCGGCACATGCTCAACTGGCTTGGCGGTATGGGTATTATCGTGCTGGCTGTGGCGATTTTGCCGATGTTGGGCGTGGGGGGGACGCAGCTCTTCAAAGCAGAAATTCCGGGTATGGATAAGGAAAGCAAGATGGCTCCCCGTATTTCGCAAGTGGCCAAACGGCTGTGGTTTGCCTATGCGCTGACAACTGCTGCGGCTTTTGTATCCTTACATATTGCCGGTATGGGTTGGTTTGATGCCTTGTGCCATGCGATGTCGGCAGTGGCCTTGGGCGGTTTTTCAACACATGATGATAGCGTTGCCTATTTTGATTCTGTGGCAGTCGAATGGACGTTGATGTTTTTTACTGTCTGGGGCGGTATCAATTTTGCCAGCCACTTTACTGCGCTGGGCAACCGCTCTTGGTGGGTGTATTGGAAAGATGAAGAATGCCGCACCATGCTGCTGGTTTTGTCGGGCAGTATTTTGATTTCGGCATTGTATCTGTGGCAGCAGGACGTGTACCAAAGCCTTGGCGAAGCTTTGCGCTTTGTCAGCTTCAACTTTGTGTCCATCGGATTGGCCAGCGGTTTCTCTAATGCAGACTTTGCCCAATGGCCGCTGATTGTGTCGTTGTGGATGTTTTTTCTGTCGAACGTATTGGCAAGTTCAGGCTCTATGGGGGGCGGTATTAAAAACGTGCGTGCGTTGGTATTGTTCAAATTCAGCTTGCGCGAAATGTTGATTTTGCTGCATCCGCGTGCGGTTCGTACGGTAAAGGTCAACAACCGCTCCATTCCGGATCGCATGGCGCTGACTGTCATGTCGTTCATCTTTATTTACTTTATGACGGTTATCGTATTCAGCTTTTTGCTGATGGCGGCAGGCTTGGACTTTTTATCCGCCTTTACGGCAGTCATTGCCTGTATTACCAATGCAGGACCGGGTTTGGGGGCAGTTGGTCCGTCGCATAATTATGCTGCGTTGAGCGATGTGCAGAAATGGCTGTGTACAGCGGTGATGTTGTTGGGACGCTTGGAGATTTTTACCGTTCTGATTTTGCTTACTCCGGCATATTGGAAGAAATAAGTTTGAGAAAAAGGCCGTCTGAAATTTCAGACGGCCTTTTCATAATGGCTGGGCTTAAGCGTATTGTTTGATCAATTCTTTGAATTGTTCGCCGGTTTCATGGTGTTTCAAACCGTAAGCCACGGTTGCTTCAAGGTAACCCAATTTGCTGCCGCAGTCGTAGCGTTTGCCATCAAACGCATGAGCCAACACAAACTCATGGTCGAGCAGGCGGGCGATACCGTCTGTCAGTTGGATTTCGTTACCGGCGCCGCGGGGCAGGTTGGTCAACAAGTCAAAAATACGCGGGGTCAGGATGTAGCGGCCGACAACAGCGAGGTTGGAAGGCGCTTCTTCCGGTTTTGGTTTTTCAACAATATTGACTACACGTTGATAGCTTTTCAGCTTTTCAACTTCAACGATACCGTAAGAGCCTGTTTGGGAAGGATCAACGGTTTCAACGCCCAAAACACTGTTACCGCTTTGGTTGTACACATCAACCATCTGTTTCAATGCACCTTTAGGCGCATCAATCAAATCGTCTGCCAAAATAACGGCGAAAGGCTCGTTACCAACGGCAGCCTGCGCGCACAATACGGCATGACCCAAACCCAATGCTTCGGTTTGACGGATGTACATGCAGGTAATGTTGGAAGGCAGGATATCGCGAACGTGCGCCAACAGTTTGTCTTTTTGACGCAATTCCAATTCGGTTTCCAACTCGTATGCTTTGTCGAAGTGATCTTCGATGCTGCGTTTGTTACGGCCGGTGATAAACACCATTTCGGTACAGCCGGCTTCAACCGCTTCTTCAACTGCATATTGAATCAGAGGTTTGTCCACAATAGGCAGCATTTCTTTGGGGCTGGCTTTGGTTGCAGGCAAGAAACGGGTGCCCATACCGGCAACGGGGAAGACGCATTTTTTAATGGGTTTCATATTATTATCCTATTTTAACTATGGGTTTATACCCCAAAAAGTGTAAAGATGTAGTCGTATGTAACAATAATACCACATGATAAAGTATCAGGCGGTTTGAAAAGGAGAATTGGTCATAGATACTGTCTTATCCCAGCAACGCCAGTAATTCTTCTTCGGTTAATATGGCCACGCCCAAAGCTTGGGCTTTTTCCAATTTATTGCCTGCGGCTTCTCCGGCGACAACGTAGTCGGTTTTTTTGGATACGCTGCCGGAAACTTTACCGCCTGCAGCCTCAATCATGGCTTGGGCTTGGTCGCGTTTGAGTGTGGGTAAAGTCCCTGTTAATACAAAGGTTTTACCTGCTATGGCCTCGTTAATGCCGTCCGAAATAGTTTCATCTTGAAGCTTAGACAGCGTTTGAGCAAAGAAAGTTTTCATATTTTCAAGCAGGGCTGCGTTTTGCGGTTTACTGCGCCATGTCTGCCAATCGGCAGGCAACGCTTTGTCAGTTTGCAAACCTTCTATGCTTTGTCCGGCAAGCTCCCACAATGCCAGTGCTTTGGTTTCGCTGATTTTAAAATCGGGCAGGCGGGCAATCCAGCGTTGCGGCTCAGCATGACGCAACGGCGGGGTAGTGACAACCTGGTTTTGCGGGGAAACACCTACAGCCAGCAGCTCGTCTATCATCGCCTGTTGTGCTTCTTGGTCAAAAAAGTGGGCAATGGAGCGGGCAACCACCGTGCCGATATCGGGCAGGCAGGCGAGGATGGGTTCGGGTGCATGGCGGACATGTTCGAGCGTACCGAATGCCTGCGCCAACGTTTTGGCGGTGCGTTCGCCGACGTGACGGATGCCGAGGGCAAAAAGGAAGCGCGCAAGTTCAGGCGTTTTGCTGGCTTCTATGCCTGCGAGGATGTTTTCCGCCCATTTGGTTGGCTGTTTTTTACTGGTCTTGCTAAGCAGGGCATTGCCGCTCTCGCTTTCAAAGTCTCCAATTTCACTGTTTGATGGTTCTTCTTCACTAGCTGACGCTTTATCCGCCGTTTCCTTCATTTTTTGCAGGGTTGGGATATCGAGGCGGTAGAGGTCGGCGAAATGACGAACCAAATCTTGCGCTACCAGCTGCTCGATTTGTTTTTGACCAAGTCCGTCGATGTCCATGGCTTTGCGTGAGGCGAAGTGGATCAAACCTTGCGCGCGTTGTGCTTGGCAAAGCATACCGCCGCTGCATCGGGCAACCGCTTCACCTTCTTCACGTTCGATTTCGCTGTGGCAGATAGGGCAATGGGTGGGCAGGCGGTAAGGTTTGTGAAGCGGTTCGGATCGGGTTTCAGAAGGTGTTTCGGTAAATAAATCATCTTGCAGGCCGTCTGAAACAGCAATGTTGGTCTCCCGCATTGGGCGGCGTTCAAAAATCACGCGCACCACTTCGGGAATCACGTCTCCGGCGCGGCGTACGACAACTGTGTCGCCAACGCGCACGTCTTTGCGCGATACTTCGTCCTGATTGTGCAGGGTGGCGTTGGTAACGGTAACGCCGCCGACGAATACAGGTTGCAGGCGGGCGACGGGGGTAACGGCGCCGGTGCGCCCGATTTGTACATCAATGGCTTCGACAATGGTCAATGCTTCTTCGGCAGGGAATTTGTGGGCAATGGCCCAGCGCGGCGCACGGGAGATGAAACCCAGTTTTTCTTGTTGTGCCAAGCTGTTGACTTTGACCACCATGCCGTCGATTTCATAAGGCAAAGTAGGGCGTTTTTGCTGCATTTTCTCGTAAAACGCTAATACTTCATTGATATTTGGGAAACAGCCGAAATTACCATCGGGCAGGCTGAAGCCAAGCTCTTTACAGTAGCTCAACTCTTGCAGGTGTTCTTCCGCGATAAAACCGCCTTGTTGTCGGGCGATGGAATAGGGGAAGAAATGCAGTTTGCGCTGTGCCGTAATGCGTGAATCGAGTTGACGCAGACTGCCGGCGGCGGCATTGCGCGGATTGGCGAAAGGTTTTTGTCCGTTTTCAGCCTGTCGTGCGTTTAAGGCGGCAAAATCGGCTTTAAGCATCAGTACTTCGCCACGTATCTCGATAAGCTCGGGAATGTTTTCTCCATGCAGACGCAGGGGGATGTTGGATACGGTTTTGACGTTTTGGGTAACGTCTTCGCCTGTGGTGCCGTCGCCACGGGTTGCTGCTTGAGTCAATACGCCGTCGCGGTACAGCAGGCTGATGGCCAGACCGTCAAATTTAGGTTCGATAACGTATTCTGGTTTTTCTCCGTTTAATCCGCCACGAACGCGTTCATCAAAAGCGTACATTTCGGCATGGTCAAACATGCCGTTTTCGTCTTGTGGCGAAAAGGCGTTGGTCAGTGACAGCATCGGTACTTCGTGGCGCACTTCGGCAAAGCCTGCCAAAGGTTTGCCACCGACACGTTGGGTCGGGCTGTCGGGCAGTTTGAACTCGGGGTAGTTTCGCTCCAATGCCTCGAGCTCGCGGAACAATTTGTCGTATTCGGCGTCGGGTACGCTGGGCGCATCTAGGGTGTAGTATTCGTAGGCGTAGCGGTTGAGGAGGTCGGTCAGGTATTTGATACGTTGTGCGGTCGGATTCATGAGTAATCGAAATAGAGTTTTCAGACGGCCTGATGATAGAGAGGCCGTCTGAAAATCGATGAATATTGAAGATGAAGGGATTTTACCTGAAAAAAAGCGGATATGCCGTCATTGCATATCCGCTTTTTAATTGGGGAATTTTAAGAGAACAGGCGCAGGGCTTGTTTGCTGCCGGGTTTGATGCCGACTTTAAGCATTTCTTCCTGACGGGCCAAAACGTAGTTGCGTACGTCTTTGAGCCATTGGGTGGAAACTTCTTCCATTTGGTCGTTAACCAAATCCAAGCTGAGTTGGCCGGAGAGTTTGACTGCCAAGTCCATAAATTTGTCGAAAGTTTTTTCGCCGGCCGGAACATGCGGAATATCCAAAAGCATACTGAAACCGCGGTAGGCTTGGTTATCCAACAGAGGATTGGTAAACGGTTTGTTGTCCAAAGTATGGATGGAGAACAATTGAGGGTTGTTGTTGTCGCCGAAGTGGAACGCGCCGTCTTCACCGAGTTTGAAGCCTGTATCTTCCACGGCGGCACGCAACTCTACGCCGCTGATATTGGAATGGGAAACCAAGTGAATGGCGATGGTTTGGTCAACACGCGCACAGAATTGGTCGAGGGCTTGCGCGACTTCGGTGAACGCGTCCAAGTCGGTATGCAAAACTTTGCCGTCCATCAGCTGGGCAAAAGCATCAACCTGTTGGTCAAAGTGTTGCAGCTCTTCACGCGCGGCCAAACCGTTGCGGCTGACAGCCTGAAGGCCCATAACGAAGCCTTGGTAGTAAACGCCCGGAATCGGCTCGGCAACGCGGAAATGGTCGTCCATAGTGCAACCGATGATTTGGAAGCGGTGTGTAACGGAAAGGCGCGGCAGGGCGTGCAATTCTTGGGCTTGTTTCAGGGATATGTAGGCCATGTAGTCGAAGCGCGGGTCAAACCAAGGTAACTCGACTTGAGACAATTCATCCAAGCTGATCAATGGTACTTGTGCCACAGGCTCGGCTACGGTTTCAACCGGAGCAGAAGCGGCTTCGGAAGGATTTATGGTAATTTCGTTGTTTAAACCGATAACGGTGTGTTGGACTTTTTCTTCTGCGGAAAAGTCGTCTTCCACAGTCAGCTCGACATCGGTTTTAAGCTGGGCAGGGTGAGCCAGTTTGGCTTTTGCCGCGTAGATTTCATCTTGTTCCTGCAGGTTGCGCAATGCCTCTTCGGTTTTTTTATTTTTCTTGATAAACAAACCTTGGCCGCCGGTTTCTTTGCTGTCGCGGACGTGCTTGGTTTTGCTGGTCAAAAGTGCATCTTTATCGGAATGGCCGAATTGTTCGCGCACTTGTTTGCGGTATTGGTTTTCCTGGTACATGTTGTAACCGATGACCGCCAAAAGAGCGGCGAGGGCTAAGACGATGAAAATCATGGAGTAATCACTTTTTAAAAAGGCAGCATTCCGTCTTTTTCAGGGTGCGGAATCTTGCTGCGTGGGAAGTTCGTTGGAGCCGGACTTTATGCGTCCGAATGAATAGCTGAATTATAACGAAAATAAACGGTTGTGACAGCATTATGTCTGCCAATCATTGTTCAGGCCGTCTGAAAGTTATCCGCGCCGGATGGGGAAACCTGCTTTTTGAAGGCGAGGCCAATCGAAGAAATGTCCGGGATCGGTTTTCCTGTCCGGCGCGATGTCCTGATGGCCGGTAACGGCCTGAATCGGGTAATGCTCGGAAATAGCGGTCAGCAAGGCTTGCAGGCTGGTGTATTGTGCTTCGGTAAAAGGCTCGAAATCGCAGCCTTCCAATTCGATACCGATGGAAAAGGCATTGCATTTTTCTCTGCCTTGAAACGATGATACGCCGGCATGATAGGCCATGTCGTCGCAGGAAACGAATTGGACAGTTTCGCCTTTACGGCTGATGAAAAAATGGCTGGAGACGCGCAGGGTGTGGATGATGCTGAAGAAAGGATGCTCGTCAGGGTTGATTTGGTTGGTAAACAATTTTTCCACTGCTCCCGTGTTGTACTCAAAAGGAGGGAGGGAAATATTATGGAGGACAACCAATGAGATGTCTTCATCCGGTTCTCGCGGGCTGAAATTGGGCGAATGAGTTTGACGTGCATTCAGCCAACGGCCGTTTTGCCAAGTGTTTTTTGAAGGGGAATTCATGGTTTCAGACGGCCTTTCGGGGTAGGAAAACATACGTTGGGGAAGGTGGCAGGCTTGGTGGACTTGTTTTCGGTTATACTGTCGCCCGACACGTTCACAAACCAAGAATCCTACCATGCTGAAAAAATTGTTGAAATGGCTGGCCGTATTTTTGACGGCATTTGCCGCCGTGGTTGCCGCATTGTTGTTTGTTCCGAAAGACAACGGCAAACCATACCGTATTACCATTACCAAAAACCAAGGTATCTCTTCCGTCAGCCGTAAGCTGGCTCAAGACGGCATCGTTTATAACCGTTATGTTTTAGTAGCCACCTCATATGTGATGGGCGTACACAACCAACTTAATGCCGGTTCTTACCGCCTGTCTGCCAAAGTATCGGCTTGGGACATTTTAAAACGCATTAAGAAAGGCCGTCCTGATTCGGTCAGCGTGCAAATTTTGGAAGGCGCGCGTTTTGCCCAAATGCGCCGTATTATCGACAATACTGCCGACATTGCCCATGACACACGTGGTTGGAGCGATGAAAAACTGATGGCCGAAGTGGCACCCGACGCCTTGAGCAGCAATCCCGAAGGACAGTTTTTCCCGGATAGTTACGAAATTGATGCCGGCGGCAGCGATCTTCAAATTTACAAAATCGCCTACCGTAAAATGCGGGAAAACCTGCAAGAAGCATGGGACGACCGTCAAAGCGGCCTGCCTTATAAAAATCCGTACGAAATGCTGATTATGGCGAGTCTGATTGAAAAAGAAACCGCGCACGAAGACGACCGCGCCCATGTGGCCGCCGTATTCGTCAACCGCCTGAATATCGGCATGCGCCTGCAAACCGACCCGACCGTTATTTATGGCATGGGCGATGCGTATAAAGGCAGAATCCGCAAAGCCGACCTGCAACGCGATACGCCTTACAATACTTATACGCGCAGCGGTTTGACGCCGACGCCGATTGCGCTTCCCGGCAAGGCCGCGCTTGAAGCGGCGGGTCATCCGTCTGATGAAAAATATCTGTATTTCGTCTCAAAAATGGATGGTACGGGCTTGAGCGAGTTCAGCCACAATCTTTCTGAACACAACGCTGCCGTACGCAAATATATTTTGAAGAAATAAACCGAATAGGCCGTCTGAAACATTTATAATCCCAGTTTCAGACGGCCTTTAAATTGACGATATCTATATGAAACCCAGATTTATTACCCTTGACGGTATAGACGGTGCAGGTAAGTCCACCAACCTCGCCGTAATGAAAGCATGGTTTGAGAAACACCAATTGCCCGTATTGTTTACGCGCGAACCGGGAGGTACTCCGGCCGGAGAAGCATTGCGTGAAATCCTGCTCAACCCTGCCACCCAAGTCAGCCTGCGTACCGAAACCCTGCTGATGTTTGCAGCCAGACAGCAACACTTGGAAACAGTCATTCTGCCTGCCCTGAAAAACGACACGCATGTCGTTTCCGACCGCTTTACCGATGCAACGTTTGCCTATCAAGGCGGTGGACGAGGCGTTCCCTTGCAAGATATTGCCACGCTTGAGCATTGGGTACAGGGCGATTTCCGCCCAGATTTAACCTTGCTGTTGGACGTGCCTTTGGAAGTGTCAATGGCACGCATCAACCAAACGCGCGAGAAAGACCGCTTCGAGCAAGAAGAAGCCGAGTTTTTCAATCGGGTGCGCGAAGTGTATCTGCAACGTGCTAACGAACAGCCGGAACGCTATGCCGTCATCGACAGCAGCCAAAGTCTGGACGCGGTAAAAAATCAGATTGAAACCGCGCTGGACAGTCATTTTGGATTGAATGTTTAAGTTTAAATAAAATGCCGTCTGAAAGAAGGGTAGTGTGGCGAAGAAATATTATTACAGAAGTTTTTAGACATAAAACCAAATAAAACGAAATATCAAAACAAATGTAATAAATATCGGTATGCGCCACCAAAAGAACATGATAAAATTACGGTCCCTTACAAAGCCGGTCTGTTAACAACCCGACTTTAGAAATTTTAAACGTCTGAAGCAGCCTGTTTCAGACTTGTTCGCTGTAAAATCTCTCTCGCAAACAGGATCGATAAATGGAAAATTCATTAAAAGAAGCCGCCCTGCAGTTCCACGAATTCCCCGTGCCGGGCAAAATCTCCGTTACCCCAACCAAATCTCTGGCCACTTCTAAAGATTTGGCGCTGGCGTACTCTCCGGGCGTAGCCGCTCCTTGTATGGAAATCCATGCCGATCCGCAAACTGCCTACAAATACACTGCCAAAGGCAATTTGGTTGCCGTGATTTCCAACGGTACCGCAGTGTTGGGTTTGGGCAACATCGGCGCATTGGCCGGTAAACCTGTAATGGAAGGCAAAGGCGTATTGTTCAAAAAATTCGCCGGCGTTGACGTATTCGATATCGAAATCGATGAAAAAGACCCACAAAAATTGGTGGATATCATCGCTTCTTTGGAACCGACTTTCGGCGGTATCAACCTCGAAGACATCAAAGCGCCTGAGTGCTTCTATATCGAACGCGAATTGCGCAAACGTTGCAAAATCCCTGTATTCCACGACGACCAACACGGTACCGCCATCATTACCGCTGCCGCTGTACTGAACGCTTTGCGTTATACCGGTCGCAAAATTGAAGAAGCGACTTTGGTGTGCTCCGGCGCAGGTGCGGCCGCGATTGCCTGCTTGAACCAATTGCTGGATTTGGGTTTGAAACGCGAAAACGTGACCGTTTGCGACTCCAAGGGCGTGATTTACAAAACCCGCGAAGACAAAGACCGTATGGACGAGTCCAAACAGTTCTACGCCATTGAAGATAACGGCCAACGCGTATTGGCCGATGCCGTTAAAGGTAAAGACATCTTCTTGGGTCTGTCCGGCGCAAACCTGCTGACGCCTGAAATGCTGAAAACCATGAACGAAAAACCAATTGTGTTTGCTATGGCAAACCCAAATCCGGAAATTCTGCCTCCTTTGGCAAAAGAAACCCGTCCGGATGTGGTGATCGGTACCGGCCGCTCAGACTTCCCGAACCAAGTGAATAACGTATTGTGCTTCCCATTCATCTTCCGTGGCGCATTGGATGTCGGCGCGACCACCATCAACGAAGAAATGAAACGCGCCTGCGTGTATGCTTTGGCTGATTTGGCGATGGAAGAGGTAACTGAAGAAGTAGTTGCCGCTTACGGTAAGAAATTTGAATTCGGTGCGGAATACCTGATTCCTACCCCATTCGATTCCCGCCTGTTGCCTCGTGTTGCTTCTGCTACCGCTAAAGCAGCTATGGAAAGCGGCGTGGCTACCCGTCCAATCGCTGATTTGGATGCGTATGCTGCTAAACTGGCCGGTTTGAAATTGTAATCCGGTAAGTAGTATTTGATTGAAAATGCCGTCTGAAAGTTGTATTTCAGACGGCATTTTTGTTTATTGGGTATTTTAGAAATAGCTTAATGCAGTAATTGGAATGAAAAACACGATAAGCTGCTGATTCAACGGAGACGTGGGAATATGGATTGCTTTTTAAGATAGGTTTCTATTTTTGAGCGGCTTTGATTTTGCAGGGTTTGTACGGGATTAAATACAATATTTTTGCCAGCTTTTTTAAACAACATCAGGCCGTCTGAAATTGGGTTTTCAGACGGCCTGAGTGAATGAAACGGTTTATTTTTGCCAATAGGTTTTGACGTTGACGAATTCGTACAGTCCGAATTCGGATAGCTCCCGTCCGTAGCCTGAAGCTTTGACGCCGCCAAAGGGGAGGCGCAAGTCGCTGCTGGTATGGCGGTTGATAAAGACAGAGCCTGCTTGGATTTTTTCGGCGTATTTCCATGCATTTGCCGTGTCGGCTGTGTAGATGCAGGCGCCGAGGCCGAAAGGTGTGTCATTGGCAAGCGCAACGGCGTGATCCGGATTGTCGGCGCGTAAGATCATGGCAACCGGGCCGAAGACTTCTTCGTGCCAAACGCGGCAGTTTGGATTGACTTGATCCAATACCGTGGCAGGGTAAAACCAGCTTTCTCCCTCAGGGATATAGCCGCCGCTCAAGCATTGCGCACCGTGTGCAACCGCATCTTGAACCTGCTCGTGTACGGTTTGACGCAGGTCTTGGCGGTGAAGTGGGGCAAGGGTGGTGTTCGAGTCTTTGGGATTGCCAGTTTGCAGTTTGGCGCACTCGGCAAGGAAGAGCGGGATAAATTGATCGGCAATATCTTGGGTAACAATGATGCGTTTGGCGGCATTGCAGGATTGTCCGGCATCACGGAAACGCGAATAGCAGGCATCGATGGCTGCACGTTGCAGATCGGCGTCGGGCAGGATGATAAACGGATTGCTGCCGCCCAGTTCAAGGACGGTTTTTTTCAGATGTTTGCCTGCATGGGCGGCCAGCAGGCGGCCGGTATGGGTTGAACCGGTAAATGCCATGGCATCGGTATCTTCAATGGCTTTAAGCGTGTCTTCATGACTTAACCATGCGCCGATAAGCGGCAAACCTTTGGGGACGAGGCTGAAGAGGGTTTCGCTGACGCGGGCGACACTGGGCGCAGGTTTGACCGCGCAGGCATTGCCGGCGCACAGGGCAGGGATGGCAAATCGTAAAATCTGCCAAATAGGATAATTCCACGGCATGACCGCCAAAACAACGCCCAAAGGCTCGAAACGGACTTGGCTGAGACTGGCTTGGGTGGCGATGGTTTTATGGGCAAGCAGTTCGGGGGCAAGGCGGACGTAGTAGCGGATAAGCTCGATGGATTTGCTGATTTCGGCACGGCATTCGTGCAGGCAGCGTCCGACTTCTTCGCAAACCATTTCGGCAAGGCGTTCTTGGTTTTGGGTAAGGCTGTCGGCAAATTGCTGTAAGAGGGCGGTGCGCTCGGTAATGCTTGATTGCGCGAAGGTTTGCTGAAGGGTTTGGAGGCGGTTTAATTCGTCGGTGAACTCGGTATAGCTTTGCGCCGGTCGGCAGTAAATGGTTTCTCCGGTGAAAACGTGGGTGCTGTGAAACATAGTTGGCTCCTTTGTTTTTATGTTTTTATGAGGCCGTCTGAAAATGTTTCAGACGGCCTTTTATTGTGATAATTGTACTTCAAGCGACCAGTTGGGGAAAAATAGATTTTAAGCCGGCAACAATAATCTCTACGGAAATGGCGGCAAGCATCATGCCCATGATGCGGTTGAGGATGGTCAGACCGGTCGTGCCCAAGCGTTTGCTGATGCGTCCGGCAACGATCAGGATGAGATAGCAAATCAGGCTGACCAGAAAGCCGGAGATGATAATTAGGGCAATATCGCTGTAATTTTTGGCGGCAGAGGAGTAAATGATGACGGTAGAGATACCGCCGGGGCCGATGGTAATCGGAATGGCAATGGGTACGACGGCAATGGCTTTTTCATTGCGGCGGACTTGTTGCGCACTTTGATGTTCTTCTGAATGGGGATCAATTTTGGGTTTAGCAGGATTATCGTTGCCGTTCATTAAGGAGATGGCAATCAGCAAAACCAGAATACCGCCGCCGACTTGGAAAGAGCCCACGCTGATACCGAGTACTTTCAACAAGATACCGCCGCCCAGCGCAAAGACGACAATCACGATGAAAACGGCTAGTGCGGCAGTACGCGCAATTCTGCGTTTTTCTTTGGTGCTGTGGTCTTGCGTCAGGTCAAGATAAATCGAGAGTGCGCTGAAGGGGTTGATCAGTACAAGAAGTGCAACGAGAAGTTTGCCGATTTCTACACCTAATTCCATATTATTCCTTGCTTGCAGTCAGGTCGTCGTTGTCCATATTACGACGGCGGAGGTTTTTGTGTTCGTTGGCAATACCCATCAACAGGGCGAGCACCACCATGATGGAAAGCGTAGCCGTACCGCCGTAGCTGACCAAGGGGAGGGGGACGCCGACAACGGGCAAAATACCGCTGACCATGCCCATGTTTACAAAGGCATAGCAGAAAAAGGTCATGGTCAACGCGCCTGCCAGAGTACGGCTGTAAAGGGATTGAGCTTGCGCGGCAATCCACAATCCGCGTGCCAAAATGATAAGGTAAACCAGCAGCAAAAGGATATTGCCGATCAGGCCGAACTCTTCGCCGAATACCGCAAAAATAAAGTCAGTCGTTGATTCGGGAATATAGTCCAAGTGGGTTTGCGTGCCGTTGAGCCAGCCTTTACCCCATACGCCACCCGAGCCGATGGCAATCATGGATTGGATAATGTGGTAGCCTGCGCCCAACGGGTCTTTGGTTGGGTCGAGCAGGGTGAGGACGCGGGTTTTCTGATAGTCGTGCATGCCGTAGTTCCACAAGAGCGGCAAAGCGGCCACAAAGGCAATAATAGCAGCAAAAATGGCCTTCCAAGGCAGTCCGGCAAAGAAGATGACAAAAATACCCGAAGCCATAATCAGTGCTGCCGTACCGAGGTCGGGCTGTTTCAAAATCAGGGCGACAGGAACAAGAATCAGCACGAGGGCGACAATATAATGTATCCATTTCAGACGGCCTTCATAGCGTTGGAAATACCACGCGACAGTCATGGGAATGCCGATTTTCATGATTTCGGAAGGTTGGATACGGGTAAAGCCGAGACTCAGCCAACGGGTTGAGCCGTTGACGGTAACGCCAGCGACTTCAACGCCAATCAGCAGTAATACGCCGACAATGTAAACAGGCAGGGCAACTTTGGCAGCCGTTTGCGGCTTGAATACGGCGATAATCCATAACAGGGCAAAGCCCAAAACGGTATGGATGGTTTTGTTTTCCAATTGGCCGAACTCTTGCCCGTCTGCAGAATAGAGCAGGAATAGGCTCATGATGTAGATGGCAAGCATGGCAAAAAACAGCCAAGGGTCAATCGGGGCTGCAATGGTGGATTTGAAATTTTTCCACGCTGATGTGTTATTCATGATGAACCTCCGGCTGTGAGGCAGGGCTTGTCGGAGTCAGTCCGTAGGCAGATTGGAAAATGCTGGTAATAGGCTGATGCTTGTCCGTTGTTTCAGTTTTGGCCGAATCTGACTCAAGGCCGTCTGAAAACTGTTGCGGCTTGACGTGAAGCATATAAAAATCAGTCATTTCACGAGCCAATGGCGCGGCATACGCACCCCAACCGCCGTTTTCCAAAATAACGGCAATAGCGATTTCAGGTTTTTCCAATGGCGCAAACGAGATAAACCATGCGTGGTCGCGGTGTTGTTCACGCAGGGCTGCGGCATTGTAGCGGCCGCCCTGTTTAATTTGTACGACTTGGGCCGTACCGGTTTTACCGCCCATTGTGTAAGCGAGTCCGCCACCGATACGGTGCGCCGTACCGCCCGGTTTCAATACCTTTTCCATTGCGTGTTTGACGTATTCGAAGTTATCGGCTTTGAACGGAATTTGACGCTCAGGATTAGGATTGATACGGGTAATTTTGCGCGCGCCGAAATCCAATATTTCTTTGACCAAATGCGGCTGATGGACAACACCGTTATTGGCCAGAGATGCTGTCGCATGTGCCATTTGCAAAGGCGTGTAGGCATTGTAGCCTTGGCCGATACTGACGGAAACCATTTCTCCGGCGCGCCATTCTTTGGCAGTCGGGTCGGAAGATTTGGCAAAGCGTTTGGATTTCCATTCGCGGCTGGGCAAAACGCCTGTGTATTCGCTGGGCAGATCAATGCCGGTTTTCTGGCCGAAACCGAATTGCGCCAGATACGGAGAGGCTTTATCGATACCCATTTCGTAACCCAAACGGTAGAAGAAAGTATCTGAGGATACTTGAATGGCTTTGCTCAAGTTGGCCGAGCCGTGACCGCTGCGGACGGAGTCGCGGAAAATATGGCGGCTGCCGGGTATGCTCCATGCGCCGGGGGCTGGGACGATGGTGTTCTGAGTGATTTTGCCGCTTTCCAACAAGGCCATGCCCATAAAGGGTTTGAATGTAGAACCTGGCGGATAAAGGCCTTGGGTAACGCGGTTGATCAAAGGCTTTTTCCAATCGTTATTCAGCATTTTCCAAGTGTCGCTGTCGATGCCGTCAATAAAGAGGTTGGGATCGAAAGAAGGCTTGGAAACAAATGCCAAGACAGTACCGTCTTGCGGATTGATGGCCACCAATGCGCCACGGCGGTCGCCCAAAATTCGGTCGGCTTCCTGCTGCATACGGATATCCATGCCTAGGCGCAAGGTTTGCCCCATTTTGGACGGGACATTTTTCAATACACGGACGATGTTGCCGTAAGCGTCTTTTTCGACTTCCTGATAGCCTGGAATACCATGAAGCTGGTGTTCGTAATATTTTTCCAAGCCGGATTTACCGATATGTGTACTGCCGCGATAGAGGGCAGTCAGGCCTTCTTCTTCCAGCATTTCTTTGTCTTTATCGCTAATACGGCCGATATAGCCTAAGAAATGGGAAGTCAGCTTGCCGTAAGGATATTCGCGGAATGTGCGTGAGTTGACCTCTACGCCTTTGAATTCGCGCAGATGTACGGACAAGCGTGCAGTCTCTTCATCGGTCAGCCTGAGCTTGAGCGGGATATTTTCAAATTTTCGATAGCTTTCGCGGTATTTTTTGAAGCGTTTTAAATCTGTCGGCGTAATATCGACGTATTTTTTCAATGCTTCAATGACATCTTCCATCTTGCCTTCGATGCGGCTAGGAATAACTTCAAGCGAAAAGACGGGATAGTTTTTGGCCAAAGGAACGCCGTTGATATCGACGATTTCGCCGCGTACGGGCGGCGTTGGAATCAGGGTGATACGGTTGCTTGATGCTTGACCGGAAAACTCATTGTGTTGAGTTACTTGCAGGTAGAAGAACCGCGCCAGTAAGATGGAAAAGAAGATGACAATCAGGATAAAGGCAACGAGCAGGCGCAACAAAGCATCGGCTTGTGCTGCCTGAGCAGAAGGTTTTTTGGTATGTTGACCACCGGAAAGACGGCGTGGAAGAATCGGTTTCATCTTTTCAGTGGGAGCGGTAAATACGGGTCACAATCAGCATCAACTGGCTGAGTATCGGCCAAAGCAGGGCGCCGACAAATGGAGCAACAAAGCCTTGCAAAGTGATGACCTGATGATTAAGGAACAAACGGGCAACAGTTAAGACGGCCTGATTGAGAAGCAGGGCAGCCAATACAGCGGCTAATTGCATAATGTGGCCGTAAAGCATGATTTGGCGGCGGCGGTTTAAAATGAAATAAGTCATCACGACGTAAGACAGGGCGTGCAAGCCCAAAGTTGCGGCGGTTGCGGCATCGACAATCAGACCGATGGCAAAAGCCAGTCCCATGCCTGCACGTTGCGGTTGGTGCAATGTCCAATACAGCAACATCAGTGCCGTCATTTCAGGCAGCCAAAAGAATCCGTCAAAGGAAAATGGCATAAAGTCCAGTATCATCATCACAATGAGACTGGCCGCCATGATGTGCAGCGGTACTGCACGGTAAGAATCGTCAAAATCGTTCATGAAATCAGCGTGGGGAAGAAGGGCCGGAAGAAAGTACCAAGACAAAACGGCTGCTGCGTAAAGCGGCCAAAGGCGTCAGTTGCGTATCGTAATAAGGTGTTCCCGATGCGCGGACAACCTTGCTGACGGTTGCAACGGGAATCCCCGCCGGATAAGTACCGTCCAAACCGGAAGTCAGCAGAATATCGCCGGGTTTCAAGTCTGAGCCGGTTGGGAAATAGCGCAAATCCAAACCGTTGCCATTGCCGTATGCCAAGTTGCGTTCGCCGGTGCGGCTGACGGCTATGGGGACAATGCTTTGTCCGCCTGAAATCAGCCCAATTTCTGCACTTTGTGTGTGAACTTGTGTCAACAGGCCGATCAAACCGCTTTGATCGATGACCGCATCGCCAACTTTCAAGCCGTCTTGACTGCCCTTGCCGATAATCAGTCTTTCGGAAAGCGGATCTTTGCCATTGGAAATGACTTCCGCACCGATAACGTTGTGAATACCTTTTTGTTGCAAACCGTACAGTTTTTTTAATTCGCGCAATTCATCGGTATTGACTTTATCCCGCTGCAAATCGATTTTCAGACGGCCATTTTCTTCCAGAAGTTGGCGATTTTGTTCCAAGAGCTCGGATTTGGACTGGGAGAGGTCGGCAAAATATTGATAAAGTTGAACAGGTTGATTTGCCAGCCATTGAACAGGATAGAGCATGGGCATTACTGCAGCACGTACAGGCTGCATCAATGAAAAGCGGTAATCTGCCACCATCAGGCCGGCAGCCAGAGCGATATAAACGACAAAACGAGGCAACAGCTTAGAGCCTTTTGCCTCGTCAAAGCGCAAAGAAGAGCGTTCCATAACCATCTACCTTATGGGTTTTCCGTAAACACGGTATCCCATTTGCCAATATAGTCCAAAGCCTTACCGGCACCATAGGCGACGCAGTTCAGAGGCTGGTCGGCAATACCGACGGGCAGGCCGGTTGCGTCGGCCAAGACGGTATCGATACCGTGCAGAAGCGCGCCGCCGCCGGTCAGCATAATACCGCGGTCGGCGATGTCGCCGGCCAGTTCGGGCGGAGCCTGTTCCAAAGCCAGACGGACGGCACGGATGATTTGATTCACCGTTTCACTCAATGCTTCACGGATTTCATCTGAAGTAACTGCCAAGGATTTAGGCGTGCCTTCAGCCAGATCACGGCCTTTAATGCGCATGGCTGTTTCGGTTTCAAAGCCCGAGGCAGAGCCGATTTGTTTCTTCAATTCTTCGGCTGTAGCTTCGCCAATCAAGACACCGCGATGGCGACGCAGGTAATGGATGATGCTTTTATCGAATTCATCGCCGGCTGCGCGGACAGAAGCAGAATAGGCCATACCGCCCAGTGAAAGAATGCCGATTTCAGTCGTACCGCCACCAATATCGACAATCATCGAACCTGCCGCATCTTCAATCGGCAAGCCTGCGCCCAAAGCGGCGGCCATCGGTTCTTCAATCAAATGCACGCTTGCCGCGCCGGCGGCAAACGCCGAATCCAAAATCGCTTTACGTTCTACTTGGGTAGAGCCGCCCGGAACACAGATAACCACACGGGGCGGAACCAAAGACCGTCCTTCAGTGGCTTTTTTAATCAACATACCCAGCATACGCTCGGTAATCACAAAATCGGCAATTACACCGTCTCTCATCGGGCGGACGATTTCGATATTGCGCGGCGCGCGGCCCTGCATTTTTTTGGCTTCCGTGCCCACTGCCATAATTTTACTTTTATTGCCTGTGCCGGATTGAATCGCAACCATGGACGGCTCATCCAAAACAATCCCTTTGCCGCGTACAAAAATCAGCGTGTTGGCCGTGCCCAAGTCGATGGCAATATCATTGGAGAGGAAACGAGATAAAAGACGAAACATTAGGATTCCTGAAATTCCGGCCCAGCCCGGATGTGTTTAGCATTATTTAAAATAAGAAAAACAGGTACACGGTTTTAGACGGATAAATGCACCCTTTAAAGGCCGTCTGAATTAAAACACCATGCCAACCTGTTTGGTTTTCGGTTATAATTCTTCGCTTCATAGAAGACGAAATGCAATGATACCCCAAACCCAAGGTGCATTGCTATCAGACAAGGATTTTTTATGGCTTTAAGCTTAAATGATGTGGAAAAAATCGCAAAACTCTCGCGCCTCACTTTAACGGACGAAGAAAAAAACAAAACGCTTGCCGAGTTGAACGACATTTTTGCCATGGTTGAAAACATGCAAAGCGTCAATACCGACTGCATCGAACCCATGGCGCATCCGCACGAAGCCGCTTTGCGTCTGCGCGAAGATAAAGTGACTGAAACTGACCACGCTGCAGAATATCAGGCTGTTGCCCCAGAAGTGCGCAACCGCCTGTATATCGTTCCTCAAGTGATTGAAGAATAAGGTTTCAGACGGCCTTTGCTTATCGGCAAGCCCCTATTGCAAGGCCGTCTGAAAGGATACTTTGTTCAGACGGCCCGATTTATTGATTTAAACGGATGTTTTCAATATCTGTTTTGAAAGCAAAAACTGTTTTATAGAAAGTACGGCACAATGACCGCTTACACGCTCAAACAAGCCAGCAGCCTGCTGCAATCCAAACAAATTTCCGCAGTCGAATTGGCGACCGAATATTTGACCGCTATTGCTGCGAAAAACCCTGCCATCAACGGCTACGTTACCATCGATCAAGATAAGACCCTTGCTGAAGCCAAAGCAGCCGATGCGCGTATCGCAGCCGGCAATGCAACGGCTTTGACCGGTGTGCCGGTTGCTTACAAAGATATTTTCTGCCAAACAGGTTGGCGCAGTGCATGCAGCTCCAAAATGTTGGATAACTTTGTTTCTCCTTATACTGCCACTGTGGTGCAAAACTTGTTGGATGCCGGCATGGTTACTCTTGGCCGTACCAATATGGACGAATTTGCCATGGGTTCGACCAATGAGACTTCGTTCTACGGCGCAACCAAAAACCCATGGAATCTTGAACATGTTCCCGGCGGTTCGTCAGGAGGTTCGGCTGCCGTGATTGCGGCGCGTTTGGCACCTGCTGCGTTGGGTTCGGATACCGGCGGTTCTATCCGTCAGCCTGCATCGCATTGCGGTATTACCGGTATCAAGCCGACTTACGGTACGGTTTCACGTTTCGGTATGGTTGCTTATGCTTCCAGCTTCGACCAAGCCGGCCCTATGGCGCAAACGGCCGAAGACTGTGCGATTTTGTTGAACGCCATGGCCAGCTTTGACGAGCGCGATTCCACCAGTTTGGAGCGCGACAAAGAAGATTACACCCGTGATTTGGACAAGCCGCTCAAAGGTTTGAAAATCGGTTTGCCTAAAGAATATTTCGGCGAAGGCGCAGATGCCGATGTTCAGACGGCCTTACAAAGCGTTATCGATTTGCTCAAAGTCCAAGGCGCGGAGACTGTTGAAGTTTCCCTGCCGCAAACATCATTGTCGATTCCTGCTTATTACGTTCTCGCCTCTGCTGAAGCAAGTACTAACTTATCCCGCTTCGACGGCGTACGTTATGGCCATCGTGCGGCGCAATTCGGCGATTTGGAAGAAATGTACAGCAATACTCGTGCCGAAGGTTTCGGCAGCGAGGTCAAACGCCGTATCATGATCGGTACTTATGTATTGAGCCATGGTTACTACGATGCTTATTATCTGAAAGCGCAAAAACTGCGTCGTCTGGTTGCCAATGATTTTCAGACGGCCTTTGGTCAATGTGATTTCATTCTTGCGCCGACTGCGCCGACTGCCGCGCCAAAACTCGGCAGCGACATTCACGACCCTGTCCAAATGTACTTGTCCGATATTTACACCATCGCCGTGAACCTTGCCGGTTTGCCTGCACTGACTCTGCCTGCCGGTTTCAGCGCAAACGGCCTGCCGATTGGTGTGCAATTTATCGGCAACTATTTCTCCGAAGCCAAAATTTTGGGTGCCGCACATCAAGTTCAACTGAATAGCGATTGGCACACTAAAGCGCCGGAATAATGTTTTAGGGCCTTGATGATTCAAGGCCGTCTGAAAATAAACCATATAAAAGTGCCTGAATGTATTGAGGTGCTGCATATTGTAGATATTTAAAAATCATGACAGCCACCGACTTCATTCAAATCATTGGGACAGCTGCGTTTGCCATTTCCGGCTATTTGGTCGGCTACAACAAGCGGTTGGATGTACTCGGTGTCGTCATTACTGCGTTACTGACGGCTGTTGGCGGCGGCATGATACGCGATGGTTTGGTCGGCCGGATTCCGCAAGTGTTTTTGCAAACCGATGCGCTGATAGTCGTGTTTGCCACGCTTGCCATTGCATGGTTGATAAGGGTGCAACGTTATCGCAGCACCTATTTGGCCGCTGCTTTTATTATTGCCGATGCCATCGGTTTGGCAGCGTTCAGTATTACCGGTGCACAAATCGGTATGGCTTTGCAGCTTAATTTGTTCGGCGTTATTTCTTTGGCTTTTGTGACTGCCGTTGGCGGCGGTATTGCGCGCGATATTTTGGTCAATGATGTGCCGATGATTTTGCGCACCGACCTTTACGGCAGCGTAGCCATTTTGATTGGTGGGCTGATTTATCTGTTCGGACATTTGGGCTGGATTAATATTTTTACGTTAAACCTGCTTTTTGCCGGCGGATTGTTGTTTCGCCTGACTGCATACCGTTTCCATTGGCAACTGCCTGGTTTCCAACGTCGCAGGAAATAAACTTATCTTACAGACGGCCTGTTATGGTTTCTTATTTAGGCCGTCTGAAAAACGAATCACTCATTTAACCGATTAACTTTTTTTCGACAGAAAGACCCTTATGACTTGGGAAACCGTAATCGGACTGGAAATCCACGTCCAACTCAACACCCAATCCAAAATCTTCAGCGGCGCATCCACTGCATTCGGTGCTGAACCTAATGCCCACGCCAGCGTGGTTGAGTGTGCGTTGCCGGGCGTATTGCCGGTAATGAACCGCGAAGTCGTCGAAAAAGCCATCAAACTCGGGTTGGCTTTGGATGCGAAAATCAATCAGAAAAACGTGTTCGACCGTAAAAACTATTTTTATCCTGATTTACCAAAAGGCTATCAAATCAGCCAGTTGGATTTGCCGATTGTTGAACACGGCAAACTGGAAATCGTAGTGGGCGATGAGGTTAAAACCATCAATGTTACCCGTGCGCACATGGAAGAAGATGCGGGTAAATCCGTACATGAAGGTTTGAACGGTGCTACCGGTATCGACTTGAACCGTGCCGGTACGCCTTTGTTGGAAGTTGTCTCCGAGCCTGAAATGCGTTCCGCAGCCGAAGCTGTGGCATATGCTAAAGCGTTGCATGGTTTAGTGACTTGGCTGGATATTTGCGACGGTAATATGGCGGAAGGTTCGTTCCGTGTTGATGCCAACGTTTCTGTACGTCCAAAAGGTCAGGCCGAGTTCGGTACACGCCGTGAAATCAAAAACCTCAACTCTTTCCGCTTCTTGGAACAAGCCATCAATTATGAAGTGGAAGCGCAAATCGAAATTTTGGAAGATGGTGGTAAAGTACAGCAGGCAACCATGTTGTTTGACCCTGAAAAAGGTGAAACCCGTGTGATGCGTTTGAAAGAAGATGCGCACGATTACCGCTATTTCCCTGACCCGGATTTGCTGCCGGTCATTATTTCAGACGGCCAATTGCAAAAAGCCAAAGAGCAAATGCCTGAATTGCCACATGAAATGGCAGCGCGTTTTGTTGCCGATTACGGCGTGTCTGACTATGATGCGCGCCTGTTGACTGCCAGCCGCGTTCAAGCTGCCTATTTTGAAGAAGCAGCCAAAGCCTGCGGCCAAGGTAAATTGACGGCGAACTGGATGAACGGTGAGCTTGCCGCTACCTTGAACAAAGAAGGTTTGGAATTGGCTGAAAGCCCGATTACAGCTTCACGTCTTGCCGAGTTGGTTGCTAAAGTTGCAGATGGAACATTAAGCAGCAAACTGGCGAAAAAAGCTTTTGAAGCAATGTGGGCTGAGCCTGAAGCAGGTATTGCTGAAATCATCGAAAAACATGGTTTGCAACAGATTACCGATACTGGCGCAATTGAAGCTATGGTGGATGAAGTGCTGGCAAACAATGCGAAAGCCGTTGAGCAATTCCGTTCCGGTAATGAGAAAGCCTTGAATGCGATTGTCGGTCAAGTGATGAAAGCAAGTAAAGGCAAGGCCAATCCGGCTCAGGTTCAAGAGCTGATTAAAGCTAAATTAGCTTGATAGATAGGACAGGCCGTCTGAAAAATAGGTCTTATTTTTCAGACGGCCTTTATTTTGATTCTAAAATTATTCTAAATACCATGACACATACTATTACTTTACCAGATCAAACTACATTTACGGCAAACGAGGATGAGACCGTTCTTGCCGCTGCGACCCGTCAGAATTTAAATCTGCCCCATTCTTGTAAAAATGGCGCCTGCAGACAATGTAAGGCCGAGTTGATTAGTGGCGAATTTGAAATGGGCAAGCATATTGATAAAGCCATCAGTGAAGAAGAAAAAGCACAGGGCAAAGTGTTATTGTGTTGTACCACTGCGAAGAGCGACCTCAAAATCAATGTGCCAGGTTTTAATCAAAATGCTTTGCCGGTGCGCACTTTGCCTGTACGCATTGAAACGATTGAAATCAAACATGATGTTGCTTTGTTGCGATTGGCTTTGCCTAAAGCGCCGTCATTTGCATTTTATGCCGGACAATATATTGATTTGCTGCTTCCCGGCAATATCAGTCGCAGCTATTCAATTGCCAATTCTCCTGACCAAGAAGGTGTTTTGGACCTGCATATCCGCAAACGTGAAAACGGCGTATGCTCAGAAATGATTTTTGGTGCCGAGCCTAAAATCAAAGAAAAAGGCATTGTCCGCGTTAAAGGTCCATTGGGTACGTTTACTTTGCAAAAAGGCAGCGATAAACCGATTGTTTTGTTGGCAACGGGTACAGGTTACGCACCTATCCGCAGTATCTTGCTTGATTTGATTCATCAGAATAGCGAACGTCCGGTTCATTTTTACTGGGGAGCACGTCAGCAGGAGGATTTGTACGCATTGGAAGAAGCAGAAGCATTAATAGGCCGTCTGAAAAATGCAAAATTTTCGCCTGTTCTTTCTAAGCCTAATTCCGATTGGAAAGGGGAGAATGGATACGTGCAAAATGTTGCCGCACAAAATTATCCTGATATGGGGCAATATGAAGTTTATGCTTGCGGGTCACCAGCCATGACGGAGAATGCGCAAAGTTTGCTGACTCAAAATTGCGCTTTACCGGAAGATGCCTTCTTCTGTGATGCTTTTTCACCGGCATAGGAATATATTTTACGGAATTCATATGTTTGGATAAGGGTATTTAGCATAGGGTTTGACGACAATTCGTTTGAAGAAGAGAGTGTGTTTTTGCACACTCTTTTTTTATACAGTAATTTTCAAAAAATATTTTTATCTTTAAGTAAAGACTATTCTGTTTGTTATCAAACATTAACTTGATTATCTATCATCAAGAAAAAGGCCGTCTGAATCTTTCAGACGGCCTTTGTTTTAAAGATAATATTAGCTACCAATCAGTTTCAAACGTTGACCGGGAGATACGGTACGGGTATTGCGGTTCCAACGGCGGATATCGTTAATATCAACATTGAAACGGCTGGCGATGGTGTTCAGGGTATCGCCTTTACGTACAGTGTAGGAAACGTTTTGAACCGGGTTGCTGCGGACTTTTGCCGGAGCAGCTGTAACACGGAGGATTTGGCCTTTTTTGATATTGTTGCCTTTGATGTTGTTGGCAATAATCAAATCGGCTACGCTCAGGTTATAGCGTTTGGAGATATTAAACAATGTATCGCCATCTGCCACACGGTGGGTATCCACTGCAAGTGCTGCGGTTTGTGTGTTTTGTTGGCCATTTACACGTGCAAGACGTGCATTGATGCGTTGTTGTTGTTTAGCGGTATTGGCTGCGATACGTGCGGCACGAGCGCTTTCAGCAGTAACAACAGTTTGAACTTGTTTGGCTTCAGAAGTCGCTTCAGCAACAGTTGCTGCAGGTTCCTCCGCAGGTTGGCTTTGTACCAAAGCCATCAGGTCATCACGCTCTTCTTGAACCGGAGCAACAGCAACAGATTCAACTGCTGGAGTAGGGGCTACATCGTTTGCGGCAACAGTCGGCGCGGTCAAGTCTGCAGGGATGGCTGATTTGGGCGCTTCTGTAACATTTTTAGCAATGGTCTCGGTAGTCGCATGGGTCATGGCTGCAACTGGAGCAGGCACTTCCGCATTTGCAACTTGAGTTTGGGCTTTGGTTTCTGTTACCACTACGGAAGTAACGTTTTCAGTTTTGCTGCGTGCAATAAAGTCAACCGGTTTGCTGGACTGTGGAACAACAGGAGCAACAATATTGGTCACAGTAGTTTGAGCAACTTTAACCGGTTCTGCTACGCTGGAAGCAATAATCGGAGACATAGCCGGCATATTGGATTGGTAAGTATCCGGAGTATTGTCTTTGTCGATAAAGTTAATAATGTCTTGACTTTGGGTAGCTGAGTTTTTAGCCACCAAAATGCTGCGGCCTTCAGAAATGGCGCTACCGCTCAGGCCGTTGAGGCGCTTGAGTTCGGCTACGCTCATGCCGGTATCGTTGGCGATGGCATTAAGCTTTTTGTTACCCAAAGAAGTATAAATATCCCAAGACATCAGGGTATCTGGATTTGCATTGCGGTAGTTCTTCTCAAATGCAGAAACCGCAGAAACCGGCAACAACAGACGACGGTTGTTTTTAGGGATGAATACCGGAGCATTGAAACCTGGGTTGAGTGCCAACAGTTCGCTTTCGCTGATGTTTGCAAAACGAGCAATTGTGCTGTTATCAATAGGTTTGTCGATGCTGACAGATTTGAAATACGGCTGATTGCTGATTTCGCTGATATTCATGCCAAAAGTTTGCGGATTGGCAACGATATTACGGACGGCCAAGAGTTTTGGAACGTAATTGCGTGTTTCGTTCGGCATACGCAGATTTTCGTATGTCGGTTCCAAACCTTGCGCGCGGGCGCGGTTGACAGCGCGTCCGACATTACCTTCGCCCCAGTTGTAAGCGGCAAGCGCCAAAGACCAGTCGCCGAACATACCGTGCAGGTATTGCAGGTAGTTCAATGCGGCATCGGTAGCGGCGTAAATATCGTGGCGGCCGTCATACAAAGGCGTTTTTTCCAAGCCGAAGTGGCGGCCGGTAGCCGGCATAAATTGCCACAGGCCGGATGCGCCGACGTGTGATTTGGCTTTGGTTACGAATGCGCTTTCAATGAAAGGCAACAAAGCAATTTCGGCGGGCATATTGCGTTTTTTAACTTCATTGGCAATATGGTACATATAAGGTTTGCTGCGGGAGATGGTGCGGTCGAAATATGCACTGTTTGCAGCAAATTTGTTTTCATGGCGGCGAACCAGTTCTGTGTTGACTTCGTTGATGCGGAAGTCTTTACGCAACGATGCCCATAAGCTGCCGGAGCCGAAGGTTTGTGCTTTGGCTTGGTCAAGCAGGGCGGAGTTGAGGCGCATCATGGCCATGCCGACTTGGTTGGGCGTAGCGTTTTGCGCATAGGCTGTGGCGGAAACCGCCGACAGGCTTGAAATGGTCAGAGCGATGGTTTTTAGTTTTGCCATAGTAAATAAAGTTATCAAATATATAATAAAATTTCGTCTTTTTGATAGTATCGTTTCAGCATTTAAACGTCAAGTCGAGCAGGGAATTTGTTTGTGTGATGTGGCCGTGGTGTTAAAATTCTGTCACACAAGTCGGGATGCATAGGGGAGCCTTTAATGGAAACTTTTTTTATGCAAACGCCAATGGGACAATATCTTGCTCAAAAAGAGGCGGATTTTTTCAGACGGCATTTGCAGTATTTGAATAGGCAAGTGGCGGTTCAATTGGGCGGTATATGGCAGAGGCCGTCTGAAAATATGATTGTGGTGCCTCGCGATGTGCGGATGAATGCTGAAATGTTGGCATTTGAAACGCATTCCGTGGATGTGTTATTGATGCCTCATCTTTTGGAAGTTTCATCTGCAGATTTGGTGTTGCAAGAGGCGTTTAGGATATTAAAACCTGAAGGCAGGTTGATTTTGACGGGGTTCAACCCTAAATCTTTGTGGGGATTAAGCTCTTGGTTTGATGGGGAAAAGCTGCCTTTGAAATCTCAATGCTTGGCTCTGGCTGAGTTGAAACGAAAAATTGCGGATATTGGTTTTGAAATAGAATATGGGCAGTTTATGGATTATCTGCCTGCTGTGAATTCGCCTTCTGCTTTGAAGTTTTGGCGGTTTATGGAAAAGGCAGGGGATAGGTGGTGGCCGCAGTGTGCAGCGGTTTATGGGATGGTGTTAACGAAACATTTGGTTGGTGTCCATCCTTTGCCTGAATTGGAATCTGCATTCGATGGCAATACGGTTGCTTTAAGTACGGCACGTTTGGCCGAATAGTTTTCAGACGGCCTATATATAATGATGAATTTGGAGAATAACGATGCCTGAATTACCTGAAGTGGAAACGACTTTACGCGGAATCGCGCCTCATATTGATGGCAAAAAGATAAAAAAAGTCATTATTCGCCAGTTTAAATTGAGATGGCCTATCCATCCGAACTTGGCGCAAATTTTGGTCGGGCGCAAAGTTTTGGCATGCAGCCGGCGTGCGAAGTATTTGATTATTACTTTTGAAACGGGTATTTTACTTATTCATTTGGGTATGTCCGGCAGTTTGCGGATTTTTACCGCCGATGATGAGCGTATCGCCACTCCGGATAAACATGATCATTTAGATTTTGTATTTGATGACGGCACCGTATTGCGTTATCACGATCCGCGTAAATTTGGTGCGGTATTGTGGTATGAAGGTATTGCCGAACATCATCCGCTGTTGGAAAAGTTGGGACCAGAGCCGCTCTCGGACGATTTTGATGCAAATTACTTGTATCAGAAATTGAAAACCCAAAAGCGTGCAGTTAAATTAGCACTGATGGATAATGCGGTGGTGGTTGGCGTCGGCAATATTTATGCGAATGAAAGTCTGTTTAAGGCGGGTATTTCGCCATTGCGTCCGTCAAATAAGCTGACCAAGAAAGAATGCGCATTATTGGTGGAAACCGTTAAAGCGGTTCTGCTGAGGGCAATTGCAACGGGCGGCAGTACGCTGCGGGACTTTGTCAATAGCGATGGCAAAAGTGGCTATTTCCAGCAGGAATATACGGTCTATGGCCGTCATAACGAGCCTTGCGTTCAGTGTGGCGGGTTGATTTTTAAAGAAACTTTGGGGCAGCGTGGAACATTTTATTGTCCAAATTGCCAGAAATAGTTTCAGACGGCCTTAAATGTCAGAGGCCGTCTGAAAACAATGAACACAATACAGAAGAAATTTTATGTCTAAACAAAAAGCTCCTTTTTTTAAACGTCTGAGCCGACTTTGCCGTTTGGCAGCTTGGTTATTCAGAACCGGTCGGGATTTGCGTGCCATCGATGGCAACAATGCAGAGGAACGCAATCATGCTGTGGTTGTTTTGGGAAAGGGTGCGTTGGATGCTTTGGATATCGAATTGGAAATCGGTGTACCGCCGCAAGGAAATGTAAGCGGTACTTTGGTGGTAGCCAATCATGTATCTTGGTTGGATATTTTTGCCATGAGTGCCGTTTATCCGAGCAGTTTTATTGCGAAACAGGAAATCAGCAGCTGGCCGGTTTTGGGGAAAATGGGTAAAAATGCCGGTACGGTGTTTATCAACCGCAATTCCCGCCGTGATGTTGAACCGATTAATCAGGCGATTTGTGCGGCATTGAAAGCAGGGCAGAATGTAAGTTTCTTCCCCGAGGCGCGCACTTCTTCTGGCTTGGGTATTTTGCCGTTTAAAGCAGCCCTGTTTCAATCGGCTATTGATGCGAAAGCGCCGATTCAGGCGGTAACCTTACGCTATTATGATGACGAAGGACAACGGACGGATCTGCCATCCTATGCGGAGGTAAACCTGTTGCAGTCTTTATGGCGCATTGTTTCGATGAAGAAAATCCGTATCCGTTTGGATTTCTCGCCTCAATACAAACCGACAGATATGCCGGATAAGGACCGCTATGCTTTGAAGGATATTGCGGAAACAGCCATCGGCGAAATTGTGGCTTCGGATTCGCCCGTTCAGCCCTTACCTAAAAAATAATTTCAGTCAGGTACTTGTTTTATTCCAGATAGCCTTCATTTAGAAGAATAGCTGTTTTCGGTTTAATTGAATTGATAGTTTGATGTAATTAATATTATTTGAACTATAAATTATACAAATCGATAAGCCTGCATTAAAATGCAAGCATTGATTCATTTCTCAAACCCGAATTTTTAAGGAGCTTAAAAATGGCTTTGCAAGATCGTACCGGTCAAAAAGTACCTTCCGTAGTATTCCGCACTCGCGTTGGCGACACTTGGAAAGATGTTTCTACTGATGATTTGTTCAAAGGCAAAAAAGTAGTCGTGTTCTCTCTGCCTGGCGCATTTACTCCAACTTGCTCTTCTTCTCACCTACCACGCTACAACGAATTGTTTGGTGCGTTCAAAGAAAATGGTGTTGACGCAATCTACTGCGTATCTGTAAACGACACTTTCGTAATGAACGCTTGGGCTGCTGAAGAAGAAGCCGACAACATCTACATGATCCCTGATGGCAACGGTGAATTCACTGAAGGCATGGGCATGTTGGTTGACAAAGAAGACTTGGGCTTCGGTAAACGCTCTTGGCGTTACTCCATGCTGGTTAACGACGGCGTGGTTGAAAAAATGTTTATCGAACCTGAAGAGCCAGGCGATCCTTTCAAAGTGTCTGACGCTGACACTATGTTGAAATACATTGCTCCTGACTGGAAAGCTCAAGAGTCTGTTGCCATCTTCACCAAACCTGGCTGCCAATTCTGCGCTAAAGCTAAAAAAGCGCTGCAAGACAAAGGCTTGTCTTACGAAGAAATCGTATTGGGCAAAGATGCAACTGTTACTTCCGTACGCGCTATTACCGGCAAGATGACTGCTCCTCAAGTATTCATCGGCGGCAAATATATCGGCGGCAGCGAAGACTTGGAAGCTTACTTGGCTAAAAACTAATTGCCTGTATGCTTAAGACGGCTTGAAAAGGCCGTCTGAAAGACCCAAATATAGAGTTATTCAGACGACGTTTGCAAATCGGCGTTCTGAATAACTCTATATTTACAAGTAGAATTTGAGATTATTGTTTTAAATCGATATTTAGATATTGGCTATTGATTTTTAAATTTTGATAGTTTATGAAGTTTAGGCCGTCTGAAAACGGATAACCTGATGGCAATATCGGTTTGGATATAGACAGTAAGGATAAAATATGAAAAAGATTCAAGCAGATGTGGTAGTACTGGGTGGCGGTACAGCCGGTATGGGCGCATTTCGCAATGCCCGACTTCATACAGACAATGTTTACCTGATTGAAAACAATGTGTTCGGCACGACCTGCGCGCGCGTGGGCTGTATGCCTTCTAAACTCTTGATTGCCGCAGCAGAAGCGCGCCATCATGCTTTGCATACCGATCCGTTTGGCGTGCATTTGGATAAAGACAGCGTAACGGTAAACGGCGAAGAAGTCATGCACCGCGTGAAGTCCGAACGCGACCGTTTTGTCGGTTTTGTAGTCAGCGATGTAGAAGAGTGGCCTGCCGACAAGCGCATTATGGGTACAGCAAAATTTGTTGACGAACACACCGTCCAAATCGATGACCACACTCAAATTACTGCAAAAAGTTTTGTGATTGCCACCGGTTCGCGCCCTGTGATTTTCCCTCAGTGGGAAGTTTTGGGCGATCGCTTGATTGTGAATGATGATGTTTTCTCTTGGGATACCCTGCCTAAGAGTGTGGCCGTATTCGGCCCTGGCGTAATCGGCTTAGAATTGGGTCAGGCTTTGCACCGTTTGGGCGTAAAAGTTGAAATTTTTGGCGTGGCCGGTGCGATTGGCGGTATTTCCGATCCTGTTGTTGCTGAAGAAGCCAAAACCGTTTTTGGTGAAGAGTTGACTTTGCATTTGGATGCCAAAACCGAAGTCAAACTGGATGCGGAAGGCAATGTTGAAGTTCATTGGGAACAAGATGGCGAAAAAGGTGTGTTCGTTGCCGAATATATGCTGGCAGCCGTAGGCCGTCGTCCGAATGTGGACAATATCGGTTTGGAAAACCTGACTATCGAGAAAGATGCGCGTGGTGTGCCTGTTGCCGATCCGTTGACTATGCAAACCAGCATTCCGCACATCTTTATCGCAGGCGATGCATCCAATCAATTGCCTCTGCTGCACGAAGCTTCCGACCAAGGCAAAATTGCCGGTCACAATGCCGCTATTTTCCCGAATATTGAGAGCGGTTTGCGCCGTAGCGTAATCGGCGTGGTATTTACCAGTCCGCAAATTGCCACTATCGGCTTGAAATACGCGCAAGTTGCGGCGAAATATCAACCTGATGAGTTTGTCATCGGCGAAGTTTCCTTCCGAAACCAAGGCCGTAGCCGTGTTATGTTGGTAAACAAAGGCCATATGCGTTTGTATGCTGAGAAAGCGACCGGCCGTTTCATTGGTGCGGAAGTTGTCGGCCCTGCTGCCGAACATTTGGCACACTTGATGGCTTGGGCGCATCAAATGAAGATGACGATTCTGCAAATGTTGGATATGCCGTTCTACCATCCGGTTATTGAGGAAGGTCTGCGCACTGCATTGCGTGATGCCGATGCAAAACTGAAACAGGCTTGATTATTTGATGGAATAAAGGCCGTCTGAAACTCGTAGTGAGGTTTCAGACGGCCTTTTTTATACTTTGAAGCTTTTACTTTTAAATCAATTCTAAATCCGGGCCGGCATTTTGTGCGCGACGGCTTCGTAATTGAATGTCTAGGCGCAAATCGTGTGCGGAGTCGGCATTTTTAATAGCGTCTTGATAGCTGATATCGCCGTTTTCATACAAATCATATAAGGCCTGGTCAAAAGTAATCATGCCCATACCGGTTGATTTTTTCATCATTTCTTTGATATTGTGGACTTCACCTTTTTGAATCAAGTCGGCAATAATCGGAGAATTGAGCAAAACTTCGACCGCCGCCACACGACCCCGTCCGCCTTCACGAGGAATCAGGCGTTGCGAAATAAAGGCTTGCAGGTTGAGCGATAAATCGGTTAGTAACTGGTTACGGCGCTCTTCGGGGAAGAAGTTGATGATGCGGTCCAGCGCTTGGTTGGTACTGTTAGCGTGCAGTGTCGCCATACACAAATGGCCGGTTTCCGCGAAGGAAATGGCGTAGTCCATGGTCTCGCGGTCGCGGATTTCGCCAATCAGAATGACATCCGGTGCTTGGCGCAGGGTATTTTTCAATGCAATCGGCCAATTTTCGGTATCTACACCGATTTCGCGTTGGGTAATGATGCAGTTTTTGTGTTGGTGGATAAACTCAATCGGGTCTTCGATGGTAATAATATGGTCGAAGCTGTTTTCGTTTCGATAGTCGATAAGGGAGGCGAGAGAAGTGGACTTGCCCGAACCTGTACCGCCGACAAAAATAACCAAACCGCGTTTTCTGAGAGCGATGTCTTTTAGAATCGGTGGCAGATTGAGCGTTTCAAATTTAGGGATATTGCTGGTAATGGAGCGGAACACTAATGCAGTTGCGCCGCGTTGAACCATTGCATTGACACGGAAGCGGCTGGTATCGGGCAGGCTGATAGCGAAATTGCATTCGTTGGTGGTAGAAAATTCTTCGATTTGTTTGGAAGACATAATCGAAAAAGCGATTTCCATACATTTTTCAGCGCTTAACGGCTCATCGGTCAGCCGCATGATTTTGCCGTCCACTTTCATGGCCGGCGGAAAATTGGTGGTAATGAAAAGGTCGGAGCCTTTGTATTTGTTCATGTGGCGTAGCCAAGTGAACAATTCTTCTTTTGCGCCCGGAGTATTTTCGTCAAACATAAGAATTCAGATAGTTAATGTTAAGTTATTTTATTGAAAATAATTATAACAGAAGCAATCATTATTTGCTGTTTTGCCACTAGAGTGGCTATCTGTTTTAAATTGAGTGTCGTGCTGGGAATATAGCAGATTTTTCAGCATCCCTGTGATTTTAAATTCTGCTGTTATAATGTTGCCCGATTAGTGAATGGAAAGGTAATGAGATGTCAGTACAAACAATTGCCGTGGTCGGCGCAATGGAGCAGGAAATTGAGCTTTTGCGTGAAAGCATGGCCAATGTCAAGCATGTGTCCTTCGGTAAATTCTCGGCATATGAAGGCGAATTGGCCGGAAAACGCATGGTATTGGTTTTGAGTGGTATCGGTAAGGTCAATGCAGCGGTTTCTACTTCTTGGGTCATTCATCAGTTTGCACCGGATTGCGTCATCAATACCGGCAGTGCAGGCGGTTTGGGTAAAGGTCTAAAGGTTGGCGATGTGGTTATCGGCGAAACTGTGGCGCATCACGATGTTGACGTAACGGCTTTTGGTTATGTTTGGGGACAAGTACCGCAACTTCCTGCCGTGTTCGCATCGGATTCAAACTTGATTCGTCAAGCAGAAAAGGCAGCGCAAGTGTTTGACGGAGCGGCCGTAACGCAAGGTTTGATTGTCAGTGGCGACCGTTTTGTACACAGCAGCGAAGGTGTCGCGGAAATTCGCAGTCATTTTTCTGATGTAAAAGCAGTTGAAATGGAAGCTGCGGCGATTGCGCAGACCTGTCACCAGTTGGAAGTACCGTTTGTGATTATTCGCGCCGTATCCGATTCGGCAGATGAGAAAGCGGACATCAGCTTTGAAGAGTTTTTGAAAACGGCGGCCGTCAGCTCGGCGAAGATGGTGACCGAGATTGTCAAATCGCTATAAAATCATGCAAAAGCGTTGAATTTCCGTTAGAATACGGAACGATTCAACCTTATTCTAAGGCCGTCTGAAAACCGAATCCCTGTTTTTTCAGACGGCCTTTCAGCCTTTAATTGCATTTATCTTAATAACAATATGAAAAACATACGGAATTTCTCCATTATTGCCCACATCGACCACGGTAAATCGACGCTTGCCGACCGTTTTATCCAATACTGCGGCGGTTTGGATTTGCGCGAAATGAGCACGCAGGTGCTCGATTCCATGGACATCGAAAAAGAGCGCGGCATTACTATTAAAGCGCAAACCGCCGCACTCAACTATAAAGCACGTGACGGGCAGGTGTATCAGCTCAACCTGATTGATACTCCGGGACACGTCGACTTCTCTTACGAAGTATCCCGTTCGCTGTCAGCTTGCGAAGGTGCGCTTTTGGTCGTTGACGCATCACAAGGCGTGGAAGCGCAAACCGTGGCGAACTGCTATACCGCGATTGATTTGGGCGTGGAAGTCGTGCCTGTTTTGAACAAAATTGACTTGCCTGCCGCAGAACCCGAGCGCGTGGAGCAGGAAATTGAAGACATCA
Source organism: Neisseria perflava (assembly GCF_002863305.2). NCBI lineage: Bacteria > Pseudomonadati > Pseudomonadota > Betaproteobacteria > Neisseriales > Neisseriaceae > Neisseria > Neisseria perflava. The sequence continues at coordinate 468,642 of NZ_CP136962.1, forward strand.
TCGGTATTGATGCCGTTGGTGCGGTACAGTGTTCTGCTAAAAGCGGCATTGGTGTGGAAGATGTTTTGGAAGAAATCGTTGCCAAAATCCCTGCGCCAACCGGTGATGAAAATGCGCCGTTGCAAGCGGTTATTGTCGATTCATGGTTTGACAACTATGTCGGCGTGGTTATGTTGATTCGTGTGAAAAACGGCACCATCAAGCTGAAAGACAAAGTGCGCTTTATGAGCACCAAGGCGGAAACGCAGGTTGAGCAGCTGGGCGTTTTCACACCGAAATCAGTTCAAAAACAAGAACTCAAAGCCGGCGAAGTGGGCTTTTTGATTACCGGCGTAAAAGAATTGGGACAGGCGAAAGTCGGCGATACGGTTACTTTAGTTGCCAACCCTGCCTCTGAACCGCTGCCTGGCTTCCAAGAAGTACAAAGCCAAGTATTCGCGGGTCTCTACCCCGTGGAAAGCCACGACTACGAAGCCTTGCGCGATGCGTTGGAAAAATTACAGCTGAACGATGCTTCGTTGAAATTTGAGCCTGAAGTTTCCCAAGCGTTGGGCTTCGGTTTCCGTTGTGGCTTCTTGGGTCTGTTGCACTTGGAAATCGTGCAGGAACGTTTGGAGCGCGAGTTCGATATGGACTTGATTACCACTGCGCCAACGGTGGTTTATGAAGTCGTGTTGAAAAACGGCGAGAAAATCGAAGTTGAAAATCCGTCCAAACTACCTGAAATCAGCACTATCGAAACCATTCTTGAGCCGATTATCACTGCGACCATTCTTGTGCCGCAGGAATATGTCGGCAACGTCATGACTTTGTGTAACCAAAAGCGCGGTGTTCAGGTCAATATGCAATACATGGGTCGCCAAGTCATGCTGACTTATGATTTGCCGATGAACGAAGTTGTAATGGACTTCTTCGACAAGCTTAAATCGACTTCGCGCGGTTATGCTTCGTTGGACTACCATTTCAAAGAGTTCCAACCGTCTGATTTGATTAAGCTTGACATTATGGTCAACGGCGAAAAAGTCGATGCCTTGAGCCTGATTGTGCACCGTCAAAGCGCCGTTCACCGCGGTCGCGAGCTGGCATCAAAAATGCGCGAACTGATTCCGCGCCAAATGTTCGACATCGCCGTCCAAGCCGCCATCGGCAGCCAGATTATCGCCCGCGAAAACGTCAAAGCCCTACGTAAAAACGTTTTGGCGAAATGTTACGGCGGCGATATTACGCGTAAGAAAAAACTTCTCGAAAAACAAAAAGCAGGTAAGCGCCGCATGAAACAAGTGGGCAATGTAGAAATCCCGCAAAGCGCATTCTTGGCGATTCTGCAAGTGAGTGATAAATAATGAGTATAAATCTGACTTTAGGCGCAATCGTTGTACTGCTGGCCGGTTTGGTCCTCAACTTCAAAAGCAGCAAAGAGCGCCAGGAAAACGGCGAATGGAGTTCCGGCCTGCAATGGAGTTATCTCTTGTGCATGGTCGGCGTATTCGGCATTTTGTCCGAGTTTATGAGTTTTACCGCCGTATTGCTGGTGTTTGTCGTGTTCACCGGTATTGTTTGGGCAATCCATAAAGGCCGTCTGAAAAAAAGCGAAACCGGCGAAGACAATGCGCATTTTACCGACTATATGGGCGGCTTTTTCCCCATCATCTTGGTTATCTTTGTGTTGCGCAGCTTTATTGCCGAGCCGTTTCAAATTCCGTCCAGCTCCATGCGTCCGGGCTTGGTCAAAGGCGATTTTATCTTGGTGAACAAATTTTCTTACGGTATCCGCCTGCCGATTTTGAATAAGGTCATTATCCCTGTCGGCAACATTGCCCGAGGCGATGTCGTGGTGTTCAATTACCCACTTCAGCCTGAGATGAATTACATCAAGCGCATCGTCGGTATTCCGGGCGACGTTGTTGAATACCGTGATAAGGTTTTGACTGTTAATGGTGAAATTATTTCTGAAAAACCAAACGGCAATTATCAATACGCAGATGATACCGATCCGTCTATGATTCATACGCTTGAGCGTTTTCAGACGGCCTTAAACGGCAAAAACTTTGATGTGGTCAAGGAGGCCGGTCAGCCTTCCGTATCTATTGCCGTATTGAACAAATACACCTCCGAAGTGATGCCTGAAAGCAATTACTCGCTTGAAACAAGTGGTTTGGAAAATTGCGAATACGCAGAAGACGGTAATGGCTTTATCTGTAAAGTTCCTGAAGGCCGTTATTTCGCGATGGGCGACAACCGCGACAACAGCGCCGATTCCCGTTATTGGGGATTTGTCGATGACAAACTGATCGTCGGTAAAGCCTTCTTCGTTTGGATGAACTTTGGCGAACTCAGCCGTATCGGTACCAGTATTAAATAAGCAATAACAGATGAAAAGGCCGTCTGAAATTTTTCAGACGGCCTTTTTTATGGCAATTTAAAATTTGTGTCTTAGATGAATATTAAATTTAATATTAAAAAAGGCTTGAAATATTATTAACTCAAGAGATGGTTAGGAATATGATAATCATAAATTAGCCAGAAAGAGTAAATTTTCAAAAATTAACAAATATTAATTAAGTAAAGCTGTTTGTATTCGTTTATACTATTACAATAGTATAAGTGTTGTTTATATTCGGTTTTTCAATTAGCAAATAATCTAGTTGTTTTAAGTAAAGTTACTTTCAGTTAATGAGGATTATATTTATGTTTACTCAGAAGAAATCACCTATTACTCATTTTGTATTGACAGGTATTTGTGCGGCAGTTTTAGCTGCATGTGCTAGCTCGAATGGAGAACCGGGTTCACCGACAAGTCCATCTGTGGCACCTAATGATATTAGTAATAATACCAACAAAGGTAATTCCAATAAGGAAAATACAAATAAACCCAATACCGGTAAGGACAACGCCGGTAAGGACAACGCAACCAAACCCACTACCGGTAAAGATAACTCCGGTAAAGACAATGCAACCAAGCCTACTACTGGTAAAGATAACGCGGGCAAGGACAATGCAACCAAGCCCAATACCGGTAAAGATAACGCCGGCAAGGATAATGTAAACAAGCCCACTACCGGTAAGGATAACACCGGTAAGGATAATGCAACTAAACCCACTACCGGTAAGGATAACGCCGGTCAGGACAATGCAAACAAACCTAATACCGGTAAAGATAACGCGGGCAAGGACAATGCAACCAAGCCCAATACCGGTAAAGATAACACCGGCAAGGATAATGCAACCAAGCCTAATACCGGTAAAGATAATTTAGCTCAAGTTAATGAGCAAATTTCTAAAAATATTCAGAATAAATTAGTAACTCTTCGATTGAGTGATGTAGTAAAAACAGAAGAATTTAGTCAAGCTGAAGTAGATACAGGTTTTATTGCAAATAACTTTGCTGCAAACCCATTGTTGGAGAAAGCTTCCGAGAATACTTTTGTTTATGATAGTGCACATATTATCGAAACTTCTGGGGGGATTGGCAAATATAAACTTTTACGTCCCCAAACGGTTATATTGGGAGGTGTGGCAACACGTTATAAAGTAAATAAAATCGATGGATATATTAAGAGAGAGTATGGTTATGAGGAATTTGATACACCATTAAATTCAAAAAATTTAATTGGTGTAGATAAGCGTAATGCAAATGGTATTTTAATTAAACAGGGTAGTAGCGTTAATATCTTAGACCAAGCAGCCAGCAAATTCGAGTTGGATAGTGTAGGGGGTAGCCGTTATACACAATGGTTTAATAATTTTGAAACTAATGCAGATAATAAAACTTCTTTAGATAAAGGGCGCCGTGTATTAGCTGACGTAGAATATAAGTTAGATGATAAGGGTAATCCGATATGGAACATATCTACAAAACCTAGTAAGGGTTATCAATATGCACATTCTTTGAATAATTATTTTGATAATAATCCGGATGACGAATTATATGTTAATCAAAATGGTGAATATGCATATCGCTTTACTTTGAATAAAACTACTACATTTAAAGTTAGCTCGGAAGCAGCAAAAGTAAATCCAGAGCGCGCAGATGCGCTTAAAGCTTTGGGTTGGGTTGCGGATAAACAATATACTTACCCTGCTGGTAGCTATTTTCTTGTAACACAAAAAGATGGTAGGTTGAAGATTGTAGCTGATAAAGGGCAAATGACCGAAGTGTCATTATATTCAATTCATACCGGTATTGATAATAATAAGGCATTAGGCGCATTTCAAAATAAACGTGTAATTGCAGAAATGTTTAGTGCATTGCACTATGGAAAGGTAAATGAAGTTCGTGCGATTTATACTTATGATGTTGGACAAGCCAATGGTTTTAACCAACAATATCTCTCATTAACTGCATGGCGTTATAAAAATGGCGATGGTACTTATGGGGTCAATACTCCGTTTAACATCGGCATTTTTGACCGAGTTATTACTGAGAATGGTATGGTTGCCAATGTCTATGATATGAAGACTAAAAAAGGATTATCTGCTAAATATACAGGTGTTGCTTATTCTAGCAGAGACGGTAAACAAGACGGCGTGATGAATATGACTGCGCAGTTCCATGAACCAAATATGGCTTACAATACTGTTTTAAGTAATAATGTTACCTTTAATGGAGCAATTACCAATCGTCGCTTAGATGACAAACGTAATGTATATTTCGCTAGTGGTAATGTAAAAACAGAAAGTGGAATGCCTTCTGCAACTGCAGGTCAAAAAGTCTCTCTAGTGGGAAGCAAACAACTTGCTAACGATATCACTGTTTGGATGAAAGGACAAAATCCAGGTGAAAATAAAGTGATTTATGGTAAAGGTGACATACGTTTTGCTGGCCCAAATGCTGAAGAAGTGGGTGGTGTGTTAAAAATTACGACCAGCCATGGTGAAAATAATATTGGTTTTATTGGCAAGCGTTAATACGCTGATTAAACAATAAGCAGCAGGAGCTTAGCATCTGCTGCTTATTGTTTTTAAGATGAAAAATACCAATAGATAAAATTTTAATTCAACTATTATTACTTAAATTTTTAATTTTAAGAAATAGATTTATGAAGTCTTATTCATTCATTTTTATACTGGGAACGTTAGTTCCTTCAATGGCTTCTGCTGAAATTATGACGAATCCTGAAACTGTAGCTGATCGACAGGTAGAAAAAATTCAGGAGATGGCTATTCCTAAAGTATCAGAGCAAGGTAAATTATTTTCAGACAATGACGGTACTTCTCTAGAAGAGTCTAGCCAAACGTTGACATTAGATGATTTATCCAAGCAACCAGAGTTGACAGAGCCATTATTAAATCAGGCTTTACAAATGCGAAATTATGTTTCAGCAGCGCAGCTCTTGCCTATATATCGCAAATGGAGCGGGCACGATCCTATTTTATTAGCTTATGCACAAGGCGCAATTTGGCGATCTGAAGGAAAATATAAAAAGGCTATCAAACTTTATCGTTCTATTCTTGCTCAAAATTCTGATCTTGTTACTGTCCGTTTAGATTTAGCTGCTATGCTTTATGAGGATAGACAGACTCGCAATGCGAAACATGAATTTAATGTGGCCAAGGAGCAGGGGCTTCCTGAAGATGTACTTCCGACTATCGCACTTTATGAAGATGCTATGAAGAAAAAGAAATGGCAAATTTCAGGTAGTCTAAGTTATATCCAAGACAGCAATATCAATAATGTTTCAACAGAACGTGAAATTCATCTTCCTCAATTTGGTAATTTAGCATTTGAAAAGAATCCTGACTATTTGCCGCAAAAAGGACATGGGTTTAATTATTCGTTATCTATTAATCGTGATGATAATATCAAAGATAACCATTACTTAGCTATGTCGGGTGATATAGATGGTGTGACTTATTGGGATAATCATGCTTATGATGATCAAGTAGTAAGAATAAGCCTGGGTTATAAAAATAAAAGTTTTAAAACAGATGGCTATGTTATGCCATTTTTAGAAAAACGTCGTTATGGAAATCATCCTTATTACACACGTGCAGGTGTAGATTTAGGCATTTCAAATTGGATAACGCCAAATTTACGTTTGTCTGCTAACAGTACAATAGCAAAAAAAGATTATGCATATACTGAACGACGAGGGAAAGATTATCAAATCGGAGTAGGCGCTACTTACCTTTTAAACAATGATACTTATTTTTTAGGTGGTTTAAACTATGCTCGTGATAAAGTAAAATATTATGCTGGTAGTAGCTCTAAACGTATAGGTGGGTATATTGGTTGGGGGCAGATTTGGGGTAAAGACCTGAATAGCAGACTTATAATCAATCACTATCACGAACGTTTTGATGGAAAACATTATATTTTTACTGATCGTCATCGCAAAGATAATGTAACTATTACTAATTTAAGTATTTGGCACAATAAATTAAGCGTGCTGGGTGTTACTCCAAGGTTGAATTGGCGATATACAAAAAATAACAGTAATATTGGAGAGCTTAATAGTTATTCTAAAAATCGTGTATTCATAGATTTTGAGAAAACATTTTAAAAAATCATTTAATGGATTCATATAACTTAAACTAATTCGGTTAAATTTGGTTTGAGTCTAAGTATTTCATTATACCAAAAAGGCCGTCTGAAATTTTTCAGACGGCCTTTTTTGTATCTATTTTTTGTCTTTTAACGAACCTAAATAAATCGCTAATAAAGTTAAAGTGGCGCCACTCCATTGGACGATATTAATCGGTTTATCCAGCCAGAAATAATCGATCAACATGGCGGCAACTGGTTCAGAGAGCAGTAGTAGGCCGGTCAGTGATAAGGATAAAAGCGGGATGGCGTAAGCAATCAATGCCCAAGCGAAGCATTGCATAACGATGCCGTAGATGGAGACTAGAATCACATCGTTTAAAGTTTTGGGGTAAAGATGGGTAGCATCGAATAGTAGAGATGGGATGACCAGCGCTATTGCGCCGCCGAAGCTTAAAATCATCATCAGCGGAAACAAACCGACTTTTTCCTGCTCATGGGTTTTGCGTACAAAGACCATAGACAGGGCCAGCATGGCACCGGATAATACGCCGCTGACAAATCCCCATGCGGCATTGTCGTTATGACCGAACTCTGGGCTGCCGATTAAGGCGACGCCTATGGTGGCCAATATCAAACTTAAAATTTGCAGGGCGCTTAGACGTTCCGAATAAAAGAAGAAGCCGATGGCGGCTAAAAAGAAAATCTGCAGGCTGTTGAGCAAGGTGGAAATGCCGGGACCTACGGTGTGAATGCTTTCGTGCCAAAGGGCGAGGTCGAATGCGAGGAAAACGCCGGATAAGATTGCGTAGCCGACCGTTTTTCTTTTTGTGGGCATTTTTTGTCTGAAAAAACGCCCGAGCAGGAAGAATATAGGGGCGGCGATCAGCAAGCGCCAGAATGCGATGGCGTAAGAGCCGACATCGACAAATTTGACGATCAAACTGCCTAAGCCGAAGACGACGCAGCCGATGACCAATAGGGGCGCTGCATAATTTCCCGAACGTGTGTCCATCGGCTTCTCCAAGAATCAAATGAAGGCGATTATTCCATAAAAGATAGCTGGGACGCTAATGATAAATAGTCGTAAGCCAAGATAAAGGGTTTATGATGAAAGGCCGTCTGAAAACTGTTTCAGACGGCCTTTTGATGATTTTCTGGCTTGATTTCGTATTGTTGTAGTATAAAATCGTTTTACGCCGTGTTTTCAGACGGCCTGATCAGTTTTGGTTTTGAGAAAAGGATTATTGGAAATGGCAAACCCTATTCGTGCGTTTTTGGATTATGTGCCGTCGGTTGATGAGTCTTGTTTTGTAGATGAGACTTCGGTAGTGATTGGCGAAGTGTCGCTGGCGGAAGATGTATCCGTTTGGCCTTATGCCGTATTGCGCGGCGATGTGAACAGCATTTCTATCGGCAAGCGCAGTAATGTGCAGGACGGCAGCGTTTTGCATGTGTCGCATAAGAATGCGGCGAAGCCTGACGGTTCGCCTCTGATTATCGGCGATGATGTGACGATTGGGCATAAGGTCATGCTACATGGCTGCCGAATTGGGAATCGTGTGTTGGTGGGTATGGGCTCGATTATTTTGGATGATACGGTTGTCGAAGATGATGTGATGATAGGCGCGGGCAGTTTGGTGCCGCCACGCAAGCGTTTAGAAAGCGGTTTTTTATACGTCGGCTCACCTGTGAAACAAGTGCGTCCGCTAACTGATGAGGAAAAGGAATTTTTGACATATTCCTCTGCGCATTATGTCCGCCTGTCCGGTCAGCATAAAATTTCAAAATAAGGAAATTCAATACAATGCACGCAATTTATCTGGCTTCGGGCAGTCCGCGCCGTCGTGAGATTTTGGAGAATTTGGGTTTCACGGTATGCCGCCTTCCTGCGGATATTGATGAAACCCCTAAAGAAGGCGAAGCCGCAGTAGAGTATGTGCGCCGTATGGCCTGCGAGAAAAATCAGGCGGCGGTGGCGCAATGGTTTGCTGCTCATGATCAAGAGCCTGAGTTTGCTGTATTGACAGCGGATACGACGGTGGCGGATGGAGAGGCTATTTTGGGTAAACCGGAGTCCGAGGCGGATGCGGTCGATATGCTGGAACGCCTGTCCGGACGGATGCATCAAGTGCTGACGGCTGTATGCGTTTACTGGCAAGGCGTGCGCCATGATGTGGTACAGACGAGCGAAGTGCGCTTTAAAACGTTGACGGCTGAGGAGATTGCAGCCTATGTTGCCAGCGGCGAGCCGATGGATAAAGCCGGTGCGTATGGGATTCAGGGCTTGGGCGGCGTATTTGTCGAGCATTTGCAGGGCAGTTTTACCGGCGTGATGGGTTTGCCGGTTTATGAGACCGCGCAACTACTGAAATCTTTGGGTTTGGAAGCGCCGCCGTTTGCTTAAAATTAGGCAAATGCCGTCTGAAAGCGTGCCGACAAAAACGCCTGTTTCAGTTACAATACTGCCTTAAACAGCTTGCTTGAAGAAAGATATGAAAGAACATAAGGCCCGGAAACGCTTCGGGCAGAATTTTTTGCAGGATACGCGGATTATTAGCGATATTGTCAACGCGGTCAGACCGCAGCCCGATGATATTGTGATTGAAATCGGCCCGGGCTTGGTCGCCATTACCGAGCCTTTGGCGAAAAAACTCAATCGCCTGCATGTTTGCGAAATCGACCGCGACATCGTACGCCGTCTGAAAACCTTACCGTTCGCAGATAAATTGGTGATACACGAAGGCGATGTATTGCAGTTTGATTTCAACAGCATTGAAGGCAAGAAAAAAATTGTCGGCAACCTGCCGTACAATATTTCCACGCCACTTTTGTTCCGATTGAGCGAAGTGGCAGACGATGTGATCGATATGCACTTTATGCTGCAGAAAGAAGTGGTCGAACGTATGGTGGCGCAGCCGAAAACCAACGACTATGGCCGTCTGGGCGTAATGCTGCAATATTTCTTTGATATGGAAATGTTGATTGAAGTACCGCCCGAGTCCTTTGATCCTGCGCCGAAGGTGGATTCGGCCGTTGTGCGCATGATTCCGGTGAAACACCGTATCGGTAAAGCAGAAGATTTTGAACATTTTGCCAAACTGGTGAAACTGGCTTTCCATCAACGCCGCAAAACCATACGCAATAATTTGAAGGAACTTGCCAGCGATGATGACTTGCAGGCAGTCGGTATCAATCCGCAGGACAGGGCAGAACACATTGCCGCTGAGAAATATGTGGAATTGAGCAATTATCTGGTTCAAAAGGCCGTCTGAAACAGTGATGGCAATTTTTAAGCAACCTCCTATTCAATGGGGGGTTCGGGGTGATTCATATTTGTGGCGCGAGTTGGCACAGTATTTTTCCGGTAAGGATATGCCGCCGGAGTGGCACCGTTTTGAAGCAGCAATTATCGGCGCAGTTTGGGTATTGACCGGGCATCGTCTCGATAGGGAAGAGCAATTTAAAGTCAATCGGTACAATCAAGGCGGAATCTCAGGCGGTATAGTTAGTTGCCGTTTTTGGCTTGAAACGGCCATTCCTTTGCTTTGGCAGCGGCAAGCGCAACTCAAGCCCCGAAAATTTTGGCAGTTTGGAAAGAAATAATGATTAAATTCAAAAATGTACACAAACATTTTAAAGACTTGCACGTTATCAACGGCGTGAATCTGGAAGTCAAACAAGGCGAAGTGGTCGTTGTATGCGGTCCTTCGGGCAGTGGCAAATCGACGCTGATTCGTACGGTAAACCAACTTGAGCGCATTGAAAGCGGCGAGATTTGGGTGGACGGCATCAATGTTGCCGATCCGAAAACCGATTTGAACAAAGTGCGTGAAGAAGTGGGTTTTGTGTTCCAAGGGTTCAATCTGTATCCGCATTTGACTGTCTTGGAAAATATTATTCTTTCTCCGATGAAAGTGAAAAACCAAAGCCGTGAAGAGGCGGAAAAGAAAGCGATGGAGCTTTTGGAACGCGTCGGCTTGGCGCATAAAAAAGACGCGCTGCCCGACCAGCTTTCCGGCGGTCAGCAGCAGCGTGTGGCGATTGCACGCGGTTTGGCGATGGAGCCGCGCGTGATGTTGTTTGACGAGCCGACTTCCGCGCTTGACCCTGAAATGGTCGGCGAAGTATTAAAAGTGATGAAAGACTTGGCGGAAAGCGGCATGACCATGATGTGCGTAACCCATGAAATGGGTTTTGCGCGCGAAGTCGCCGACCGTGTGATTTTTGTCGATAAAGGCCAGATTCTGGAAGATGAAACGCCGGAAGAATTTTTTACCAATCCGAAACATGAGCGTGCCAAACAATTCCTGCAACAGGTGATGACACATTAAACTCGGGCCGTCTGAAATTTCAGACGGCATGATCGGTTTGAATGATTTTGAAAGTTGAAAATAATGTATTTTGTTGACCGTACTGCTGTTGTGCTGAAGCCGACCGCCCGTTTTTTGGAATGGCTGAAATCCGCCGATGAAAATATGCCCGACCTGACCGTCGAGCAATTGCGCACCAACTGTTCCGTATTCCTTGTGCCGCAATTTGACGAACCCGAATCCGTCATTTCCTATTTTGACGAACGCTACCAGCAGATTTTTGAAGCCGAATTGGCCGGCTGGGACATCGATAAAAGCAAATGGCCGCAAGACATGAGCTTGAAGGCTTTTTGGGAATTTTTCGATACCGAAATCCACGATATGGTTTTGGATATGGAAGAGGCGGAATTGAACATTACGCCTGTTTTCGACAATATGATGTAAAGCCGTGAGAAGTTTTCAGACGGCCTTAAAGCCCTCGCTTTCTTTGAAAATTCTGATTGTCTTCTTACACCTTTCGGCGTTGGTCTTATGCCTTGCAGAGTTTTACGGCTGGATGATGTGGCTGGGTTTGGCGGCATTGGCCGGCAGTTTTGCCTATGCTTGGCGCAGCGTTAATTTTCAGGCTCAAAATGCGGTCAGGACAATCATCATCGACCGCCAATACCGTGCGACGGTTTACTTGAATGGCGAGGAAGAGGGAAGAAGCGCGGTTTTGCAAGACAGCAGTATGTTGACGGTTTATGCTTTGTTTTTACAATGGGATGTTGACGGAAAAATGGTTAAACACTGCATCTTGCCCGACATGACCGACCGCGATGCCTACCGCCGTCTGAAAGTGTGGGCGCGCTGGTGCCGTGAAAAAGAAGACAAAGCAGAACTTGCGGCAGATATGGATTAAACGGCTGTTTCAGACGGCCTTTTGAAGCGATAAATACAATGAAAACATTACAAGACTGGCTGTCTCATTTGGAGACTGCCCATAGTTCCGGCCTTATCGATATGGGCTTGGAACGCGTGGGAGAAGTGAAAAAACGCATGAATTTGGTGCCGCAATGTCCTGTCGTGGTGGTGGCGGGTACCAATGGCAAAGGCTCCGTATGCGCCTATTTGTCGCATATTTATAAAGAAGCCGGTTTTAAAGTCGGTACGCTGACCAGTCCGCATCTTCTGCGTTATAACGAACGAATCGCCATCAACACTCAGCCGGTTTCAGATGAATTGATTGTTTCCTCATTTGAGCGTATCGAAGCGGTGCGCGGTGAAATTTCTCTGACGTATTTTGAGTTTAATGCTTTGGCTGCCGTCGATATTTTCATGCGTGAAAATGTGGACGTAATGATTTTGGAAGTTGGTTTGGGCGGACGATTGGATGCTGTGAACGTATTCGATGGCGACTGCTCGGTTATCACCAGCGTGGATTTGGACCATCAGGCATTTTTGGGCGATACCGTTGAGCAGGTCGGTTTTGAAAAAGCCGGAGTGTTCCGTAGTGGCAAACCAGCTGTGTGCGGTCAGAATCCTGCGCCTGAATCATTGGTCAAACACGCAGAAGAAATTGGCGCAAAACTGTTGATGGTTCAGCGGGATTTTGATTTTGCGTCAATGGAAAGCGTGCAGTGGAACTACCGCTTCCATCCGCAATCTTCAGACGGCCAAAGCCGTAACCGCAATTCCTTGCCGTTTCCTGCTTTGCGCGGTGCCTATCAGTTGTCCAATGCCGCGTGTGCATTGACGGTGTTGGAGTGTTTGAATAATCAGCTGCCCGTTGACATCGGCGCGATTAAACGCGGTTTGCTGTTGGTTGAGAATCCTGGACGTTTCCAAGTTTTGCCCGGCCGTCCGCTGGTGGTTTTGGATGTCGGCCACAATCCGCACGCAGCACGTGCTTTGCGCCGCAGCCTGATTAACCTTGCCTTTGCACAAAAACGTACCGCCGTATTCAGTATGTTGTCCGACAAAGATATTGATGGCGTGCTGGAAATCGTTAAAGATCAGTTTGACGAGTGGAACATCGCGCCTTTAGATGTACCGCGCGGCATGACGATAGAGGCTTTGCAGGCCAAACTGGCTGAACACGGCATCGACAATGTAAATGTTTTTGAAACTGTCGCTGCTGCCTACCGCGCTGCTTTGGCTAAAGCAACCGAAAATGATAGAATCGTTGTTTTCGGCTCATTCCATACTGTTGCCGATGTAATGGCTGTTTTGAAAGAACACTAACGAGGAAATTATCATGTCCGACAATAAACAAAAAGAAACTCCAAACGGATACGATTTAGACGGTTACGAACAACTCAAACGTCGCAACCGCCGTCGCTTGGTCTTAGCCTCCGGCTTGGTGGTGGCATCGGGTATGCTGTTCGGTCTGGCACTGACTTCCGGCGACGATAAAAATTCACCGTTTAAAGAAGCACCTGTCGGTCAGAGCCAAGTCAAAACGGCTGATGAGCCGAGCAATGCCGTTGTTTTAGAGCCGAATAAAGAGGATGTTGCGATGGCTGAAGAAGCAGCCCGCCATGCGGATGCCGAAGCGCAAAGCAAACCTCAAAATGCCGGCGACGAAGAAGACAATGCGCCGGTTGAAGTATTGAAGCCAAACCGTGAGTCTGCTCCCGAAGATGTCGGCGAGCCGTTGGTTTTGATTAATGATACTTTGGATGACGGCAATATTAAAGGTTTGGAAGAGTCTGAGCGTATTCAACGAGCTGAGGCCGCCAAACGCGAAGCTGCGGAGCGCCGAGCCGAAGAACGCCGCCAACGTCAGGCTGAGCAACGTGCTGCTGCTGCCCGTAAAACACAAGCCCAACAGGAAGCTGCCGAGAAAGAAAACGCATTGGCAGCTAAAAAACGCGCACTTCAAGCGCGTGCTGAAAAAGCAGAGCGTGAAGCCGCTGCCGAACGCAATAAATTGGCACAATTGGAAAAAGCAGAGAAAGCCATTGCCGAGCGTAAATCTGCCAAAAACAGCAAAGACAGCGTAAAAGACAAGGCCGAACCTGCCAAGAAAGCAGAAGCCAAAGTTGAAAAACCAAAAAATGAAAAAGCTAAACCAGAAACGGCCAAAGCAGAAAAAGCCGATAAGGTAAAAACTGCCGAGAAGCCGTCTGAAAAAGCCAAGCCTAAAGCTGAAAAAGAAACAGCAGAAGCCAAGCCTGCGAAAAAAGCTGCCATTCAGGCTGGTTATGCTGAAAAAGAACGTGCGCAAAGCCTGCAACGTAAAATGAAAGCCGCAGGTATCGACTCGACCATTACTGAAGTGATGACCGATAAAGGTAAGGTGTATCGCGTGAAATCAGCCAGTTATAAAAATGCACGCGATGCAGAGCGCGATTTGAACAAATTGCGTGTACATGGCATTGCCGGTCAGGTGACCAGTGAGTAATTTGCCTGTTGCCGATTTGTTGGCTGCCGCTGTCATCGTCATCTGCATCATTATCTCGTTGACACGGGGTATTATTGCCGAAGCAGGGGCGATGGTGGCCTGGGTGGTATCGTTTATTGCAGCCAGAACGCTAGCCGTGCCGTTTGCCGATGTGGTCTTTAAATCGGTTGAGCCGCATTCCTTGGCGGTTGCGATGGGTTTTGTCGCTGTGTTTTTTCTGGCATGGCTGTTGCAAAAACTGGCACGATCACTGTTGAGCAGTTTGATGTCTGCCGTTGGTTTAGGAAGCATCAACCGTTTGCTTGGCGGCGTATTCGGTGCAGTGAAAGGTGTGATTTTGGTGACACTGGCAGTGATGGTTTTTTCACACACTGATTTGCCGAAAACGGAAGAGTGGCAAAGTTCACACACAATTCCATATTTTGAATCACTTGCCGATGTTGCGATGCCTTATCTGCCAGGGAAAGATACCGCAATGCCGCATCTTTCGGGTAAAGCAGCTGAAGTAGAAGAATTGGATGATTGAGTTTGACGGATTCAGACGGCCTATGGGTCGTCTGAATCCGTTTTTATTTGTGTAAATTTGACATCATATTGTCAACAATCTGAGCAAACTCATCTAAATTATTTTATAATGACGGCTTACCCATTTAATCTTCAAACTCGGAGAAGCACGATATGTGTGGTGTATTAGGTTTGGTTAGTCATGAGCCGGTCAATCAGATGTTGTATGATGGTTTGCAGATGTTGCAACACCGTGGTCAGGACGCAGCAGGTATTGTTACTGCCGAAGGCAATATATTTCATATGCACAAGGGCAAAGGCATGGTGCGCGAAGTGTTCCGCACCCGCAATATGCGCGACTTGGTCGGTAATGCCGGCATCGCGCATGTCCGCTATCCGACTGCAGGCAATGCGGGCAGTAGCGCAGAGGCCCAGCCGTTTTATGTCAGCTCACCATTTGGCATTGTTTTGGCGCACAACGGTAATCTGACCAATACTGAAGAGCTGTATGAAAACGTATGCAACAAACACCTGCGCCACGTTAATACCAGCTCCGATTCTGAAGTCCTACTCAATGTATTCGCACACGAATTACGCCGCGAAGTCTCTAAAAATACAGCCCCTTATCAACTTACCATCGACAATATTTTCAACGCCGTTTCCGAAGTACACCGCTTGGTGCGCGGCGCATACGGCGTAGTAGCCATGATTGCAGGATACGGCATGCTGGCTTTCCGGGATCCTTTCGGTATCCGTCCATTGGTTTTGGGTTCGCAAATTGACGAATCCGGCAAAAAATCTTATGCTGTTGCCTCCGAATCCGTTGCCTTTAATGCACTTGCCTATGATTTGGAACGCGATATCCAGCCGGGCGAAGCCGTATTTATTGGTTTTGACGGCACGATTATTTCCCGTCAATGCAGCGATAAAGCCAAATTAAGCCCTTGTCTTTTTGAATATGTTTATTTTGCCCGCCCAGACTCCGTCATCGATGGTGTTTCCGTTTATCAGTCCCGTATGGATATGGGCGTATCTTTGGCAGAAAAAATCAAACGCGAGCTGCCTGTCGATGATATCGATGTCGTGATGCCGATTCCTGATACCAGCCGACCCAGCGCGATGGAGCTTGCCGTTCATCTCGAAAAACCTTACCGTGAAGGTCTGATTAAAAACCGCTACATCGGCCGCACCTTTATTATGCCCGGCCAAGCAACACGCAAAAAATCAGTGCGCCAAAAACTCAGCCCGATGGAAACCGAGTTTAACGGCAAAAGCGTTTTGTTGGTGGATGATTCCATTGTGCGCGGTACGACCAGCCGTGAAATCGTTGAAATGGTACGCGCGGCAGGTGCGCGCAAAGTCTACATTGCTTCCGCTGCTCCCGAAGTGCGCTATCCGAATGTGTACGGTATCGATATGCCGACCCGTGACGAACTGATTGCAAACGGCCGCAGCGCAGCAGAAATCGCAGCCGAGATTGGCGCAGACGGTATCGTCTTCCAAAACTTAGAAGACTTGGAAGCAGTAGTCAAAGCACTCAATCCAAAAATCGAATCCTTTGATTCTTCATGCTTTAATGGTGTCTATCAAACCGGCGATATAGACGAAGCGTATCTAAACCGTCTCTCTACCGAAAAATCAGGTTGTGGCGGCTTGAAAGTTTATCCAAGTAAAATGGAACACAGCATCAGTATCAGCGATAGCGATGATGATGAAGAATAAAGTAAATTGACTTACAATAAAGGCCGTCTGAAAATTAATGTTCAGACGGCCTTTAATTATGTTTTAGACACATCATGAGTACCGAAACTAAAAATTACATCACGCCTACCGGCTGGCAGGCATTGAAAGACGAACTTTATCACCTGGTCAACAAAGAACGCCCGGAAATCGTCCAAATCGTTAACTGGGCGGCAAGCAATGGAGACCGCAGCGAAAATGGCGACTATCTTTACGGCAAACGCCGTATGCGCGAAATCGACCGCCGTATCCGCTTCCTAACTAAACGCTTGGAAGCTGCCGTCGTCGTCGACCCTGAAGCGCGTGAAGCCACGGATCAGATTTTTTTCAGTGCCACCGTTGGCTTATTGCGCGGAGACGGTCGTGAACAAACCGTCAAAATCGTCGGCGTAGATGAAATCGATACCGCTAAAAACAAAATCTCATGGATTTCCCCTTTGGCGCGCAGCCTGATTAAAGCACGCGCAGGTGATGGAGTTGTCTTGGATACACCGGAAGGACGTGAGATTATAGAGATTTTGTCGGTGGAATATATTAAGATTGACTGATTATGCGTGAATAAAGCAAGTGAAGCTACAAAAGGCCGTCTGAAAAATATACTTTCAGATGGCCTTTAAAATGATTTAAAAGAAAATCCTACATTTGCACCGAGCCGTTGACGGTCAGGCTGATTTCTTCTGAACCCGGAGAGGCTGGTACGCCATCTTCTATTCCTGCAGCCACTTCTGCAGCAGGGATTGCGCGCAGCATTTTGGCGTGTGCAAAGTCGCCGCCGACTTGGCGGTTGCCGATGTGGCCCAAGTTGAGTTTAACGATTTTGTAGCTGGAGAAGCCGAGCGTTTGGGTGAGGTTTTGGGCGCGGTCTTTGAAGCGCAGGATGACGGCTTTGCTCAGTTGGTCGACGGTTTCTTCGCGTTTTTCTTTGGATACGGAAAATGAGGAACTTTCCAAAACGGCGATATTGATGCTGTCGGCAATCAGGCGGTTGAGTGCTTCAAAGTCTTTGCTTTCTACTTTGAAGTAGGCGTGTTCTTCCCAGCCGGTTTGGGTGCGTTTGCCGTTGGTGTATTGATAGCGCGGGGATGCGTTGCGCTCCATCAGCTCGGCTTTAAATTTGCTGTTTTGGGAGATTTTGTTGAACTGGTTAAATTTTTTCATGAAGACTTGGTTGACGGCTTGACGGTCTTTGCCTTCTGCGTTGATG
This sequence comes from Neisseria perflava, assembly GCF_002863305.2. Classification (NCBI taxonomy): domain Bacteria; kingdom Pseudomonadati; phylum Pseudomonadota; class Betaproteobacteria; order Neisseriales; family Neisseriaceae; genus Neisseria; species Neisseria perflava. The sequence continues at coordinate 486,272 of NZ_CP136962.1, forward strand.
CTGAAATGTGCGGTCATGGTATCCCGCGACACTTCCATGTTGGCGGATTCGGAAAATTCAACGATGTTGTAGTTGAGGCTTTCTGCTGCTACGGGTAGAGAGGCAGCTAGCAGTAGGGCGGTAAGGGCTGGGCGGAGCATTTTGGTTTTCCTTGTAATGCGGATTTTAAAAAAATAATTTAGCATGCAAGATGGAAACGTTGGCTTTGACAAGCGTAAGGATTTGTCTGGGTTGAGGCCGTCTGAAAAGAAGTTACTTTGTATCCATCAAGCCGACTTCATGGGGATTGAGGCGGGCTTTTTCTTCTTGGCCTAAGCCGACCAATTTCCGCAAGCGGGTCATGTAGGCATTGACGTCAAGGCCCCGTCCGTAGCGTTGTGCTTCCCAGATGGTTTCTGCCAAGGCTTCCATCATATCGTGTTCGGCTTTGACCCAGTCGCCGTTGTAACGGGCGCAAAGTTGTTGGTGGATGGCACGGATGCCCGGGGGCTGGTCGATGGCGCTTTGCTCTTGCAGGGAAAGGTGTAGCGACATATGCAGGAATGGGTTGCTTTCACCGTCTTCAGGCAGCCATTCTTTATCTAAATATTGTTCGATGTCTTCGAGATAGTGTCCGTATTCGGGATGGGCTTCGATGATGCGCAAAGCTTTTTGTTGCAGGCCGTCTAATTGGATCGGCGCGAGCCTGTGTTGCCAGACGTGGGCAAAGAATCGGCGGACATCGTGGGTGTTTACGTCATACATGATGGGTGTGATTTGATTTTGGGATATGTGATTATATAGCGATTGCGATAAAAAAGGCCGTCTGAAAAATATGTTTTCAGACGACCTTTGTTTTGCAGGGTTTAGCGGCGGTCGATGATTCGGTAATACACTTCGCCGTCTTGGACATAGCCCAATTCGACACGGGCAATTTCGGCAATGGCCTCTTGTCCGTGTGCTAAGTCTTCAACTTCCGCATTGAGGAAATTGTTGCGTAAAGTGAGCGTTTGGTTTTTTTCCTCCTGACGGACGAGCTGCTCCTGCAATTCTTCCGTATGTCCGACGCTGCCTTTACCAAACCAAAGGCTGTACTGACAGCACAAAAGTGCGAAGGTTAAAACAAAAGTTACCCACTTCATACAATCAATATCCTATATTCTGCTTATTTGCCCAGTTGGTAAAATGCGGCTTTGCCAGGGTAGTAAGCGGATTCGGCCAATTCTTCTTCAATGCGCAACAATTGGTTGTATTTCGCCATGCGGTCGGAGCGGGACAGGGAGCCAGTTTTGATTTGCATACAGTTGGTAGCAACTGCCAAGTCGGCAATGGTGCTGTCTTCGGTTTCACCGGAACGGTGGCTCATTACGCTGGCGTAGCGGTTGCGTTTGGCCAAGTCGACGGCTTGCAGGGTTTCGCTCAATGTACCGATTTGGTTTACTTTAACCAGCAATGCGTTTGCCACGCCTTTTTCGATGCCTTCGGCCAAGATTTTTGGATTGGTTACGAACAAGTCGTCGCCGACCAATTGAACTCGGCCGCCCAATTTTTCGGTCAACAGTTTCCAGCCTTCCCAGTCGTTTTCGTCCATACCGTCTTCAATGGAAATGATTGGGAATTCGTTAACCAGGCCTTCCAAGTATTCGGCAAATTCTGCGCTGGTGTAAGAGCGGCCTTCGGCTTCCAAGTGGTATTTGCCGTCTTTGTAGAACTCGCTGGATGCGCAGTCCAGGGCGAACAATACGTCTTCGCCAGCTTTGTAGCCGGCGGCTTCTGTGGCTTCCACCATCAATTGCAGGGCTTCTTTGTGGCTGTTCAGGTTAGGTGCGAAACCGCCTTCGTCGCCGACGGTAGTCGGGAAGCCTTTGCTATCGCACAGTTTTTTCAGCGCGTGGAAAATTTCGGCACCGCAACGCAGGGCTTCGCGGAAAGATTTTGCGCCGACAGGCATGATCATGAATTCTTGGATGTTCAGGCTGTTGTTGGCGTGTTCGCCGCCGTTGATAACGTTCATCATCGGAACCGGCAGAGCCATTGGGCCTGCGCCGCCCAAGTAACGGTACAGTGGCAGGCCTGCATCTTCAGCGGCCGCGCGTGCTACGGCCATAGAAACGGCCAAAGTAGCGTTGGCACCCAAGTTGCCTTTGTTTTCAGTACCGTCCAATTCGATCATGATTTGGTCGATATAAGATTGTTCGCTGGCATCGATGCCGATGAGGGCTTGCGCGATTTGGTTGTTAACGTGGTCAACGGCTTTCAATACGCCTTTGCCCAAGTAACGGGATTTGTCGCCGTCACGCAGTTCCAAAGCTTCTTTTTGACCGGTTGATGCGCCACTTGGTACGGCTGCACGGCCCATGACGCCGGATTCCAACAATACGTCACACTCTACAGTAGGGTTGCCGCGAGAGTCTAAGATTTCGCGTGCAAAAATATCAACGATTGCGCTCATGAATATCTCCAAATAGGATGGTAAAAGAAAAGTAGCTTTGTTACGTTTCAGATGGCCTTAAGGATGATTGCCAAAGTCTGATGAATGCAGCCATTATACCGTCTTTGCCGGGCATGGCATCGGCGTCGGTATGAAACCGACTGTAAGTTTGTTTCACGTCAATATCGCTCAAACAAACATAAGCCGTGTAGTGTAACATTTTTTACCCTTTTTAGGGTGAAAAGCTGATTAAATCAGGCATAAGGCCGTCTGAAACAACGGATTAGCCTTCGCCCAAAATCATTGAGCCTACGCCGTCATCGGTCAGTACTTCCAAGAGCAGGGCGTTGGGAACGCGGCCGTCTATGATGTGCGTGGCTTTGACGCCGCTTTTGGCGGCTTCGACGGCGGAGGCAATTTTAGGCAGCATACCGCCGTACAGCGTGCCGTCTTCAATCAGTTCGTCAATGCGGCTTGGCGTCAGGGTGGTCAATAATTTGCCTTCTTTATCCAGTACGCCGGGGATATTGGTCATCATCAGCAGTTTTTCGGCTTGAAGTTTTTCCGCCAGTTTGCCGGCAACCAAGTCGGCATTGATATTGAACGCTTCGCCGTTTTGTCCTACGCCGATGGGTGCGATGACAGGGATGCAGCCGCGTTCGACCAAGCCTTCCACCAAACGGGTATCGATGTCCGCCACTGTGCCGACTTGGCCGATGTCCACGCCTTTTTGTTCGGGCGTATCGATCAGGAGTTTTTCCGCTTTGATGAAGTGGTTGTCCCGGCCGGTAATGCCGACGGCGCGGCCACCGAAGGTGGTAATCATGGAAACGATTTCTTTATTGACATGTCCACCCAAAACCATTTCTACGATGTCCATGGTTTCGCTGTCGGTTACGCGCATGCCTTGAACAAATTCTCCTTTTTTGCCGACTTTTTCCAGCATTTCATTAATTTGCGGGCCGCCGCCGTGAACGATGACGGGATGCAGGCCGATCAGTTTGAGCAGGACAACATCGCGTGCGAAACCCTCTTTTAAGGCAGGTTCGGTCATGGCGTTGCCGCCGTATTTGATGACGATGATGGAGCCGGAAAAACGGCGGATATAAGGTAAAGATTCGGCAAGGACGTGAGCCTTGATGGCAGGGGAGACAGATTGTTGCTGGGTCATGGTTTCAACCTTGTTTCATGATTTCGGCCTTTATCTTAATCCCAAAGGCCGTCTGAAACAATATTTCCAGGCGCTTGAAATCCTGTTAAATCAGTTAAATGGTTGAAACCAGCCTCATGCAAACGGTAAAATGACGGTTTGCTTCGGCCTCTTCGCCGATTACTAAGGATACCCATGATGAAAATCAGCACTCAATTCGATGCCGGTTCGGTCGTTGTCAAAGACTTGAGCAACCCTGCCGATATCCGTCTCGCCCTGCGTCCCGACAATGCTTCGGAGTTTGCCCAATGGTTTTACTTCCGTTTGCAGGGTGCGGCCTATCAAAACTGCGTGATGCATTTTGAAAATGCGGCGGACGCTGCGTATCCTTTGGGCTGGGAGGACTATCAGGCTTGCGCTTCTTATGACCGCCAAAATTGGTTCCGCGTGCCGACCAGCTATGAAAACGGCGTGTTGACCATCAACCATACGCCCCTGTCCAACAGCGTTTACTACGCCTATTTCGAGCCTTATTCCAACGAGCAGCATTTGAACCTTTTGGGCGATGCGCAGGGCAGCGGTTTGTGCCGTATCGACGATTTGGGCAGCACTGTTCAAGGCCGTGACATCAATCTTCTGACCATCGGCAATCAAGTCGAAAGCGACATGAAAGTTTGGATTATTGCCCGTCAGCATCCGGGCGAAACCATGGCGGAATGGTTTGTCGAAGGTTTGCTGGGCCGCCTGCTTGATCCGCAAGATCCGACCGCGCGCATGCTGCTTGACCATGCGACTTTTTACATTGTGCCGAATATGAATCCGGACGGTTCGGTTTTGGGCAATTTGCGCACCAATGCCGCCGGCGCCAACCTCAACCGCGAATGGGAAACCCCGACTTTGGAGCGAAGCCCCGAAGTCTTTACCGTCCGTGAAAAAATGATGGAAACCGGCGTGGATTTGTTCTTGGATATTCACGGCGATGAAGGTCTGCCGTTTGTCTTTGTGGCCGGTACCGAAGGCGTGCCGAACTACAACGAGCGCATCGAAGCCTTGGAAGACCAATTCAAACTTGCGTTGCTCAATGCCAGCCCAGATTTCCAAGACGATTACGGCTATGACAAAGATGCGCCAGGTCAGGCAAATATGACTTTGGCGACCAACTGGGTCGGCAATCATTTCAACTGCCTTGCCTATACTTTGGAAATGCCGTTTAAAGACAATGCCAACCTACCGGACGACGATTTCGGTTGGAACGGCCAACGCTCGCTGCGCTTGGGCGAGGCAATGTTGTCTGCAATTTTGAATGTGGTTGGCGATTTGCGTTAAACCATCCGACACCGCATATAGGCCGTCTGAAAGTTCAGGCTTTCAGACGGCCTTTGAGATAAGGAACACACATCATGATAATACATCCCCAGTTTGATCCGGTGCTGATCAGCATCGGCCCGCTTGCCATCCGCTGGTATGCCTTGAGCTATATCGTCGGCTTTATCCTGTTTACGATTTTAGGCCGTCGCCGTATCGCGCAGGGCAATTCTGTGTTTACCAAAGAAACACTCGACGATTTCCTGACTTGGGGTATCTTGGGCGTCATCTTGGGCGGCCGTATCGGCTACGTTTTGTTTTATAAATTTTCCGATTATCTTGCCAACCCGTTGGATATTTTCAAAGTTTGGGAAGGCGGCATGTCGTTTCACGGTGGCTTCTTGGGCGTGGTCGTTGCCATGTGGCTGTTTGGCCGCAAGCACAACATCAGTATCTTGAAATTGATGGATACCGTTGCGCCGCTCGTACCGCTGGGCTTGGCTTCCGGCCGTATCGGCAACTTTATCAACGGCGAACTTTGGGGACGAGTTACCGAACTCAATGCTTTCTGGGCGATGGGTTTCCCACAAGCGCGTTACGAAGATGCGGAAGCTGCGGCGCACAATCCTTTGTGGGCCGAATGGCTGCAACAATACGGTATGCTGCCGCGCCATCCGTCTCAGCTTTACCAGTTTGCCCTTGAAGGTATTTGCCTGTTTGTCATCGTTTGGATTTTCTCGAAAAAACCACGTCCGGCCGGACAAACGGCAGCATTGTTCTTGGGCGGTTACGGTTTGTTCCGCTTTATTGCAGAATTTGCCCGTCAGCCTGACGACTATCTTGGCCTGCTGACTTTGGGTTTGTCTATGGGTCAATGGTTGAGCGTGCCGATGATTGTATTGGGTGCGATTGGTTTTGTTTGGTTTGGCCGTAAAAACAGCGTTGCCAAAGCATAAATAAAACAATAAATAAAGGCCGTCTGAAAAGGTTTTCAGACGGCCTTTTTATCGCTTCAAGCAAACGGATTTCGGGTTTAACCAAAAAAGCCCATTTTGACTTGAATGAGTTTTTCCAGCTCCGGCAGGACGCGGCGGCGTGAGACGAAGAAGATAATGTGGTCGCCGTCTTGGAGGATGGTTTCGGTGTGGTGTCCCATGATGACCTCGCCGGTTGCGCCGCGGACGATGGCGGCGATGTAGCAGTCGCTTGGCCATTTGATGCCGCTGATGCGGCGGCCGACGATGGCGGAAGTGTTTTTGTCGCCGTGTACCACCACTTCGATGGCTTCGGCTGTACCGCGGCGCAAAGGATGGACGGCAACGACGTCGCCGCGGCGAATGTGGGCGAGGATGGAGCCGATGGTGATCAGATGAGGGGAAACAACGATATCGATTTTGTTACCCTCGAGTAAATCAACGTAGCTTGAACGGTTGACGATCGTGATTACGCGTTTGGCACCAAGGTTTTTTGCCAACAGGCTGGACATGATGTTGTTTTCGTCGTCGTTGGTCAGCGCGCAGAAGACGTCGATTTCGTCGATGTATTCTTCATCTAACAGGGTTTCGTCGGTGGCGGAACCTTGCAGGACGAGGGTGTTGTCCAGATTTTCGGCCAGCCATTCGGCGCGCTGGGGTTTGTATTCGATGATTTTGATGTCGTATTTGGATTCGAGCTGTTTGGCGAGGCGGTAGCCGATGTTGCCGCCGCCGGCAATCATGATGCGGCGGGTACGCGCTTCTTTCGGACGCAATTCGCGCATGATGGCTTCAACGCTGTTGATGTCGGCAGCAAACAGGACTTCATCGCCTTCAATGATGACGGTTTGCGGCGTTGGGACGATCAGGCGGTTGTTGCGGTAGATGGCGCAGATTTGGCAGTCCGCGCCTTCGAGCAGGTGTTGGTTGATGTCGGCAATTTCACGGCCGATCAGCAAACCGCCTTTGCGGGCTTGAACAATCACCATGCGCACTTTATCGTTGGCGAAACTGAGTACCTGCAATGAGCTGGTGTAGTTGAGCAGGCCGACGAGTTGTTCGGTAACCAGTTGTTCGGGGCTGATGGTTTCGGTAATGCCGAAGATGTTGAGGCTGCCTTCTTCGGGTTTGTCGCTGCCGGCAACCGGATATTCGAGGTATTCGCTTGAGCGTACGCGTGCAATACGGCCGGGGATGTTGAATAGGTCGGCGGCGATTTTGGAGGCAACGATGTTGGTTTCGTCACTGCGGGTCAGGGCAAGCAGGAGGTCGGAGTCCGCCGCGCCTGCCTGTTCGAGGGTAAAGGGCGATGCGCCGTTGCCGACGATGGTTTGGACATCGAGGCGGCTGCTGATACGGTTGAGTGCTTTTTCGTCGATGTCGATGATGGTAACGTCGTTGCTGGGAACGGAGGCAAGGTTTTGGGCGACAGTCGAGCCGACTTGGCCGCTGCCGAGAATAAGTATTTTCACGGTAATCGAGTGTGTTCGGTAAAAATGAAATTGTAACAAAAGGCCGTCTGAAATTGGAGTTTCAGGCGGCCTGATTTTTCAATCGGCTAAAGAATTACCAATAGCCCAAGGCTTTCCACCACAAGATGCCGACAGTGCTGAAAATCAGAATTTCGACCACGCTCATGATGAAGCCGGCTTTCCACCATTCGGTCATGGTCACATAGTTGGAGCCGTAAATGACAGGTGCAGAACCGGTGGCATAGTGGGTCAACGACATCATGATGCCGGTAGCGGCTGCCATAACCAGGGCAAACAGCATCGGTGGTGCACCCAATGCCAAGCCTGCGCCGTAGAATGCGCCAAACATGGCGGTAACGTGTGCCGTACCGCTGGCGAAAACGTAGTGGGCGTAGAGGTAGGCCAGCATCAACAGGGCGCAACCGGCTTCCCAACCCAAGCCCATGTGGGCGATACCACTTTGCATGGAGTCGGACAACCAGCTGATGAGGCCCAGTTTGTTGAGGAAGTTTGCCATCATCACCAAGGCCGCAAACCAGACGATGGTATCCCAAGCGCTTTTTTCTTTCAGCGCGTCGTCCCAAGTCAGTACGCCGGTCAACAGGCACAGGCTCAAGCCGAGGAAGGTGGTGGCGGTAGCGTCCACTTTCACGCCGAACAGCATTTCAGGAATACCCGCCCACAACAGCAGCAGAACCAAGAAAATACCCAGCATGATTTTTTCTTCACGCTTCATCGGCCCCATGGCAGCCAAATGCTCTTTTGCCAATGCAGTGGCGTTGGGAGTTTGTTTGATTTCAGGCGGATACAGGAAATACAGCACCAGCGGCATCAGCAGCATAGCAATCAGGCCGGGTACGACCATTGCCAAGAACCAAGTACCCCAAGAGAGTTGGATTTGCGAATTGGTGGCTTTGGCAACCAATTCGACCACCAGCGGATTAGGTGCGGTGGCGGTGATAAAAATCAGACAGGTAATCACATTGGAGTGGAAATTGACCAGTGAAAGGTATTTACCGATTTTGCCTTCCGTCCCTTTTTCTGGGTCGGAGTCGAAGCTTAAGGCAATAGATTTTATAATCGGATGCACGATGGCACCGCCGCGCGCAGTATTACTCGGCGTTACCGGACCGATGACCAAGTCGGCCAGCGCCAGGCTGTAACCAACGCCCAGCGTACGTTTGCCGAAGAGGGAAATCAAGAGGTAGCCGATACGCATACCCAAGCCGGTTTTCAACAGGCCGCGCGAGATGATGATGGCGATACCGATCATCCAGATGAGCGAGTTGTTGAGGCTGCTCAAAGCGTCTTTGGTTGCATCGGCGGCTTTTTCGTTGGTCACGCCGGTCAGTGCAACCAAGGTAATGCCCAAAATCGCCATTGCGCCGATGGGCATGGCTTTGCCGATGATGCCGGCGATGATGCCGACGAACAATGCCAAAAGATGCCATGCGTCAGGCGATACGCCTTGAGGAACGGGGATAACGAACCAGATAAGCAGCGTCAGCACAAGTGCGACCGCAGCAGGAATTGGCTTGAAGCCCATGTTGAATCTCCTAATTTGAGGATTAAAGAATTGGGAAATCGGTTTTCAGACGGCCTGAGTGTTGCTTAAGGCCGTCTGAACGTATTTTGGTAGGTTCGGAAGGTATTTTTCTTAATGGGTTTCTTTTCTATCTTGGAAAGAAGAGAAAGGGGGGCGGGTATCGTTTTTCAGACGGCCTTTACAGTAACAGGCCGTCTGAAAACAATACCGATTTACTCCTGTTCTTGCGGCAGGCCGTATTCTTCGGGGAAGGTGCGCAGCGAGCTTTGCAACACAGTAACCGCGCCGTCAATCAAACCGCAACGGCCGCTTCGTGGCAACAGTTGGCACAGGCTTTGCAAGGCGCGCAGGTCGTCGGAAGTACCGATGCCGGTGTCCACGCGGTTGAGCAGGCGTGAAAGCTGGAATGTGCCGCCTTTGCACGGTGGGCATTGTCCGCATGAGTTGGCAGCAAAAAACTCCACATATTCAGATACTTTACGCACCACACTCGTGCCTTCGGAAATCACAATCATCGCACCCGTACCGAGGCTGGATTTGCGTTCGCGTACGGAAACGAAGTCCAATGGCACATCCAAATCTTTGGCAGTCAGAAGCGTGTTTGACGGACCGCCGGTGAAGACGGCTTTAAACGTGCGGCCTTCAAGCATACCGCCGCCGTGATCGAAAATCAGTGATTTCAGCGTTGTACCCATCGGCAGCTCGTACAGGCCCGGGTTCAATACGTCGCCGGAGAGCGAGTAGAGTTTCGTACCTGCGGCATCGCCCAAACCCAGCGATTTGTACCATTCCGCGCCTTTGGCAAGGATTTGCGGAATATTGGCGAAGGTTTCGGTGTTGTTGATTAGGGTCGGTTCACCGTTGACACCGCTTTCGGCAGGGAAAGGCGGCTTGCGGCGAGGGAAGGGGAAACCGCCTTCCAACCATGAAATGACAGCGGTTTCTTCGCCGCCGATATAACGGCCCGAAGTTTCAACCAGCTGCAAATCCAAAGGTTTGCCCAAGTAGTTTTCAATGCGGATAAACAAATCGCTGTTTTTCCATTGCTCGATGGCCGGTGTGATGGAAGCGATGGATTCGGTTTGATGCGGATTGATGTACAAAATCGCTTTGTTGGCGCGGCAGGCAACGGCGGCAATCAGGACGCCTTCGATGACTTGGTGCGGCGTTTTTGCCAGCAAAACGCGGTCTTTAAATGTACCCGGTTCGTCTTCGTTGGCATTGCAGACGACGTATTTGTCGCCATTTTTGCTTTGGGCGGCAACGGCAGCCTCCCATTTGCGCCAGGTCGGGAAACCTGCGCCGCCCATACCGCAAAGATTGGCTTCTTGCAGTTTGGAAACAATGCTTTGAGGATCGGCAAGCGCCGCCAACAGGCCTTCGCCGCCGCCAACTTTACGCCATGCGGCTAAATCCGCGCCGACTTGGCGGGAAGGGTGCAGTAAGTTTTGATTGGCTTGATTCATGATTGTTGCTCCTGCAAACCGGCGTGTTCGCGCAAATCGAATTTGCCGTAGTCGGGATATAAAACGGGGGCTTTGATGTCGCTGGTCAGACCGGCGCGGGTCATTTCGCGTTGCAGATCGTGGACGTGGCCGACACCGCCGCGCACTTTTTTCAGCGGCAGGCCGCAATTTGCCGCGGCTTTACCGGCACGACGGCCGAAGCTGATGATGTCCAGAAGTGCGTTGCCCATCAGGCGGTTGCGACCGTGGATGCCGCCGGTTACTTCACCGGCACAATAGAGGCCTTCGACGCAGGTCGCGCCGTCGCCGTTGATTTCGATACCGCCGTTTTGATAGTGCAGGGTCGGATGAATCATGACCGGCTCAACGGCAGGATCAATGCCGCATTTGTGGGCAACGTGGCCGAGTGTTACCAAACGGTTTAATACGTCAGGGTCGTTAGCAATCAGGCGCGGGGTGTCGAGGAATACACCGACTTGTCCGTCGCGTACCACGCCACGGCCTTCGCGGCATTCGCGTAGAATCGCAGCGGCAACAACGTCGCGCGGTTGCAATTCGTCAACGAAACGTTCGCCCAAACCGTTGACCAGTTTGGTGCCTGCAGAGCGCACTGCTTCGGAAATCAGCGCGCCTGCCAAGTGTGGAGGGTGGGCGACGCCGGTTGGGTGGTATTGGAAAGAATCGACATCGCGCAGTTTGGCGCCGATACGGTAGGCCATCACCAGGCCGTCTGCAGTCGCGCCATAGTGGTTGGAAGTGGCGAAACCTTGCAAATGCAGGCGTCCGCTGCCGCCGGTTGCCAAGACCACGGCTTTGGCGTGAACCAATACCAAAGAACGTTTTTCCAAATCGTACAAAATCGCGCCGACGCAGCGGCCGTGTTCGTCCGACAATAATTCGATGGCGGGGTGACGGTTGAGCTGGGTGATGTTTTCGTCGAGTTCGACTGCCTCGCGCAGTACGCGCATCATTTCGAGGCCGGTAAAGTCGCGGTAGCTCAAAATACGCGGTACGGTCGTACCACCTGCTCGTTTGCGGCTCAACATGCCGTTGCTGTCCGCGCCTTTGGCAAGGTCGAAAGTCATGCCCAAGCCGATCAGCCAGCGAATGGCGGACGGCGCATCGGTAACCATTTGCGCCACCAATTCTTTTTTGCCTGCGTTGTGGCCGCCTTTGATGGTGTCGTCAAAGTGTTGTTGCAGGCTGTCTTCCGCGCCGACCGCAGCTTGAATGCCACCTTCGGCCATCACGGTATTACTGTCGCCGATACGCAGTTTGTTCGCCATGATGACGCGTGCGCCGGCTTCAGTCGCAGACAATGCCGCTGCCGCGCCTGCACCGCCACCGCCAATTACCAATACGTCAGTGTTCAAGTGTTCAGCACCCGACAAATTATAGTCGTCAATCAGAGGCTGACTGATTAAGAGTTTGGCCAAATCAGGATGGCAGTAATCGCCTTGGTTTGGGCCGATAGGCAGTTTCACACGTGCATTTGCCTGATAGTCAGGGTGAAATTGGCTCAGTAATTCGTTTTTTTCAGGTAAATCGCCGCGCAGCTCCAATGAGGACGCACGCAGGTTGGCAAGGGCAGTTTCGTAGTCTATGCCTTGGATTTTGTTAACCATTACACTGACTCCTCTTCAAATTCGACTTTCATTTTGCCGCTGTCGATTTCGCGCAGGCGGCGCATCAAATCCACAGGACGCAATGTGCGCGCCGCTTTCATACGGCGGGCGAACAAGCCCAAGTGGTTCGGACGGATGTGTTCAGGGCAGGAGAGGGTGCAGAGGTTGCACATCACGCATTGGTCAAAGGTCAGCGCAGCCGCACTGAAATCGCCGGAAACTACCTGCGCTACGCCGTTTTCCACTTGCAAACCTTTAGGACAGGCTCGATTACAGCCGCCGCAATGACGACAGTTTTGCGCTTCGGGGAAGGCTTTGGCGGTATCGTCCAACCAGTTCCAGCCGTCGCCAATCTCGCTTACGTCGTAATATTGGATATGCTCCGGAATAAAGTAGTCCAAGAAGCTGACCTGCATCCCTTCTTCGACTTTGGTTTCACACGCCAACGCAGTCGTTACCTCGCGCTCGCCTTCTTTACGAATCATGCAGCGGCAGGAACCGCATACGCCTTGACCCATGCAGCCGACGTTGGCAGTAATCGCATTGCCTGAACGTGCATAGGCTTGGATGATTGACGAATCGGCGGAAGCTTTGACTTCGTGGCCGTCTATGGTCAGGGTTAACAAATTTTCACTCATGATTTGTTCCTGTGAAATTGGAAGTTGGAATAGTGGATAATTTGGTTAATTGTATTTTTATTACATTTATTGCGTATGAGGAAAATATCCAAGTGATTTACTCGGAAATTCTTTTAAAATCAATGTTTATCTCTATAAGGCAAAGTGTATCAGAATTTGTTGAATTTGATGATAGGGAGGAATTGGTATTGCTTAAGGAGAAGATTGTAAACAAAATATGCCTATTATTTAGACAAATTAATCATTTATATTTGATTTTAAAGGTAAAAGAAAATTACCTTTTCAGTATATTTGCAAAAATAATCTAATATTTACTAGTAGAAATCATTATTATATCTTAAGGTTTAATATATAACTTATTGTATATATTAGATAATATTAATTTTGTAAACAAACGAAAAGGCTGTTATAAAATTTCAGAAAATTAAATAAGTTTGACATCCGTCAAGAAGGTTGAGGGAGGAAATGACATAAATTTTACAATTGTGTATCGTATTAAAAAATAAAATGGCCGTCTGAAATGGAGATGGTTCTCTTTTAAATACAGGTTACTAAATTGTTTACTTAGATGTGCAGGGCAAATATTTCAGACGGCCTGCAATAAGGTTATCGTTTAAAAATAATGTAATTTTATTTCTATGTAAGTGAATGGCCAGTAGATATAGGTTATCAATAACCAAGTGATTCAATATGTTATTAAATTCTATTTAAATCAATAAGGTATGAAAATGATATTGTCTGGATTATTCATTTGAAAGCACTATTACGCTATTGAAGGCCGTCTGAAAAATCGGTCTCTTAAAAAAATAAACAAACCCTTCCTACCATGACTCCCGAAAAGGAACACAATCATGACCGTCATCAAGCAAGAAGACTTTATCCAAAGTATTTTCGACGCTTTTCAATTCATCAGCTACTACCATCCTAAAGACTACATTCAGGCTTTATACAAGGCTTACCAAAAAGAAGAGAACCCTGCCGCCAAAGATGCGATGGCGCAGATTTTGGTCAATAGCCGTATGTGTGCCGAAGGCCATCGTCCGATTTGTCAGGATACCGGTATTGCGACCGTATTCTTGAAAGTGGGCATGGATGTACAGTGGGACGCCGAGATGAGCGTACAGGAAATGGTTAACGAAGGCGTACGCCGTGCATACACCTATCCTGACAACAAACTGCGCGCCTCTGTATTGGCCGACCCGGCAGGCAAACGTCAAAATACCAAAGACAACACCCCTGCCGTTGTACACATGGAAATCGTAAAAGGCGACAAAGTTGAAGTCACTTGTGCAGCCAAAGGCGGCGGTTCTGAAAACAAAACCAAAGTTGCCATGCTCAACCCTTCAGACAATATCGTTGATTGGGTATTGAAAACCGTTCCTCAAATGGGTGCCGGCTGGTGTCCTCCGGGCATCTTGGGTATCGGCATCGGCGGTACGCCTGAAAAAGCAGTGTTGATGGCCAAAGAAAGCCTGATGAGCCATATCGATATTCAGGAGCTCAAAGAAAAAGCCGATTCAGGTGCAGAATTGTCTACAACCGAAGCCCTGCGCTTGGAACTCTACAAAAAAGTAAATGCCTTGGGCATCGGCGCACAAGGTTTGGGCGGTTTGAGCACCGTGCTGGATGTCAAAATCCTTGACTACCCAACCCACGCGGCTTCCAAACCGATTGCCATGATTCCAAACTGCGCGGCAACCCGCCACATCGAATTTGAATTGGACGGTTCAGGCCCGGCTAAACTGGAAGCCCCATCTTTGGAAGACTGGCTGGATTTGACTTACAGCCCTGACAACGGCAAACGTGTCGATGTCAACAATCTGACCAAAGAAGAAGTGGCCACATGGAAAACTGGCGACGTGTTGTTGTTGAACGGTAAAATCCTGACCGGCCGCGATGCCGCACACAAACGTCTGGTTGACATGCTCAATAAAGGCGAAGAGTTGCCGGTAGATTTCACCAACAAACTGATTTACTACGTTGGCCCGGTTGATCCAGTCCGTGACGAAGTAGTTGGTCCGGCTGGTCCGACTACTTCCACCCGTATGGATAAATTTACCCGCCAAATGCTGGAACAAACCGGCCTCTTGGGTATGATCGGTAAATCCGAACGCGGCGCAGCAACTTGCCAAGCCATTGCCGATAACAAAGCCGTTTACCTGATGGCTGTCGGCGGCGCGGCATATTTGGTTGCCAAAGCCATTAAAGCATCTAAAGTCTTGGCGTTCCCAGAATTGGGTATGGAAGCGATTTACGAATTTGAAGTCAAAGATATGCCTGTGACCGTTGCGGTGGATAGCAACGGCGAATCGGTTCACGCCATTGCGCCAAAACAATGGCAGGCCAAAATCGGTATTATTCCGGTTGAAGCTTGATATTTGCCTGGATAATCAAAGGCCGTCTGAACGATTTCAGACGGCCTTTTTTTACTTACAAATAATTCAAATGTTTTCAAACGAGTAAATTTCCCTTTCTAAAAAGCACTTGTCAAAATCAGCGTTTGAAACTAGAATTCACAGCTTATCGAGTCGGAGTGTGGCGCAGTCTGGTAGCGCACTTGCATGGGGTGCAAGGGGTCGAAGGTTCGAATCCTTTCACTCCGACCAAAGAATTGGAAAGAGCCGTTTTGAAAACGGCTCTTTTTTCGTTTGGATGATTTATCTGAATAATGTGTCCGAATAGATTTTAAAACTGGATACCAATGCCGTCTGAAACAAAACCTGCTTAAAAAGCAGGTTTTGTTGTTTTCAAAGCAGAACTATTCGGCACTATCTTTCAGCATGTCTTTATAAGTATAAAGATAAGACGCGCCGACAAAGGATGCGCCACCGACGACATTGCCCAGGAATACGGGAATCATGTTGAAGAAAAATTGTCCCCATGTGATGTTTGCGCCTGCCAAAATTCCGGCGGGGATAACGAACATATTGGCGACAAGGTGTTGGAAGCCGTTTAATACGAAAATCATGACGGGGAACCAAATGGCCAGCATTCGTCCGGTTGTGTTTTTAGCGGCAAAGTGCAACCACGCGCCCATGCAGACCATCCAGTTACATGCTACTGCTGATACAAAAGCACGGCCGAAATCCATATGGACTTTTGCTTCCGCCACGGCAATGGTCTTTTCTGCCATGCTGCCTTCAATCATACCGACATAGTATCCGAGGAAAAACGCCATCGCCAGCGTGCCCACCAAATTGCCCATGCAGACGATAACCCAGTTGCGCAGCAGCATTTTGGAGGAAATCCGTCCGGCCAATCTGCCTAAAGACATAATCATCATGTTGCTGGTTACCAGTTCGCCGCCGCCAAGTAGGATACAAATCAAGGCGATAGGGAACACGGCTGCGCCGAGTAAAGTGGCAAAACCGCCCCATTCGTGCGGAATGCCGCTGACTACTTTTAAATAGGCAAGATATCCAAAGCCGATGTATCCGCCGGCCAAAATGCTCAAGATTGCCAGAGTGGGGATGCTGGATTGTGCTTTGGCGCAGCTTTTGTCGAGAACAACCTGTAAAATTTCCTGTGGGTATAAATCGCGCGAAGCCATGATGTTCCTTAAAGTGGGTTGAGGAGGAAACGCCGTTTCAAAAGTGGCGTAAACTGTCGCGGTAGGGCAGTGTTATAAGGAGCCGGTGTACGGTCTTTGTTTTATCAATCAGTCTGAATTAAACCTAAAAAACAGATACTTCGCCTTGCTTTAGCTCAAAAGAAATATTATTACATTTTGCTTCTGTATTAAAAAAGGCCGTCTGAACGTTGAGGTTTCAGACGGCCTTGTGTTGATTTTTTAAACTTACAAATGTGCCAGCTTTGCATTGCCTTCACGAGGAATAGGGCGCGGATTGCCTTGTGAATCGATGGCGACGTAAGTGAACACGGCTTCGGTGACCAGTTGGCGGTCTTCCGTTACCATATCGTTCATCAAAGTCTTCACCCATACTTCGATTTTCAGTTGCAAAGAAGTATTGCCTACTCGGACGCAATGACCGTAGCAGCACACGACGTTGCCGACTTTTACCGGTCTGATGAAATTCATTTCTTGAACAGCCACGGTTACAATTCGTCCCTGTGCGATTTCTGCCGCCAAAATACCGCCGCCCAGATCCATTTGCGACATAATCCAGCCGCCAAAGATATCCTGATTAGGATTGGTATCGCGCGGCATGGCTACCGTACGCAATAAAAGTTGTCCTTTGGGTGCAGCATGTGTTTGTTTGTTGTCAGTCATAAAAAATCCTGTCAAAAAAGTGCTATTTTACGCCATTTGTGGCGATAAACCTATGTAGGCCGTCTGAAAAATCAGCAGGCAAAGTGTTACAATCAACATATTCATCAGACAAAGGAGAAAGCTTATGCATCCGATTCAAGAACCACGAAATAGCGGCCTTTTGCGCGTATCCGACATTCACGAAATCTACTGGGAAGAATCAGGCAATCCTGATGGTCATCCCGTGATTTTCCTGCATGGCGGCCCCGGAGCAGGGGCATCACCTGCCTGTCGCGGCTTTTTTAATCCAGATCATTTCCGAATCGTCATTATCGACCAACGCGGTTGCGGACGCTCCAAACCCTATGCCTGTATCGAAGACAATACCACATGGGATTTGGTTGCCGATATTGAAAAAGTACGCGAAATGCTCGGTATTCAAAAATGGCTGGTTTTCGGCGGCTCATGGGGCAGCACCTTGTCGCTGACTTATGCCGAAACCCATCCCGAGCGCGTCAGCGGCTTAGTTTTGCGCGGTATTTTCCTGTGCAGGCCGTCTGAAATGGCATGGTTGAACGAAGTAGGCGGCGTCAGCCAAATTTATCCGGCTCAATGGCAAAAATTCATCGCCCCCGTAGCCGAAAACAAACGCAAAACCCTAATCAAAGCCTACCATGAAATGCTGTTCAGCGAAGATGAAGCCACGCGCCTCAAAGCAGCCAAATCATGGGCAGATTGGGAAAGCTACCTTATTCAGTTTGAACCCAAAGACGTGGATGAAGACCCGCAAGCCTCCCTTGCCATCGCAAGAATGGAAAACCATTACTTCGTAAACGAAGGCTGGTTGCAGGGCGATAAAGCCATCTTGGCAAACATCGACAAAATCCGCCATATCCCAACCATCATCGTCCAAGGCCGCTACGACCTATGCACCCCGATGCAAAGCGCGTGGGAGCTCTCGCAAGCCTTCCCTGAAGCAGAATTGAGAATCGTCCAAGCAGGCCACTCTTCTTTTGATCCTTCGCTTTCTGAGGCTTTGGTGAAAGCAGTGGAGGATATTAGAAGCAAGTTATAAAGGTTAATAAATGACAATGCCGTCTGAAAAAGTTTCAGACGGCATTTTTTAATCAAAGCTTGCTAGATATTAAGCGGTAAATGTTTATATGCAATATTATTGAGTATGAATACTACCTGGTATATGATTTATAAATTAACTAATTAGTGATGGTAAGCTTTACCATTGCTTGCATCTGTAAGGTAGATGGATAATATTAGTTTTTACAATCCCATCTAATGGAAACTTGCATGATTGCGAAATCATGGGTAACCAAGTTGCTGTTGAAACATGTAGAAAAATTGCTTGGGTAACATGTGTTTCTTAAAAATCTATAATTAATTTCATTTTAGGAAGTTGGATGACTGACAAAATTGCTCATGCTCGCCAGGACTCATCAAAAAATTGGCATTCTCATCCCCTGCAAAAACATCTACAAAAAGTCGCCCAACTCGCCAAGCGTTTTGCAGGGCGTTATGGGTCGTTGTTTGCCGAATATGCGGGGCTTTTGCACGATTTGGGGAAATTTCAGGAAGCTTTTCAGAAATATATCCGTAATGCATCCGGCTTTGAAAAAGAAAATGCCCATTTGGAAGATGTCGAATCTACCAAGTTGCGCAAAATTCCGCATTCCACTGCTGGTGCCAAATATGCGGTGGAGCGCCTTAATCCGTTTTTCGGGCATTTGCTGGCGTATCTGATTGCCGGGCATCATGCTGGGCTGGCAGATTGGTATGACAAAGGCAGTCTGAAAAGCCGTCTGCAACAGGCAGATGACGAGTTGGCGGCATCTTTGTTGGGTTTGGTGGTAAGTGGTTTGTCTGAAGATTCTTTCCTTTTATCCAATATTGATTTAACACAAGATTTTCTTGCTTTTTGGGAAGAACCAGAACAGGAAAAGTTATTCAAGGAGCTGCATATTTGGTTGCGTTTTCTCTTTTCCTGTTTGGTGGATGCCGATTTTTTGGATACCGAAGCCTTTATGAACGGCTATGCCGATGCGGATACTGCGCAGGCTGCCGGATTGCGCCCAAAATTTCCCGGTTTGGATGAGTTGCACCGACGATATGAGCAATATATGGCGCAACTTTCAGAAAAAGCAGATAAAAATTCATCTTTAAACCAAGAACGCCACGCCATTTTGCAGCAATGTTTTTCTGCCGCAGAAACCGACCGCACTCTGTTTTCTTTAACCGTGCCGACCGGCGGCGGCAAAACTTTGGCAAGCTTGGGGTTCGCTTTGAAGCACGCGCTGAAATTCGGCAAAAAACGCATTATCTACGCGATTCCCTTCACCAGTATTATTGAACAGAACGCCGATGTTTTCCGCAAAGCATTGGGCGATGACGTGGTATTAGAACACCACAGCAATTTGGAAGTGGCCGATAACAAAGAAACCGCCAAAACCCGCCTTGCCACGGAAAATTGGGATGCGCCGCTGATTGTTACCACTAACGTGCAACTGTTTGAAAGCCTGTTTGCGGCGAAAACCAGCCGCTGCCGCAAGGTTCACAATATTGCTGACAGTGTGGTGATTTTGGACGAAGCCCAGCAGCTTCCACGCGATTTCCAAAAGCCGATTACCGACATGATGCGGGTGCTGGCGCGTGATTACGGCGTTACCTTTGTGCTGTGCACGGCGACTCAGCCCGAACTTGGCAAAAATATCGACGCATTCGGGCGCACCGTTTTGGAAGGTCTGCCGGACGTGTGCGAAATTGTGGCGGATAAAATTGCCTTATCGGAAAAACTGCGCCGCGTCCGCATCAAAATGCCGCCGCCAAACGGCGAAACGCAAAGCTGGCAGGAAATTGCCGATGAAATCGCCGCGCGTCCGTGCGTTTTGGCGGTGGTTAATACGCGAAAGCACGCCCAAAAACTCTTTGCCGCCCTGCCTTCTGACGGCATCAAACTGCATTTGTCCGCCAATATGTGCGCCACGCACCGCAGCGAAGTGATTGCGCTGGTTCGCCGATATTTGGCACTGTATCGCGCAGGCAGCCTGCACAAGCCCTTGTGGCTGGTCAGCACGCAGTTGATTGAAGCCGGCGTGGATTTGGATTTCCCTTGCGTTTATCGGGTGATGGCGGGGCTGGACAGTATTGCCCAAGCGGCGGGGCGCTGCAACCGCGAAGGCAAGTTGCCGTTTGGCGAAGTAGTCGTGTTCCGTGCCGAAGAAGGCGCGCCTAGCGGCAGACTGAAACAGGGGCAGGACATTACCGAAGAAATGCTGAAAGCAGGGCTGCTCGGCGACCCGCTTTCCCCGTCGGCATTTGCCGAATATTTCCGCCGGTTCAACGGCAAAGGCGATGTGGACAAACACGACATTACAAGACTCTTGACGGCAGAATCATCCAATGAAAATCCGCTGGCAATCAAATTCCGTACTGCTGCCGAACGCTTCCGCCTGATTGATAACCAAGGCGTAGCACTGGTCGTGCCGTTTATCCCGTTAGCTTATTCGGAAGCAGACGACAGTCCGCAAATCGTCAAAGCAAACGAGCTGGACGATTTTTTCAGGCGACATCTAGACGGTGTTGAAGTTTCAGAATGGCAGGATATTTTGGACAAACAACGCTTTCCGCAGCCACCAGACAACTCCTTTGGGCAAACCGATCAACCACCGCTACCCGAGCCGTTTGAAAGCTGGTTCAACTTGCTTGAAAGCGACCCGCTCAAACACAAATGGGTTTACCGCAAGCTGCAACGCTACACGATTACTGTGTACGAACACGAACTGAAAAAGTTGCCTGAACATGCCGTTTTTTCCAGAGCGGGATTGCTGGTGTTAGATAAGGGCTATTACAAAGCCGTGCTTGGCGCGGATTTTGACGATACGGCCTGGCTGCCTGAAAATTCGGTTTTATGAAATGAAAGCAATAAGGAGATGATATGAGTTTTATCCTAGAAATCAGCGGTGATTTGGCATGCTTCACCAGGCCCGAGCTTAAGGTGGAGAGGGTAAGCTACCCCGTTATCACACCGTCTGCCGCCAGAAACATCCTAATGGCGATATTGTGGAAGCCGGCAATCCGCTGGCGAGTCTTGAAGATAGAAATCCTAAAACCGATTAAGTGGACGAACATCCGCCGTAACGAAGTGGGAACCAAAATGAGTGAACGCAGCGGCTCGCTCTATATTGAAGACAACCGTCAGCAGCGCGCATCCATGCTGCTGAAAGACGTTGCCTATCGCATCCACGCCGATTTTGACATGACAAATGAAGCAGGCGAGGGCGACAACTACGTCAAATTTGCCGAAATGTTCAAACGGCGCGCAAAAAAAGGGCAGTATTTTCATCAGCCTTATTTGGGTTGCCGAGAGTTTCCCTGCCATTTCAGGCTGCTTGAAAAGGTTGAAGACGGTTTGCCGCGCGAAGACATCACCCAAGATTTCGGCTTTATGCTGTACGACATGGATTTCAGCAAATCCGACCCGCGCGATTCCAATAACGCCGAACCCATGTTTTACCAATGCAAAGCGATAAATGGCGTAATTACCGTGCCCCCAGCTAATAGCGAGGAGGTGAAACGATGATTCTGCACGCACTCACCCAATACTACCAACGCAAAGCCGAAAGCGATGGTGGTGTTGCCCCGGAAGGTTTTGAAAACAAAGAAATCCCGTTCATTATTGTTATAGACAAACAGGGTAATTTTATTCAGCTGGAAGATACCCGTGAGCTGAAAGGTAAGAAGAAAGTTGGCCGCACTTTTTTGGTGCCGAAAGGTTTAGGCAGGAGCGGTTCAAAATCCTACGAAGTAAGCAATTTATTGTGGGATCACTACGGTTATGTGCTTGCCTATGCCGGAGAAAAAGGGCAGGAGCAGGCGGATAAACAGCATGCCAGCTTTACTGCCAAAGTAAACGAATTAAAACAGGTGCTGCCTGATGAGGCAGGTGTTACCGCAGTTGCTGCCTTTTTGTCTTCTGCGGAAGAAAAAAGCAAAGTCATGCAGGCTACCAATTGGGTGGAATGTGCCAAAGTCAAAGGCTGCAATCTCAGCTTCCGATTGGTAGAAGAAGCGGTGGATTTGGTTTGCCAATCTAAAATGGTTCAGGATTATTTGTCCGTCTCTTCTGATAATAATGAAGAAACGGATGATTTCAAAGAGGGAATCTGTCTTATAACAGGCAAAAAAACACTGGTTGCTCGTAAACATCATCAAATTTCTGGTATTCATAAACAACCAACACCTTTTTGTGCGGTTGATAAGGGAAGTACAGCATTTCATTCCTATGGTAAGAAACAGGGGTTTGCATTTCCAGTTGGTAAGCAAGCCATGTTTGAATACACCACAGCCTTAAATACCCTGCTTGCTAGCGAAAACCGCTTCCGTATCGGCGATGTAACAGCCATCTGTTGGAGTGCGAAACCAACTCCGTTGGAAGAGAGTCTTGCTTCTTTGATTAACGGCGGCGGCAAGGACAATCCCGATGCCCATATTGATGCGGTCAAATCGCTTTATAAAAGCTTGTACAACGGCAAATACACAGAACCCGACGGTAAAGAAAAATTCTACCTTTTAGGTCTATCACCCAATTCTGCGCGCATTGTCGTCCGCTTTTGGCATGAAACCACTGTTGCCGCCTTATCCGAAAGCATTGCGGCGTGGTATGACGATTTGCAGATGGTGCGTGGCGAAAACTCGCCATACCCCGAATATATGCCGTTGCCGCGCCTGCTGGGTAATTTAGTGTTGGACGGCAAAATGGAAAACCTGCCATCTGACCTGATTGCCCAAATAACCGATGCCGCACTCAACAACCGCGTTTTACCCGTCAGCCTGTTGCAGGCTGCTTTGCGGCGCAACAAGGCGGAACAGAAAATTACCTATGGCAGGGCAAGTCTGCTTAAAGCCTATATCAATCGCGCAATTCGCGCAGGTCGTCTGAAAAACATGAAGGAGTTAACTATGAGTTTGGATAGAAACCGTCAAGACATTGGCTATGTGCTGGGGCGGCTGTTTGCCGTGCTGGAAAAAACACAGGCCGAAGCCAATCCCGGCTTGAACGCCACCATTGCCGACCGCTATTTCGGTTCGGCAAGCAGTACGCCGATTGCCGTATTCGGCACACTGATGCGCCTGCTGCCGCACCATTTGAATAAGCTGGAATTTGAAGGACGTGCCGTACAACTGCAATGGGAAATCCGCCAGATTTTGGAACATTGTAAGAGATTTCCCAACCATTTGAATTTGGAACAGCAAGGCCTATTCGCCATCGGTTATTACCACGAAACCCAATTTCTGTTTACCAAAGACGCATTGAAAAACCTGTTCAACGAAGCGAAAACCGCATAAGGAGCAAATGCTATGACTATTGAAAAACGCTACGACTTTGTCTTTTTATTTGACGTGCAAGACGGCAACCCCAACGGCGATCCCGACGCAGGCAACCTGCCGCGTATCGACCCGCAAACCGGTGAAGGTTTGGTAACCGATGTTTGCCTGAAACGCAAAGTCCGCAATTTTATCCAAATGACTCAAAATGACGAACATCACGATATCTTTATTCGTGAAAAAATCATTCTTAATGATTTAATTGCTGAAGCCCATCAGCAAGATGAAGTAAAAGACAAACCAAATGGGAGAGAAAAAACCGAAAGTGCGCGTCAATATATGTGCAAACGCTATTACGATATTCGTACTTTTGGTGCGGTTTTAACGACAGGTGAGAATGCGGGACAAGTTAGAGGTCCTGTGCAATTGACTTTTTCCCGCTCTATTGATCCGATAGTAACACTTGAACATACGATTACTCGTTGTGCGCCGGCTAAAGAGGTTGAAAATCCGAAACCTGAGGATAGTGAAGAAGAAAAAGCAAAGAAAGAACGTGGAAGAATGGGGCGCAAATTTACAGTCCCTTACGGCCTATACCGCTGCCATGGCTTTATTTCCGCCCACTTCGCCAAGCAAACCGGTTTTTCCGAAAGTGATTTAGAACTGTTTTGGCAGGCACTCGTCAATATGTTCGACCACGACCATTCCGCCGCACGCGGGCAAATGAATGCTCGCGGGCTCTATGTGTTTGAACACAGCAGTAGTCTGGGTGACGCACCTGCTGATAGCCTCTTCAAACGCATTCAGGTTGCTAAAAAAGACGGAGTGGAAGTGGCAAGGAATTTTGACGATTACCTTGTCAGCGTGGACGATCAAAATCTTGGCGAAACCAAGCTGCTGCGTAAATTAGGCTAAAAATGACCGCACTTTTAACCGAAACCCAAAGGGAAAATCAGGACACACGCCTGATTTCTCTTTCTGCCCTGCAACACTACGCTTTCTGCCCGCGCCAATGCGCACTGATTCACAACGAGCAGGCGTGGATGGAGAACTATTTGACCGCACAGGGCAAGGCGCTGCATGAGCGAGTGGATTCGGGCGAGCCGGAAACGCGCAAGGGCGTGCGCTTCGAGCGGACGGTGCATGTGTCGGCGGAGAAATTGGGCATCAACGGGGTGTTGGATTTGGTGGAAGTGGACACGAAAACAGGCCGTTTGAAACCTGTGGAATACAAACGCGGCAAGCCTAAACCCGACCCAATGGACGAAATCCAGCTTTGCGCCCAAGGTTTGTGCTTGGAAGAAATGACAGGGCAAACCGTTTCTGAGGGCGCGCTGTGGTATATGCAAACCCGCCATCGCGTCCCCGTCGTGTTTTCAGACGACCTGCGCGCCCAAACACTCGCCACCATCGCCGCCGTGCGCGAACTTCTAAACAGCGGACAAACCCCGCCGCCCAACTACGCCAAACGCTGCAAAGCCTGCTCGCTGGTGGAGATTTGTCAGCCGGAGTTGCTGGGGAAACAGGATAGGAGTGTGGGGTATGTGGCGGAGTTGTTTGGTAAATGCTTTTGATTTATTAGTATTTTTAGGAGAATATATGAAAATATTTTTCGTTATTGTTTGGTTGCTTTTGGCTTTTATTACAAATATTTTTGATAAATCTTTTCTGGGATTGAATCCTAATAGCTGGTCCATGATATTTGGTGCTTTGTCGTTATTATTTGGAGCTAGTTACATGAGAGATAGATTTGTTAAAAATAATATAAGTGCTAATTTAAATGGAGATAATATACAAAATATTCAAAATTCTGGAAAAATTAATGGCAACATAAATATTAATCAAATAAACAAAAAGGATTGAAAAATGGTTTTGGGAAAAAATTTAACATTATCTCAGGGTGAAAATTCTGTATCTTTACAAAATCAAGGAGACATCACTGGTAATATAAATATTGGGCTTTCATTTTTTGAAATTCAAGATCTATTTGAGAAACTATTTTCTGCTAAGTTACCTAGCTTGATAGAAAATGCAAGATCTGAATCATATAGAGCCATTGCAGATTTTGCATTTAAATTTCATGAAAAGCTAAATTCAACTGTCGATGAGGTTGTAAGTGGTCGCATTGATGAAGAAATGGAGAAAAGATTTGCTTCTTCTGAAGTACAAAGTTTAATTAGTGAAATGGTTAACCAAGTTGGGACAAAAAATGATATTTCATTAAATGAGGTATTAGCAAATTTGTTAATGGATAAGTTAAGTAGTAATAATGATGACTATTTGATCAATCAAGCCATATCATATTTAAAATACTTAAACAAGGATCAGGTGTTTTTCTTGTGTTTCATCAAATATCTTAGAGACGGTCTTTATGTTTCAGTTCGCTATGGCGACAACCAATTCAATAGTGATATTCTTGATGTTTATCAAATAATTAGAGATAATGTTGATTCGCTAGAGTCTCAAGCTGATTTAACACAAAAGGTAAAAGATTTTTACAAAAGGTATATAAATAATATTTCGAAATTCTTTATGGAAAATATTTCTTCTCCTGTAAATATTGATTTACTTACTTTGAATAATATGGTTTTTTCTGATAAATCTTATACGATTAACACCTTACAACTTTTGGGTAATAGTTTGGGGGTGAATGATTATAATAACGAAAATATAAAAACTGACTTCCCAGATTTTATTAAGTTTATTGAATTTATGAAAATAGATGTTTCTGAACTTGATGAGTTAATTAAGCCATTAACTCCATTTGGGAAATGTATTGCGAAAAATTGCAATATAAAAATTGATTAAAAATCGTAGTGTGTATTTGGGCATGTATATTGATGGATTATTTGCTTTTTATTTCAAGCTATCTACAGGTCTGATTTTTTAGACAGCCTAAATTGACAAGCCGGTTCAAAACAAAACTGCAGTCAAACCTTAAGGAGTTCCACATGCGCAAACTACAAAACACGCTCTATATCACCACCCAAGGCAGTTATCTGCATAAGGAGCGGGAGACGCTGGTGGTGGAGCAGGAGCGTAAGAAGGTGGCGCAGCTGCCGGTGCATTCCATCGGGCATATTTTCTGTTTTGGGAATGTGCTGGTGTCGCCTTTTCTGCTGGGGTTTTGCGGTGAAAATAATGTGAATTTGGCGTTTTTTACCGAAAACGGGCGTTATTTGGGGCGGCTTCAGGGGCGGCAGAGTGGCAATGTGCTGCTGCGTCGGGTGCAGTATCGGGTGTCGGAGCAAAATCCCGTGCCGATTGCGCGCAATATCATTGCGGCGAAGATTCAGGCGAGTAAGCGGGTGCTTCAGCGGCAGATTCGCAATTACGGCGAGAATGCGGCGATTCAAAGTGCGGTTGATTCTTTGAATATTTCGCTGCGGCAATTGAAGGGCGCGGACGGGCTGGACGTGGTGCGCGGCATTGAAGGCGATGCGGCGGCGCGTTATTTCGGCGTGTTCGGGCAACTTTTGAGCGAAAAAAGCGGCTTTTCTTTTGACGGGCGCAACCGCCGTCCGCCCAGAGACGGGGTGAATGCGCTGTTGTCGTTTGTGTACAGCATCTTGGGCAAGGACATCAGCGGCGCGCTGCAAGGCGTGGGGCTGGATCCGCAGGTGGGTTTTCTGCACGCCGACCGACCGGGACGCGACAGTTTGGCGCAGGATATTTTGGAAGAATTCCGCGCGTGGTGGGCAGACAGGCTGGTGCTTTCCTTGATTAACCGAGGGCAAATCAAACCGCAGGATTTTGTTACTGAGGCAAGCGGCGCGGTAAGCTTAAAAGCCGATGCGCGTAAGCTCTTGTTCCAAGCTTTGCAGGCGAAAAAGCAGGAGAAAATCGTTCATCCGTTTTTGGGCGAAGAAGTGGAAATCGGGCTACTGCCGTATATTCAGGCCATGCTGTTGGCGCGGCATTTGCGTGGGGATTTGGCGGAATATCCGCCGTTTTTGATGAGATAGGTTTGCAGGCCGTCTGAAAACGGACCGGATATTTTCAGACGGCCTTTAAAGCAGCCTGTATATGGGAATACAAAATGCTAATGCTGATTACTTACGATATTTCGCTGGAAGACGCGGACGGACAGGCAAGGCTACGGCGCGTGGCGAAATTGTGTTTGGACTATGGCGTGCGCGTGCAGTATTCGGTGTTCGAATGCGACATCGCGCCCGACCAGTGGGTTGTTTTAAAGGACAAACTTTTGAAAACCTACAACCCCGAAACCGACAGCCTGCGCTTTTACCATTTAGGCAGCAAATGGCGGCGGAAAGTGGAACACCACGGCGCAAAACCGGCAGTAGATGTGTTTAAGGATACGTTGATTGTGTGAATCGCCAACCTGTGGTTCTCATGAAAATGCGGCAGGGTTGGTGAACTGGGCTTGTTCTTTAACAATCAGGATATTGCGAATGCGGGTGTAACGGAAAAGGCTGTGTTATACTCGCGTTTGCGCTTTTCTTGTGAGCTTAGCGAAATCAGGGCTGCGAAACCTGATGTAGCAAGGCTTTTAAGAGAGGCTCCAGCCGCCTTCGGGCGGCTGTGTGTTGAAACTTTCAAATCGTGATGTGTACCTACAGATACTTTTCCAGCCGCCTTCGGGCGGCTGTGTGTTGAAACTGTTGTTGGTCATCCTGATGCATCATTGGAACACGCCAGCCGCCTTCGGGCGGCTGTGTGTTGAAACCTGTTATGAAAATCAAATCGCCTGCTTATGTGGCCCAGCCGCCTTCGGGCGGCTGTGTGTTGAAACGTTTCAATATTGTTCAACCTGGCTCTGATTGGTCCCAGCCGCCTTCGGGCGGCTGTGTGTTGAAACATATGGTGAATTGGTAACAGCACTACCTAATGTTCCAGCCGCCTTCGGGCGGCTGTGTGTTGAAACTACTACC
Source organism: Neisseria perflava (assembly GCF_002863305.2). Lineage (NCBI taxonomy): Bacteria > Pseudomonadati > Pseudomonadota > Betaproteobacteria > Neisseriales > Neisseriaceae > Neisseria > Neisseria perflava. The sequence goes on from NZ_CP136962.1 coordinate 514,296, forward strand.
AAGATTCGAACATTGAAGTAATTGGTCCAGCCGCCTTCGGGCGGCTGTGTGTTGAAACTGTCAACCCAACGTAAATTTGTTTTTGATGATAACCAGCCGCCTTCGGGCGGCTGTGTGTTGAAACCGTAATTCTGACAACATCTCTACTACTGAAGGTGACCAGCCGCCTTCGGGCGGCTGTGTGTTGAAACCGCAAATCACGGTAGCCGATGTGTTTGAAGCCCAACCAGCCGCCTTCGGGCGGCTGTGTGTTGAAACATTAATATTTATTCTGATAAAATCCCAATGATTTTCCAGCCGCCTTCGGGCGGCTGTGTGTTGAAACATCCACGCGGTCAAGCAGATATTGCGGCCAACTGACCCAGCCGCCTTCGGGCGGCTGTGTGTTGAAACGTCGATAAAGATTAATTATTTAAAAGAAGAAGGCCGCCAGCCGCCTTCGGGCGGCTGTGTGTTGAAACTGCCGTGGTCGTTGCAAGTCATAGGCTTGTACAACCAGCCGCCTTCGGGCGGCTGTGTGTTGAAACAATCAATTCTTTCGGCAATTTGCCCCATATGGTTCCAGCCGCCTTCGGGCGGCTGTGTGTTGAAACTTGGCGGCGGCGCGCCTCGGCGGTGCGCTCTTTGTCCAGCCGCCTTCGGGCGGCTGTGTGTTGAAACTTCTGTTTTCAAAAAGTGTCCAACAGGTTTTGGACCAGCCGCCTTCGGGCGGCTGTGTGTTGAAACATCAAGCCATTGTTCATATTTATCAACAGCTTCACCAGCCGCCTTCGGGCGGCTGTGTGTTGAAACATGGATTGACCGACAAATCCAATACTGGCAACAAACCAGCCGCCTTCGGGCGGCTGTGTGTTGAAACTTAACAAATACGTATATCCGCCGTCTTATATGTACCAGCCGCCTTCGGGCGGCTGTGTGTTGAAACCGTGTCAATAAGACTAAGGGAATTTATACCACCTTCCAGCCGCCTTCGGGCGGCTGTGTGTTGAAACCGTGTCAATAAGACTAAGGGAATTTATACCACCTTCCAGCCGCCTTCGGGCGGCTGTGTGTTGAAACATTATCGATATTAATGAAAAATGAGAGAAAAAATCCCAGCCGCCTTCGGGCGGCTGTGTGTTGAAACTGCAGGGCATCTTCGGCGATGACGCCGAGACGCTCCCAGCCGCCTTCGGGCGGCTGTGTGTTGAAACTTGTATCGCGCGTTTGAAGCCGTCATGCGCGAATCCAGCCGCCTTCGGGCGGCTGTGTGTTGAAACACGGATAAGCGTAGGGATATAATATGCGATATAAACCAGCCGCCTTCGGGCGGCTGTGTGTTGAAACATTATTGATATTAATGAAAAACAAGAGAAAAAACCAGCCGCCTTCGGGCGGCTGTGTGTTGAAACTACGCCCCCGATGGCATCTACTGCCAGTCTAAACCAGCCGCCTTCGGGCGGCTGTGTGTTGAAACGATTACCACCGCCATGCCTAAGGCGTTGACGGAGCGTCCAGCCGCCTTCGGGCGGCTGTGTGTTGAAACCGGAGAGATAGATAAAACGCTGGCCGACTTTGAGCCCAGCCGCCTTCGGGCGGCTGTGTGTTGAAACGGCTTTGGTCTTGGCGGCGGTGTAGTTTGCGGTCCCAGCCGCCTTCGGGCGGCTGTGTGTTGAAACACACATAAAGAGCTGACGAAATTCCGCTGGCGAGCCAGCCGCCTTCGGGCGGCTGTGTGTTGAAACAGACCGCCTTAAACCCAAACGCCTTTTAAAAAACCAGCCGCCTTCGGGCGGCTGTGTGTTGAAACCGGCAAGCAGTGGCTGACCGCTGAAGACGACAAACCAGCCGCCTTCGGGCGGCTGTGTGTTGAAACATATCGCGTAAAGCCGACCGTAAAAACGACCGTTCCAGCCGCCTTCGGGCGGCTGTGTGTTGAAACTTGTGTGAGTTGATTCACGTTCATTTATCGCTCCTCCAGCCGCCTTCGGGCGGCTGTGTGTTGAAACCGAAATTGGTGCAACAGGCCGTCTGAAATTGGGAACCAGCCGCCTTCGGGCGGCTGTGTGTTGAAACGATTATGAGCCGTTTTATAACGTAGGTCATTCCAACCAGCCGCCTTCGGGCGGCTGTGTGTTGAAACAGGTAAGTTCAAAGGCGCGTTAATTAACGGCCTGCCAGCCGCCTTCGGGCGGCTGTGTGTTGAAACGCTGTAGCCTCGAACTTCTCGCCGGTGTTAGGCACCAGCCGCCTTCGGGCGGCTGTGTGTTGAAACTTCGCCGATGGCAACCGCTATATCTTCGGGCGCAAACCAGCCGCCTTCGGGCGGCTGTGTGTTGAAACGGGTGTATCGCAACAGCCTGTGTTGCAATCCAAGACCAGCCGCCTTCGGGCGGCTGTGTGTTGAAACTTAGTAAAGGCATTGCGGTTTTCATTTTCGATTTCCCAGCCGCCTTCGGGCGGCTGTGTGTTGAAACAGTGTCACAATCAAGGATGGCGTTTTGCAGTTCTCCAGCCGCCTTCGGGCGGCTGTGTGTTGAAACCGTACATCAATTAAGCAACGGCAAACAAATAAACCCAGCCGCCTTCGGGCGGCTGTGTGTTGAAACGTTATAAATGTTAATGATTTTGATATAAGAGGGGGCCAGCCGCCTTCGGGCGGCTGTGTGTTGAAACTGCCGTCCGAAAAATAAAACGGCTTTAAAAATAACCAGCCGCCTTCGGGCGGCTGTGTGTTGAAACTTTGATGAGCTGGAAATAAACGAATCGGGCGAAACCAGCCGCCTTCGGGCGGCTGTGTGTTGAAACCATTAGAATTCTTGCCAAATTTCATGTTGCTACCCCCAGCCGCCTTCGGGCGGCTGTGTGTTGAAACTTTACTTGGATTTCACGCAATAGCCTTTGGTATTCCAGCCGCCTTCGGGCGGCTGTGTGTTGAAACCTAATTGCAACATCATATTAATAGCTCGGCCTGCCCCAGCCGCCTTCGGGCGGCTGTGTGTTGAAACGTATCATTCAACCAATCAGACCCAATTTGCGAAACCCAGCCGCCTTCGGGCGGCTGTGTGTTGAAACTATTTGAGCCATAGGCAAATTTTGATTATTTGCCCAGCCGCCTTCGGGCGGCTGTGTGTTGAAACGCCCGATTCCGTTGCTATGCGCGCTATCTTGGACCAGCCGCCTTCGGGCGGCTGTGTGTTGAAACTCTTAACTTACAGGAAAGACAAAATGAAAAAATCCCAGCCGCCTTCGGGCGGCTGTGTGTTGAAACTGGACGGCCTTTGTGTTTGCGTTGAATTTGCGCACCCAGCCGCCTTCGGGCGGCTGTGTGTTGAAACCATGAACATGGATCAGATGTGGGGCATACCCGATTCCAGCCGCCTTCGGGCGGCTGTGTGTTGAAACATGTTTCTTGAAGCTAAGAGATAGGCGTTATCTACCAGCCGCCTTCGGGCGGCTGTGTGTTGAAACGACCTGTATGCGGCGAACATCATCGATGTAACCGCCAGCCGCCTTCGGGCGGCTGTGTGTTGAAACACAACGTAGAAGCCTACCGCAATGAAAACCGCAACCAGCCGCCTTCGGGCGGCTGTGTGTTGAAACAAGAATGAAGCCGCTATTGCTATTGGCGCGTCCCCCAGCCGCCTTCGGGCGGCTGTGTGTTGAAACAATTTCAGGCAACGAGGTCAGCGGTAGGAATGCTACCAGCCGCCTTCGGGCGGCTGTGTGTTGAAACTCTGCATCGCTGAGTTTACCAAAGTCGATGCGGTCCCAGCCGCCTTCGGGCGGCTGTGTGTTGAAACGAGCGGACAAAAACACCTCTACTTGTTTTAGCAGACCAGCCGCCTTCGGGCGGCTGTGTGTTGAAACGTTTTAAATCTTTTTTGTGTTTTTGTGTTATTTTCCAGCCGCCTTCGGGCGGCTGTGTGTTGAAACGCGTAAGACTGGCTTGTATGTCAGCAATGATGGTTCCAGCCGCCTTCGGGCGGCTGTGTGTTGAAACTACAATCTTCTGTTGTCGTTCCCTTTAGTATTGGACCAGCCGCCTTCGGGCGGCTGTGTGTTGAAACAAAGTAGAAATCCATTGCCGACTGCAACACGTCCCAGCCGCCTTCGGGCGGCTGTGTGTTGAAACATCCGAAAGTATGCGCGTAAGGCTGATTTAACCGCCAGCCGCCTTCGGGCGGCTGTGTGTTGAAACTAGTCGCGGTGTCGCAGGGTAAATGGATTACAGCCCCAGCCGCCTTCGGGCGGCTGTGTGTTGAAACTATGTCCTATGAACTTATACCTGAGCTGCAAGCCCAGCCGCCTTCGGGCGGCTGTGTGTTGAAACCCCTGCGGCTTCGCGTTCGCGGAGATGTGCATACAGCCAGCCGCCTTCGGGCGGCTGTGTGTTGAAACCCCAGTCGGCGTGCCAGTTGTCATTGTCGGCCACCAGCCGCCTTCGGGCGGCTGTGTGTTGAAACCCCCGCGCATGAATAATAGTATGCGGAAAGCCGAAGCCAGCCGCCTTCGGGCGGCTGTGTGTTGAAACCACACCACCATCAATTGCTCGCGCTCCAACCGTTCCAGCCGCCTTCGGGCGGCTGTGTGTTGAAACTGCAATCCGTATCTGACCCTTGAGCAGAAGTATCCCAGCCGCCTTCGGGCGGCTGTGTGTTGAAACAAGTCCCCCCATGCCGCACGGGTGGCGACAACAGCCCAGCCGCCTTCGGGCGGCTGTGTGTTGAAACGCGTCATAGGCGACATACACAGTTGAAACTTGTGTCCAGCCGCCTTCGGGCGGCTGTGTGTTGAAACCGCGAAATGGAAGGCTCTTTCGCCACTGGCGACACCAGCCGCCTTCGGGCGGCTGTGTGTTGAAACTTTGTAAAATAGGATTGTTTGCTGGTTAAGGCTTCCAGCCGCCTTCGGGCGGCTGTGTGTTGAAACCTGCCACATGCATGGTTTTGGTATCTGGTCTTTTCCAGCCGCTTTCGGGCGGCTGTGTGTTGAAACAGACGGGGTTTAAGGTATTGCAGGCGGCGGAAACACCAGCCGCCTTCGGGCGGCTGTGTGTTGAAACCGATTTGGTCTTGTATTGCTTGGCGCTGACCGGCAACCAGCCGCCTTCGGGCGGCTGTGTGTTGAAACAACGCGGGTAATTTTTGGGCGTATTGCATTGGTCAGCCAGCCGCCTTCGGGCGGCTGTGTGTTGAAACAATCATCACATAATGCTTTTATTGATGTTTTAAAACCAGCCGCCTTCGGGCGGCTGTGTGTTGAAACCCCGATGGTCGGCTGACCCAACACATCACGAAGCCCCAGCCGCCTTCGGGCGGCTGTGTGTTGAAACCGCCAAAGAGACTTATTACGCGGAATCTTTATACCCAGCCGCCTTCGGGCGGCTGTGTGTTGAAACCGTCGCTGCTTGACCGTGCGTTGCAATCGGGCGCCCAGCCGCCTTCGGGCGGCTGTGTGTTGAAACCAACTGACTGGCGGCCACACCGCCTGGGTAGTGTCCAGCCGCCTTCGGGCGGCTGTGTGTTGAAACACTTTCGGCAAAATGCTGCTGGCTCAATTCCGCGAGCCAGCCGCCTTCGGGCGGCTGTGTGTTGAAACTTCCAAACTCAACAGACTAATAAAAGGCCGCGTCCAGCCGCCTTCGGGCGGCTGTGTGTTGAAACCTGACGATTCTACTGTTGACGGTAAGGTCGTTCGCCAGCCGCCTTCGGGCGGCTGTGTGTTGAAACATAGAGTGCAACAAAAAGACGGGCGTAATTTGCTCCCAGCCGCCTTCGGGCGGCTGTGTGTTGAAACAGAAGTTCTTGGGTACCAGTGAGGAACTCACGGGCCAGCCGCCTTCGGGCGGCTGTGTGTTGAAACCCTGCATCAGTTTCTAGGCTATCTTCTTTAGCTGCCAGCCGCCTTCGGGCGGCTGTGTGTTGAAACCGGCATCGCCATCGGCGACCGCGCGCAGGGCTTTCCAGCCGCCTTCGGGCGGCTGTGTGTTGAAACAAAAAACTATTTCAAACCTGACAGCACAAATACAGCCAGCCGCCTTCGGGCGGCTGTGTGTTGAAACCGCATGATGGCTATTAATATCAGCTTTATATGTTCCAGCCGCCTTCGGGCGGCTGTGTGTTGAAACCGATACGTGCAAAGTCGTTGCCTACTTGTGTGGACCAGCCGCCTTCGGGCGGCTGTGTGTTGAAACGTTTTATCTTAATAGCCATTTTATCCGGGCTATTCCAGCCGCCTTCGGGCGGCTGTGTGTTGAAACTTGCAAGATGCTGTCGTCCATATTGGGGAAGGCTTCCAGCCGCCTTCGGGCGGCTGTGTGTTGAAACGTGCAAGAAAAACACCCCAAACATTTGGCTGCCTCCAGCCGCCTTCGGGCGGCTGTGTGTTGAAACTTTCCAATAGACAAGCTCGACTGTGAATTTATGCCCAGCCGCCTTCGGGCGGCTGTGTGTTGAAACGGTTCCTACTCTGGATAAAGAAGGGTGGTTACAATACCAGCCGCCTTCGGGCGGCTGTGTGTTGAAACCATACAAATCATCAAATACTATTTTTTATCATGAACCCAGCCGCCTTCGGGCGGCTGTGTGTTGAAACGTCTAAAGTCAATGAATCTGAAGCAAAAATTCAACCAGCCGCCTTCGGGCGGCTGTGTGTTGAAACCTGTCACAGTTTTGTTTGATGGTGGTCTGTACAACCAGCCGCCTTCGGGCGGCTGTGTGTTGAAACCGCAAATACTTGCAACCACCGAAACGCCTCCCAACCAGCCGCCTTCGGGCGGCTGTGTGTTGAAAATCTGCCACCGTATCTCATGTCTGAGTAGGGACGAGGGGCTGTATGTTCAAATATCGTCCAAGCAGACCGCTCTTCTTTTGATCCTTCGCTTTTCGAAGCTTTAGTGAAAGCTGTGGAGGATATTAGAAGCAAGTTATAAAGGGTAATTAATAACAATGCCGTCTGAAAAAGTTTCAGACGGCATTTTTTTCTATTTACATATTAAATTTAATATCATATTATCATTGAATCTATATCAATTTGAATTTTTTAGAATTTCAATATGACCCCCTCATTTACTACGCTCATTCCGCCCAAGATAAACTCGGCAATCCCTTGCCTTACAAACCATTGGCAAACCTTGCAAAGTCATTCGGTAAATGTGGGCGAAATGGCGGCTGAGTTTGCCCGGGTATTTGATGCGCAGGAAATTGCCTGCCAGACGGGACAGCTTCATGATTTAGGGAAATATTCAGTTGCCTTTAATCACCGATTGCATGGCGGCCCTTTAGTCGATCATGCCACCGCCGGAGCCAAAATTGCAAAAATGCTTGCTTCAGGGTGGGTTCCAAAGTATAAACTGTAGTTATCTTTCGTAGGCTAGATAACTTTATTAATGAATTAAAAGGCAAAAATAATGGAAATTAAACAAACCAATTCAACCATCAAATCTCGTGCGGCGGTGGCATTCGCCCCAAATCAACCCTTACAAATTGTGGAAATCGACGTAGAAATGCCGCGTAAAGGCGAGGTGTTAATTCGTAACACTCACACTGGTGTGTGCCATACTGATGCATTTACGTTATCAGGGAGTGATCCTGAAGGCGTGTTTCCTGTGGTACTTGGGCATGAAGGTGCAGGTGTGGTTGTTGCTGTGGGCGAAGGTGTGTCAAGCGTAAAACCAGGTGATCACGTGATTCCTCTTTATACCGCTGAATGTGGTGAATGTGAGTTTTGTCGTTCAGGTAAAACCAACTTGTGCGTCTCAGTGCGTGATACACAAGGTAAAGGCTTAATGCCAGATGGCACGACGCGTTTTTCTTATCAAGGTCAGCCGATCTATCACTATATGGGCTGTTCTACTTTCAGTGAATACTCAGTTGTTGCCGAAGTTTCACTGGCGAAAATCAATCCAAAAGCAAACCATGAACAAGTATGTTTGCTTGGCTGCGGCGTTACCACAGGTATTGGTGCGGTGCATAACACAGCAAAAGTGCAAGAAGGCGACTCTGTGGCGGTGTTTGGCTTGGGGGCGATTGGTTTGGCGGTGGTGCAAGGTGCGCGTCAAGCCAAAGCCGGCCGCATTATCGCCATTGATACCAATCCTGCAAAATTCGAGTTGGCAAAACAGTTTGGTGCAACGGATTGTTTGAATCCGAACGATTACGATAAACCGATCAAAGATGTGTTGTTAGACATCAATAAATGGGGCATAGACCACACCTTTGAATGTATCGGCAACGTAAATGTAATGCGTCAAGCATTAGAAAGCGCACACCGTGGCTGGGGACAATCCATTATCATCGGCGTAGCGGGTGCAGGACAAGAAATTTCAACTCGTCCGTTCCAGTTGGTAACAGGTCGTGTTTGGAAAGGCACGGCATTTGGCGGCGTGAAAGGCCGCTCTGAACTTCCGAAAATGGTGGAAGACTCAATGAAAGGCGACATCCAGTTAGAACCGTTTGTGACCCACACAATGAAACTTGATCAAATTAATGAGGCCTTTGAGTTAATGCACGAAGGTAAATCGATCCGCGCTGTTATTCATTACTAAGGTACGCGATGAAACTGATTGAACAACATCAAATTTTTGGCGGTTCGCAACAAGTTTGGGCACACCATGCCCAAACGTTGCAATGCGAAATGAAATTTGCCGTCTATTTGCCGGATAATCCAGAGAATCGATCGCTTGGTGTGGTTTATTGGCTTTCCGGCTTGACGTGCACTGAACAAAATTTCATTACCAAATCAGGATTTCAGCGTTACGCGGCAGAACATCAAGTGATTGTGGTTGCCCCCGATACCAGCCCTCGCGGAGAGCAAGTACCGAACGATGATGCTTACGATTTGGGGCAGGGGGCGGGCTTTTATTTGAATGCAACCGAGCAGCCTTGGGCGACGAATTATCAAATGTATGATTATATTTTGAACGAGTTGCCTAGTCTGATTGAAGAAAAATTTTCTACCAACGGCAAACGTTCCATTATGGGGCATTCAATGGGCGGACACGGTGCATTGGTATTGGCATTGCGAAACCGGGAACGTTATCAAAGTGTTTCTGCCTTTTCGCCCATTTTGTCGCCAAGCCTCGTGCCTTGGGGAGAAAAAGCCTTTTCTGCCTATTTAGGGGAAGATCGTGAAAAATGGCAGCAATATGATGCCAACTCGCTCATTCAACAAGGCTATAAAGTGCGAGGTATGCGCATTGATCAGGGCTTGGAAGATGAGTTTTTGCCAACACAATTGCGTACCGAAGATTTTATCGAAACCTGCCGTGCGGCAAACCAACCGGTCGATGTGCGCTTCCATAAAGGCTACGATCATAGCTATTACTTCATCGCCAGTTTTATTGGTGAGCATATTGCCTATCATGCGGCATTTTTGAAGTAAACCAAAGAAGTAATTTGTGTTAATAAATTAAAAAGGCATCGGATTGATGCCTTTTATTTTTTATAAATGATGAAGAATAATGCGACTAAAATTAGCTAGCTTGCCCACTCTATTTAAATATCCCCCCATTCCAATCCAAATCGCTGTAAATATTTCCTTAATCGGTCGCTGTCATTGACTTTTGCCCTTTCTGTTCGGGAAATATTGAATAAAGCGCGACCGGCAGCGGCCATGTTGGGGTGTTTGCGGCATTCGTCGATGACGTGTTGCAGTTGCAGTTTGTCGAACAAATCCAATGTGTCCCAATCGACTTTATCGGGGTAGTTTTGTGTTTTTTCAGACGGCCTGTTATGTAGGAGGCCGTCTGAAAAGGGTTCTTCCGACCATAACCATTTTAGGCGTTCGATTTCGGCTTGGACTTGTTCTACCTGTATCCTGCCTTGGGGCGCGAGTGTGGCCAGGCGCATGATGCTGGCGGCGAGATCGCGGAAGTTACCGCGCCATGGGGCTTGGTTGGAGTGGGCGAAGTCGAGGTAGGCGGCCAGGGCTTCTTTGTTGAAGCGGGTGGTTCGGCCGAGTTCTTGCGAAGCTAGGGCGAGCTGGTGTTCAACGTTGGGCTCGATGTCTTCGCGGCGGTTGGCGAGTGCGGGTAGCGGATAGTTCCAAATATTGATGCGGGCGAACAGGTCTTCGCGGAAGCGTCCGGCGCGGATTTCGTGGCGCAGGTCGCGGTTGGTGCCGGCGATGAGTTGGAAGTCGCTTTTGACTTCGCTGTCGCTGCCGACGGGATAAAAGTGTTTTTCTTCAATGGCTTTGAGCAACATGGCTTGCTCGTCCAAGCCCAATTCTCCGATTTCATCTAAAAACAATACGCCGCCGTCGGCAGTTTTCAGATAGCCTTCACGTTTTTCTGCGGCGCCGGTAAAGGCGCCTTTTTTGTGGCCGAACAGGGCAGATGCTGCGCCGTCGCCGCGAAGGGTGGCGCAGTTTACATCGACAAATGTGCCTTTAATCAAATGGCGCGCTTTTTTCAATTCAAAAATCCTGCGTGCCAGCATGGATTTGCCTGCGCCTGTCGGGCCGGAAAGCAGAATGGGGGAAGGGGAGTTGAGCGCGACTTGTTCGATTTCGGCAATCATGCGGTTGAAGGCGGCGTTTTGGGTGGAGATGCCGCTTTTCAGGTAGCGCACTGCATCGTCGCGTACGGCGGCAAGGCGTTCTGCCAGTACGTCGTAACGAGCCAAGTCTAAATCGATGATTTCATAACTGCCGACATTGCCTTCCTCCATGCTGCGTCTTTGGTTTTTGGGAGGGGCGGTTTGTAAAAGTACGCCGGGGATTTGACGCGATTCCACCAATAAAAACAGGCAGATTTGGGCAACGTGCGTACCCGTGGTGATGTGGGTGAGATAGGTTTCTTCTTCTGTATCAAATGGATAGCTTGCTGCCCAATCGTGCAGCTTGGTATAAACCTCGGAGAAGTCCCACGGGTTTGCCAGCTCCATAGGCACGAGATTAACGACTGTGTGGGGTGACACCTGCTGAATATCGGCTTTTACATGATCCGCCAGTTCGCGGTATTTCTCCGCATAAAACAGCTCCATACGGTCGAGATGAAAATCTTGACGCTGATTCATGGCGACGTTTGGCCGCCATTTCAACCAACGGCCCTGACCGAAACCGCTGTCCAATACCGTACCGAGAAAGCTGACGGCGACTTGTTTTTTGGGATTGGTATTCATGTTTCAGACGGCCTTTAAATTATTTTTTCCAATACAAACACGCCGTAATCATCGCCCAACGGCAGCTCGAAATCCGTATGCAGGATTTGGCGTTTTACTTGTACAGTTTCGTCAGTTTTCGGATTAAAACCTTCTTTTAAGGCCGTCTGAAAATACACACCGAAGCCGCGTTTCTGCCATGCGGGCAATTCGTTGAAATTGATATTGTGTTCAAACAGCAAATCATGTTTCTGCGCGCGCGTGAGACCGCTGACCGCTTCTGTGGCGCGGGACACGCTTTCTCCTTTCTTGCGCAACATCCAATAGCAGTGGGCGTTGAGCGCGTTGCGGTATGAGTCTTCGTGCCGCCAACGGAAATAATCGACCACCAGTTTTTCGTTCGGCAAAACGCAAACTCTGGCATCAAAAGCGGCGGTCTGCCCGTGCGCCACGGAAAAGGCGGCGCTGGCTTCACCAGCCAATACAGAAATGATTTTGCGCGTTTTGCGTTTGAACGTATCGTCGTCTCGGCGCAGCAACAGTGAAATTTCATCGCTTTCCGAATAGCCGTACACCACATTGAAGCCGCATTTCATCAAATGACGGACGGTATGCGCCATCAGGTCGCGGAAACGAATGTCGAACGGGGCTTCAAACTGCCAAATTTCCTTGGTTAGTCGTGTAAAACCGCGCCCGTCTAAGCGAACAACAATAAAATTTTCCTGTGGTACGCAAAAATCATAAGCGGTTTCGTATTGTCGCAAGCGTTTGTCCAAATCATCGAATCGCATCATATATCCTTGTATATTTTATTTTCTATATAACTATCTATAAATATATTTTTAGTATTCTACGCTTTTTGTCGATAAAAGCTACTTTAAAATATATTTTATTTATATTCAATCAATTAAAAATTATTTTTATAAAAATTTTATTCTTGGCACGCTGTTGGCTATGTTGTGAATGTAACGATACAGCAGATGCTTCGGGAAATACAGTTACCGGAGAAAAATTTTCCGTAAATTTAGTTGCTGTGTGGTTACAGGGCGAATGCCGACAAGACTACATTTGGATTAACAGGTTCGAATCCTGTCTCGTCTGATAGACGTTGAACGTCTTGTTTATTTAGTCGCCCACCCTTTTCAATATGGCAGGCAAATGCCTAGGGAAACTACAACATGGATACCCTTATGTCGCAGGTTCGAGTCCTGTCTCTGTTATCCAAAATAGCAGAGTAGCTCAGTTGGTAGAGCCAAGGCATGTTTCCCTTAAAAACTTGTTGCGTGCCATATTACTTTTACGGCAGTAGGCGGATGCTTGAAGAGAGTACATTAACTTATCACGTTAAAACCGTTTCTCTTCACTTTTAGCCGCTACGCTGCCACCCATGCAAGGCCGTCTGAAATATTCAGGCGGGCTGATATAAAAACCGTTTTCGATATATTTGGCAAATACCGGAGGAATTACAGCCTGCTAAGCTCGAGGTCGCGGGTTCGAGTCCCGTCTCTGTCGCCAACTATGGCAGAGTAGCTCAGAGGATAGAGCGCGTAAAAATTTCTCCACTCTTTGTTGCCCAATGTGCCACCCCTTATGGGCGAATGCTATTAGGATTACATTCCTTTCTTGCTACAAACCCGAATGATCCTAATTAAACTAGTCGCCCTACGGCAGTAGGCGGATGCCCGGAAGAGAATACATTAGCTTTCAGTTAAAAACGCTTCTCTTCATCTTTAGCCGCCACACTGCCACCCATTCAAGGCCGTCTGAAAACAAAGCTAAAACAAGTTCAGACGGCCTCAAACCAACAATATGAAAGAAAATGAAAATGGCTAATACTACCTTGTTTCAATCGATTAAAAACCGTTTTACTAAAACCGATACCTATAATGAAGCCGGCGGCATCGCCTACACGCTGACGCCCAAACAACAGCTGGCACAGCTTGCAGCTACCGGTTGTCTGAACAATACCTTTTATGCCGATGCACAAAGCCAGCTTGACCAAGTGTTGAAATTAGCAGAAAACCTGGATGCCGAGTTTATCGCCAAAACCGCCGTATATGCCCGTCAAAAAGGTTTTATGAAAGATATGCCTGCGCTGTTGCTTGCCGTGTTGGCTCAAAAAGACGTGAACATGCTCGCCCGTGTATTCGACCAAGTAGTGGACAACGGTAAAATGTTGCGTAATTTCGCACAAATTATCCGCAGTGGCGCAGTCGGCAGAAAATCTTTCGGCAACCGTCCGAAAAAACTGATGCAGACTTGGCTTTTGACCGCCACCGAAAAACAACTGTTGAACGCCGCCGTCGGTAATTCGCCGTCGCTGGCAGACGTGGTCAAAATGGTGCACCCCAAACCGCGTGAAGCATGGCGCGCCGCATGGTTTGCATGGCTGATCGGCAAACCTTACGACCGCGAAGCATTGCCGCCCATTACCCGCGCTTTTGAAGATTACAAACAAAGCCGAGAAGGCGAATTGCCCAACGTTCCTTTCCAAATGCTTACTGCTTTAGACTTGAACAGCGGCGACTGGGCGCAAATTGCCTGTAACGGTTCATGGCAGCAGGTTCGTCAAAACCTGAACACTTTCCTGCGCCACGAAGTATTTGCGAAAAGCAAAAACATCAAAATGGTGGCAGAAAAACTGCGTGACGAAACCGCCATTGCCCGCGCCCGCGTCCTGCCTTACCAATTGCTGACCGCGTATCAGGCAACATCTGACCAAATGCCGTCTGAAATCCGCGAAGCCCTGCAAGATGCGATGGAAACCGCCGTACAAAACGTACCGGCAATCCAAGGCAAAGTCGTGGTTTGTCCGGACGTCTCCGGCTCCATGCACAGCCCGGCTACCGGCTATCGCGGCAGCGCGACCACCAAAACCCGCTGCATCGATATTGCCGCGCTCGTGTCCGCCGCCATGTTGCGTACCAATCCGCAAGCCCGCGTGATACCGTTTGAACAAATCACGGTAAACGTGAAGCTCAACCCGCGCGACAGCATCATGACCAACGCCGAAAAACTCGCTAATGTCGGCGGCGGCGGAACGGCATGCAGCGCACCGCTCGCCATGTTGAACCGTGAAAAAGCCGACGTGGATTTGGTCGTCATCGTATCAGACAACGAAAGTTGGGCAGATGACAGCCAAGGATGGGGTACCACAACCAGCCTGATGAAAGAGTGGGATATTCTGAAACGCCGTTGCCCAGAAGCCAAACTCGTTTGTCTGGATATCCAGCCCTACACCAAGGCTCAAGCACGAAACCGTCACGATATCTTGAACATCGGCGGCTTCTCCGACCAAGTATTCTCCCTGATCGGTTCCTTTGCCGAACGAGGCATGGGTACAGATTTCTGGGTAGAAGAGATTGAGAAAACGCCGTTGGCAGCTGTGAACTGAAGCTAAGGCCGTCTGAAAAAAAGGGTAGAAATATTTTTCAGACGGCCTATTTATTCAGGGTAAGCTGAGAAAAAGAATAAGGAAACAAAATGCAAAAATTTATCTTAATCCGCGGTCATCAAGGTTCGGGAAAATCGACGTTTGCCGAACAAAAAGCCGCGGAATTTAAAGCGCAGTATCAGGATGCGGAAGTTGTCCGTATTGAAAACGATTTGTTCATTACCGATGAATACGGTGAATATCGTTGGTCGGGCGAGGCGGTGGATAAGGCGCAAAAACGCGGTAATGCTTTGATGACTGAAACTTTGAGACTTGGACGCCAAAATCCGAATCGAAATATTTTGATCATTAATTCCAATACCAACCAAAAAGCTTCGCGTTGCCGTCATTTATTGGATCAGGCGGAGAAAAGCGGTTTTGAAACAGAAGTTTATCGACTGCACAATTTCTATCCCAACCTGCACGGTGTAAAAGAGCATGACGTGTTGGCGGCGTATATCAAGTTGAACCAAAACCGTGTGGCAAACGAAATCCATATCGAGGCCGTGCAGCCGGCAAATGCGGAACAGTTAGAAAAAATCGAACAGATGCAGGCTATCGAGCATAAGCCGCTGGTGTTTGATGAGGCGCAGCAAACCTTTGTGACCGATCACTATCTGCAACACAGCAGCCGTAACTTTACTGCCAAAGCATCCAAGCGTTATCCTGAATTGCGCGTGTTGAAATACGCACGCAGCGTGTTCTATAACAACCGCTTTGATGATGCTTTGCTGGAAATGCGCGGTTTGATTATCGACGCGCATAATCGAATCATCGTGCGCCCGTTTAAAAAAGTGTTCAATTATTCGGAGCGTATTGCCAAAGGCAGCCGCTATCCGATCCGAATCAGTGACGAGAGATTGGTGGATGCGGTGGTAAAAGTAAACGGCTTCCTCGGCTGCTGCACTTTCGTCTCGCTTTCAGACGACCACCCGTCCAAAGGCGCGGCGTTTGACGGCAAAGTGCTGTATTCGACCACCGGTTCGCTTGATAGCGCGTTTGCCGACATGACCGCCGCACATTGCGCTCAATACGAAACCCTGTTCCGCACGTATCCGAACCATACTTTTTTGTTTGAAATCACAGATGCGAAAGATGTACACATCATCCGCGAAGAATTGGGCGAAACCTTAATCGGCTGCATTGACGTGGCGACCGGCCGTCAATTTTCTGAATCGGAATTGGACGAAATCGGCAAACAATACGGCATCCGCCGCCCCGAAACGCTGAAAAACATCACGTTCGGCGAGCTGAAAGGCCGTCTGAAAAACGTGGAACACGAAGGCTTTATGGTATTTGATGCGCAAACCGGCGAAATGCTGTTCAAACTGAAATCGCCGTATTACTTGATTTCCAAGTTTCTGGGGCGAAGCAACGAAGGCAACATCGGCCGCAAGCTCGACAAACGCCACGTCGATGAAGAGTTTTACCCCTTAATCGACCACATCTACGAGCATCGCGAAGCGTTCAACGCCATGCCTGAACTGGATAAGATTGCGTTTATTCAGGCGTTTTTGAGACAGTTGTAAGGCTGTCTGAAAATATATGGGAGAGCAATGCGCATTTATTTTCCGCGCTCGTATGCTTTGATTTCGCCGACTTTAGGCGCATAGCCGCTGCTTGTGTCGTGGTGCAAATCCAACCAGATATTGACCAATGCCCAAGCGGCCGGAGCGGCAATGACGTTTTGCCCCATACATAAAACCTGTGCATCATAGTTTTCCACCGAGCCGCGGAGCGTGAGTAAATCGTGCGCCGTCGCCGCCCGTATGCCGCGCACCTTATTGGCGGCGATTGCCGTACCCACGCCGGTGCCGCAAATCAATAGCGCACGGTCGGCGCGTCCTGCCGCGACTTCTTCGGCTGTGGCAAACGAGAGTTGCGGATAGCTTCCTTCGAGTGAGGATAAATCGACCAAGCTGCTGATGCGCGGGTCGTTTTGCAGATGCGCTTTGAGCGCGTCTTTCAATATTGCGCCGTTGGCCGGCGCAGCAATAACCAAACGCATAAAAACTCCTTGAAGCACACAATAAACATTACTCAGCATACGCCCGCGCGTGATACGATTCAAGCCTACAACGCAGAAAGCACGGTATGAGCAAAACCTACTTCACATCAGACCTACATTTTTCACATAAAAACATCGCCAAATTCTGCCCGCAATTTCGACCGTTCGATAACGTGGAGCAGATGGATGAATTTTTAATCCGGACATGGAATGAAACCGTTACGCCTGAAGATACGGTGTACAACTTGGGAGATTTTTCCTTTGCCCAAGACCATAAGCAGATAGAGCGCGTTTTGTCGCGTTTGAACGGGCAACATCACTTGATTTACGGCAATCATGATCATGTGATTCGGCAGCATGCTGATTTTTTCCGCAGCCAAACCAAGCATGACGGCCATCCGCTGCTGTCGTCCATACGGCCGTATTTGAAACTCAAATTGCCGGAAATTAAGAATACGCTGGTTCTCTTTCACTATCCGATTCAGGAGTGGGACGGCTGTTATCAGGGCTGGTATCACTTATACGGCCATTTGCATGACAGGGTGGCGGAAATCAAAGGGCGTGCTTTAAATGTCGGATTCGATTTGCACGGCCGTTTTTTGACGGCGCAAGATGTCGATAAGTTTTTGTGTGGTTTGCCTAAAATTTCGTATTTTGGCGAAGCAGGGGTGAAGGCCAACTCGCCGGAAGAAGCGGCAGAGCTGGTGTTTCGGAAACTGGCGCAGTTAAATCAGGTATAATTTCAGACGGCCTTTGCGGATTTCCGACAAAGGCCGTCTGAATATCAATTCCCCATTTTTGAGTGATACATGGAAAACCTTTTGGCTTACTTACTACAAAAAATCAGCCTCCCTAACCAAACCGGCAAGGATAAGTCATGAGCGGCAAGCCTTTGAAGTATCCCGTTTCCGCTTTGGTCGTTTTGCATGATAAAGACGGCAATATCCTGCTGATTGAACGCACGGCGCCGCAAGGTTTTTGGCAGTCGGTTACCGGCAGCATGGAAGAGGGCGAGCGTATCGAAGAAACCGCATGGCGCGAAGTGTGGGAAGAAACCGGTATCCGCCTTGCAGACGGACAACTGGATAACTGGCACGACAGCACCGTTTATGAAATCTATCATCACTGGCGCCATCGCTATCCCAAAGGCGTTTTTGAAAACCGCGAACACATCTTCTCCGCCCAAATTCCGCGCGATACGCCCATCGTCCTGCAACCGGACGAACACGTTGCCTATGGCTGGTTTGGTGCAGAAGAAGCGGCGGAAAAAGTGTTTTCGCCTTCCAATAAACGCGCAATTTTAGAATTGGTCAAAAGGCTGAATGCCAAAAAGGCCGTCTGAATACGACAGTTTCACATTTTCAGACGGCCTTGGGTTTGCTATACTTTCGCCGTTTGACTCTCTTTAAAATCAAAGGAAACCATCATGGCAGACTTCAACAAAATCCTAACCCCGGGCGACGTGGACGGCGGCATCATCAACGTTGTCAACGAAATCCCTGCAGGCAGCAACCACAAAATCGAATGGAACCGCAAACTGGCCGCTTTCCAACTCGACCGCGTTGAACCGGCAATTTTCGCCAAACCGACCAACTACGGCTTCATTCCGCAAACTTTGGACGAAGACGGCGACGAATTGGACGTGTTGCTGGTGACCGAGCAGCCTTTGGCAACCGGTATTTTCCTGGAAGCACGCGTTATCGGCGTGATGAAATTCGTTGATGATGGCGAAGTAGACGACAAAATCGTCTGCGTTCCGGCCGATGACCGCAACAACGGCAACGCCTACAAAACTTTGGCCGATTTGCCGCAACAACTGATCAAACAAATCGAGTTCCACTTCAACCACTACAAAGACCTGAAAAAAGCAGGTACCACTAAAGTTGAATCTTGGGGTGATGTAGAAGAAGCGAAACAAGTCATCAAAGAATCCATCGAACGTTGGAACAAACAAGCCTAATCGGTTTGTCCCGTCCAATATCAAGGCCGTCTGAAAGCAAAGTTCAGACGGCCTTTTTATGTTTCAAACCGATATAACAAAATCGTCTTTAAAACAAACAAACCATTCTTTCTCATTTTCAGACGGCCTCATTAAAGTAACGCCTATACCAAAAATAAGGAGTGCTTCAATGACTGCTACCACAACTGACCCACGAGCCAAGCTGCCTGAGACGCCTTTGTCCGGCAACGAAGCCTTGAAAGAGCGCAGCGATTATCTGCACGGTACGATTAAGGAAGAGTTGAAAGACGACTTTACCGGCGGCTTTACCGCCGACAACTTTCAGCTTATCCGCTTCCACGGCATGTACGAACAGGACAACCGCGATATCCGTGCCGAGCGTACCAAACAAAAGCTTGAACCCTTAAAAAACATGATGTTGCGTTGCCGTTTGCCCGGCGGCATCATTACGCCGAAGCAGTGGTTGGGTATCGACAAATTTGCCGGTGAAAATACGATTTACGGCTCTATCCGCCTGACCAACCGTCAAACCTTTCAATACCACGGCATTCTGAAAACCGATTTAAAACAGGCACATCAGGCATTGCACAAACTTGGTTTGGATTCCATTGCCACAGCCAGCGATGTCAACCGCAATGTGTTGTGTACCAGCAATCCTGTGCAAAGCACTTTACATCAAGAAGCCTATGAATGGGCGGCGCGCATCAGTATGCACCTTCTGCCGCGCACCATGGCATATGCCGATGTATGGCTGGACGGTGAAAAAGTGTTCACGACCGAGCCGACCGAGCCGCGCAATAAAGAAATTGCCGACGACGTAGAGCCGATTTTGGGTAAAACCTATTTGCCGCGCAAATTTAAAACTGCCGTCGTGATCCCGCCCGATAACGATGTGGACATTCATTCCAATGACTTGGGTTTTGTGGCGATTGCAGAAAACGGCAAGTTGGTGGGTTTCAATGTATTGGTCGGAGGCGGTTTATCCAGCGAACACGGTAATACCAAAACTTATCCGAACACTTCTTACGAATTTGGTTTCGTTCCGCTTGAATACACCCTCAATGCTGCCGAAGCTGTCGTTAGCACCCAGCGCGACTGGGGCAACCGCAGCGACCGCAAAGCTGCCCGTACACGCTATACGCTGCAACGCGTCGGCGTGGATGTGTTCAAAGAAGAAGTTGAAAGGCGCATGGGCATTAAGTTTGAACCCATCCGCCCTTACGAATTCACCCATCGCGGCGACCATATCGGCTGGGTACAAGGGCATGAAGGCAACTGGCATTTGACTTTGTTTATTGAAAACGGTCGTCTGCTCGATTATTCCGGCAAACCTTTAAAAACTGGCGTGCGTGAAATTGCCAAAATCCATCCCGGCGACTTTCGTCTGACGGCAAACCAAAATCTGGTGGTTGCCAATGTACCGCCCGAATTGAAAGACACGGTTGATAAAATCGCCAAAGAGCATGGATTAATCAGCAAATCGATTACCATCCAGCGTGAGAACTCGATGGCCTGCGTTGCCTTGCCGACTTGCCCGCTGGCAATGGCAGAGGCCGAGCGGTTCCTGCCGACATTCTCCGATAGAATCGACGAAATGTTCGCCAAATATGGTTTGGAAGACGAATACATCGTTTTGCGCGTAACTGGTTGTCCCAACGGTTGCGGTCGTGCCATGCTGGCGGAAATCGGTTTGGTCGGCAAAGCCGTCGGCCGCTACAACCTCTACGCAGGCGGCAATCGCGAAGGCACACGCATTCCGCGCCTGTTTAAAGAAAACATTACCGAACCTGAAATCCTTGAAATTGTCGAAGGCTGGGTGGCCGATTGGGCGCAAAACCGACTCGATGATGAAGGCTTCGGCGATTTTGCCGTCCGTACCGGCATCGTCAAACCCGTATTGGACGCTCCGCGAGACTTTTGGGCATAACGCATACAAACAGACCTGACAAGTCTGCAATAAGAAAATAGAGAAAACCAAAGACCGTCTGAAAATCTGATTTTCAGACGGTCTTTTATATTGGGAGCGTTTATAGCAAAGATGGGATATAAACCGAATCAGCGGCGACGGCCAAAGCCCCGGCCCATGCTGGGGCGGCGGTAGTTGGAAGGCTGACGCGCGGTTTCGCGGTAACGGTGTTGCTGTTGAGCGTTTTGTTGCTGGGCACGCAGGGTGCGCGTATTCAGCTGTTGGCTGGTGCGTCTGTTTGGACGTGCGCTTTGATAATAGTTGGCACGGGCTTGACGGGCAATCGGGCTGTTTTGATTGCGCGCCTGAGTAAATTTATTGGCCAATGCGTTGCCGATAAATGCACCGGCTGCAGTACCTATCAAGCTTTGCAGCAGCCAGCTGCCGGTGGATTGGTCGTAGATGTATTGTTGACCGTCTGTACCGGTTACCGGTTGGCCGTTGTTGCCGTTGGCTTGTGCCTCGGCAGGAATGGTGTCTTTCACGGCTTCGGGCGTGAGCTGGTAAACCGTATTGTCTTCTTGTTGGCCGTTTTGTTGTGCCAACTGTTGTTGCAATGCTTCGATTTGTTTTTGCTGCTGCTCAAGCTGCGCTTGGGTATTGTCTTTGCAGGCAGCGAGGGCAAAAGTGGAAAGGGCGGCTAAGGCAATCAGTTTTTTCATTGTTTTTCCTGAGAGAAGTTTGTCTTTGCCGAGATTTCGGCGGAGTGTGTTTGCCTAATATTAAACCATTTCCCTGTTTTTCAAGTGGTTTTACAAAATAATATTGGAAAGTTGTGCTGCAAATGCACGGCTGTTGGCAGCCAGATTGCCCAGTGCAGGCATTTCGTGTTCGGTTTCGATAATCAACAGGTTGGCAGGGCGGCGGGTGTGCAGGGACATTTGCATTTCAGCGGGAGAGAAGGGCATGTGATGGCGTTTGGCAAAAGCTTCGGCGCGTTTGTTGGCGGTTTTGAGCATAGGCAGCAGGGTAATATCCAAATGGAAACGGCGTACGCCCAAAACCAAAATACGCGCTGCGAAGAAATCTGCTTCATCAGTGAAAACGTTGGGGCTGCTTTGATTGAAGTCGTGACGCTCTGCGGCAATCAAAGTCGCGATGGTGCGCACTTGCGGAATCAGGGCTTCGCTGATGAGGCTGTCAGGCGAATCGGGCAAAGTGTGCATGTTGAGCATGCTGTGGTGGCTGTTGCTGTCAACGACCATGCGGCAGGTGTGTAACATTTGTGTTTGGCTGTGGATTTTAGTTGAGGCAGTCATGGCTGTATTCCTTATTTCTTAAAAATGGGTGGATTTAAGCGGCCATGGTGGGTATAAAAAAAGCCGCTCAAATGAGGCGGCTCTAATTTGCGTATTTTCAATTTAGTCTGTTTCAGACAAGCGCAAAAAAGTACCGCACGTTTGTGTGGTACCAATAGAAGAAAGTAGCAGAGCGTTGCGCGGTTTGCATGATGAAAATACGTCTTTAATGTATAAAAGAATGGAACGTAGTTTAAAACAAGAATGCCAGTAATTTCAATATCCAATCGACAAAACCCACCAATAAATCTACAAGTTGTTGTAATCCTTCCAATTTATTTTCTTTCGAGTGAGTCAAATTTGCACAATTATAATGCAAAACCGGGTGAATTGATAACAATCCGAGCAAGGTCCTTAAAAAAGGCCGTCTGAAAACTGAATTTCAGACGGCCTTGGGTTATTGCATTTGCTCAATGAAACAGCAAATTTTAAAAAAGGATATAAATACATCATTAAAACAAAAAGTGTAAATTTAATGTAAATTAAATAATTACCGAGTCGAATAATAAGGTAGAATTGCCAAAGTTTATTAATAAATTATAAAAATACGCAAAGCAAAAAAGAGCGACAGTACCTGTCGTTACTGCAGCATAAAATTTGACCATTACATACGAAAACGAAAATTTATCTACTATGAGCCAGCGTACAAAAGCACAGGAATCACTCGGCATCCGTTTAGCAGATATTCTGACGCGTCTAAATCAAGGGGAAACCATTGATATTCAAAGTTTGCCTGAACGCTATGGCATTTCATTGCGTACCGCCCAACGTGATCTCAATCGTCTTGCCCCTTTATTGCAAACTACAGGTACACGTTATTACCGTCTCGATCAAAACCAGTATGGCCGTCTGAATAAAGACGAAATCCGCCGTATTTGTCATTTTGCAGGCTTACAAGACCTTTTCCCTGAAGCGGACCGCCGCTTTTTTCAAGAAAGTCTGCGTCAAAGCATTATCATCAAAGGCCATCAATACGAAAATATTCGTCATCGCCAATCAGATTTTGATTTGGTAACACATTCTATAGAAGCAAAGCAAACCATTAGCTTTAATTACACCAAAGCCGATGGCAGTAAAAGCCATCGTACTTTAGATCCTTACCGGCTCATTAATAAAAGCGGTATTTGGTATCTTATCGGACTCGAAAATGGTCGAGAAAAGACCTATTGCTTTACTCAAACATCCCAGCTGCAAACGACATCAAAGACATATGTTCCAGATGTAGGATTTGTAGAAAAAATTCAAAATACCGACAGCATCTCATACGGTAATCAAGTCAGTGAAATCATTATCCAAATCAGCCCACAGGCTGCACATTACTTTTTGCGGCGCAAGCTGTTACCCAATCAGGAGGTTATTCGTCGCCTCGATAACGGTGGCCTGTTGATTGCCTGCAAAAATGTTAACGAAATTGAAGTTATCCCCATCGTCCAATATTGGATACCGCATTCAAGAATTGTCAGTCCGCAAGAGTTGCAGGAAAAGATAATCGGCAAATTAAAAAACTATATCAATAACCATACGGAGGGCTAATAACATGTGGCAAATCATACTTGGATTCATCATGTTGCCTGTTGCGTTTATGCAAAGAGGCGGAATTAGGGCAATTATAGGGCTAATCTATATGTATAGTACATCTTGGCTTGATTGGAACGTAACGTACAGGGGGAACTTGGAACTTATTTCTTGTTTTATTTTTGGTCTAATGGGTTTTTGTCTGCTAATGAGTTCGTTCAGTAAGGCCTAATCGGCACAAATAGCAGAAAGTAGTCATTTCCATTTAATTTTTTATTCAGGAAAAATTTATTTTATGAACAGCAAAAAGCAATTTTTAGATTATATCGGCGAAGTTAAGAACATCATTTCCCCTTTGGAAATTTCAGATAACAAATTATCGGAAATTCAAGGAAATATTACGGGTGCAGAGCTGATTGTGCCGGTGGTTGGCGGATTTAGTGCAGGAAAAAGTACATTGCTCAATTCTTTTTTAGGCAATGAGATTTTGCCGACAGCTGTAACTCCGGAAACTGCATTAGCAACAGAATTGCGTTATAGCGATAGCAACTATATTGAAGCAGTAACGGCTTCGGGTGCGGTTGAGCGTCATCAATTGGCTGATTTTGCACGTTTAAAAGACAATGCACAAAACTTCAAAAATCTGCGTGTTTATTTAAATAATGAAAATTTAAAAGCCATTCAACCTTTGGTATTGGTTGATATGCCAGGATTTGATGCGCCGATTGAAAACCATAACCAAGCTATTTTGAATTACTTGGAGCGTGGCGTTTTCTTTGTATTCCTAACCAGCGTCGAAGACGGCAACATTACATTGAGCATGAAGCGTGAAATTGACAATCTTCAACAAATTGGGAAAGGCTTTGCATTCTGTATCAGCAAAACCAATTTGCGCGCACCTGATGATGTTAAAGCAGTACAACAAAAAATTGCCGAGCAACTGGAAGACGATTTTGACTATACGGGACAAATTGCCCTTTTAGATATGGATGGTGGTAATAACCTTAAAAATATTTTGACTGCAGTCAATCCTGATGAATTGTTCAAACTTTTGTTTATCGATGAATTGCGTGAAAACTATACAGGATTAATACAAAGCATCAACGTCAAAATTTCTACATTTAAATCAAATAGAAAAGAAATCGAAGAAACTTTATCTGCTCTGCAAAACAGCCTGCAAGGTATTGAAGCCAAAAAACAATCTGCAATCAATGATGTCGAGCAGCGTTATTCACGAGATAGCGTATCTGTCATCAATCAGGCTGTCACATCTGCGATTTTGCAGCAAAAAATGCGACTGGTTGATTTGGCAATCAATAACCAAGGTGCATTTGAGCGCGAGCTGAACGACATTACAAAAAATGCACTGCTTTCCGCCGTTCAGACCCGCTTCCGAGCCATTAGCCAAGATTTGATAGAAGAAATGGGCAATGGTATCAATGCACAATTAGCTACTTTGCCGGATGGCGGTTTGGGTGGCATTGCAATGGATGTATTGGCCAATAGCGGGGCAGACGCTTTCGGAAAGGTAGCTAATACAGCATTAAAATCAATATCTAAAGCAATTATGGGTAAGGTGACTTCGGCAACATTAAAAGCATTGCTTAGCAGTGTATTTGGTATTGTGAGTGCCGTGTTGCTCTTCCTGCCTGAAATTATTTCTTTATTTGCAAAAGGAGAGAAGGAGCGCAGACAGCGTGAACAAGTAGAACAGGCAATTATCAATAATGTCATTCCACAAATTCAACAGAAGCTTAATAGCGTACTGCCTGATTTAATGAATCAGAATATTACAGCCCTGATTAATCAAGTCAGCGAACAGTTCGAGGAGCAGCTGCAACAAAAACGCAATGAGATTGAAGCAGCAGAGGCAGAAAAAGCAGCAAAAGCCGCCGAGTTGGAAAGCACGATTAATGAGTTGGAAAGCGGCAAGCAACAGTTGACTACAGCGGCAAACCGTTATTTGTTTGCCTAATCATTTTCAGACGGCCTCAATGATATCGAAGGCCGTCTGAAAAATAGATATTCTCAGAAATATTAAGGATTTATTCATGGATATCATCCAGTTAAACAACCAAATTGAAGAATTCGTAAATAAATATGATTTAAGTCATGATGCCTTGGCATTGAAGCAGGAGTATACAATTCAGAAAAGCGAAGATTGGCAGAGAGTTTTAGATAGCTATTCAGAACAAGGCCGTGTGTTGCGTATCGGTATTATCGGGCGTGTGAAGGCAGGGAAAAGCTCCATGCTCAATGCTTTGCTGTTCAACGGTAACGACATTTTGCCTAAAGCCGCCACACCGATGACAGCCGCACTGACCATTATGGAATACAGTGAAAATGTCAGCGCAGAAGTGGACTTTTTTACCCAACAAGACATTGAACAAATCAAAAAAAACCATGATGCCTATTTGATAGAACTGGACAAAAAAATTAAAGAAAGAGAACAGGAAAATATCGAACGCATCAAAAAGAAAAAAGGCTTATTGGATAAATTAGTTCACTTGTCTGCTAATGAAAAACAGGAATGCTGCGAAAAAGCTAGATCTCAGGCAGAACGTGATATGAAAAATGATCCGTCTTTTGCTTCATATGATCAATATCGCCGTATTAAAGAATCAGGTAAATCATTAAGTGATTTGGAGCAATACCGTACGATTTCAGCGGGTAGTGTGGAAGAGCTGATGAATGGTGTATTGAACCAATTTGTTGGGTCAAGCGGTGCATTCATGCCGTTTACCAAGTCCGTTACATTGCATATTCCGGAAAAAGGTTTGCAGGGCCTGCAAATCATTGATACCCCTGGAATTAATGACCCTGTGACATCTCGTGGCGAACGCACCGAGCAATTACTGCAAGACTGCGACGTTGTATTGATTGTTTCTTCTTCGGGCCAATTCCTCAGCAGCGAGGATACCAATTTGATGCATCGGGTAACGACCAAAGAGGGGACGCAGCAAGCTTATCTTATCGCCAGCCAGGTGGATAACCAATTGTTTGGCAGTGAAAGTCAAGGCTTGAGCGATCCTATTCATGTTTTGGAACGTATTTCCGACAATTTGACCAAGAATGCGCGTAATGTTTTGGCCAAACAAGTCCAAAAATATCCGTCCATGAAAGTGGCTGCGGACAAGTTGAGCAAAAACAACGTGATTTGCTCTTCAAGCGTAGCGTTTTCAATGCAGCAGCGTTTTGATGAGCAACATACTTGGGATGCCAATTTGCAACATGTATGGCGCAATTTGAATCAAAAATTCCCTGATGTTTTCAGTCATGAAGAATTGGCTAAAAATGCATTAAAACAATTGGCCAATATTCATCAGATACATCAAATAGTGAGTGAAGTAACTGCCAATAAAGAACAAATTTTGGCGCAACGGCGCATTAATTTTGAAAATGACAAACGTACCGCATTACAAGGCTATTTAAAAGCATGGGCCGAGCGTATCAATGAGCAGATTCATCAGATTCAGCATGCTGATGTGGGCGAATTGCGCAAGCAAGAAGCCGAACTCAAAAAGCAGCAAGCCACAATCGATGTAAATGTGGGCGGCGTGTATGATGATTTGATTTCGGATATCAAACTGAATTTGAGCAGGCAATTAAAAGACAAATTGAAAAGTGAAATGAAAAAATATGATACTGCTTCTGAAGGAGCGCAGGGAACGTCGACTGAAAGTAGGGAAGTTTATGTAGGACGCGGTGGTTTTTTGTGGCTTCAAAAAAAATATAGAACAGAGACTTATGAGGTTTCCACTCTCCAGGCTACTCCTATCCGCCGTGCTATTGAAGAAGTTCGCGCCAGTTTGGAAGATGAATTATGCTATCTGTCAGAAAGCTATTCGCAGGCTTGGAAGAAAAAAATCTATTCCCAAATCGTTGGTGCGTTGCGCGAAGCTATGGGGGATGAAGAGCTGGATGTAACCATCATTGTACGTGCAGTCAAAAATGTATTGGCTCGCATCCCTGAAGCCTCGTTCTGTCTTGCTGATGATATGCCTGATGAGTTAAAGAAATCTGGCCAGCTTAAAGGCAGCGAGATGGAAAGCTATATGGCGGAGGCTGATAATTATATTTCTAACCTACGCAATACCGTTCGCAACCAGATTTCAGCATATATGGACACTCTAGTAGGGGGCCTAAAGAAAGTAAATTTACCTCAAGAGCTGATGGGTGACTTGGAAAACAGCCTAAAACAG
Organism: Neisseria perflava; assembly: GCF_002863305.2. Classification (NCBI taxonomy): domain Bacteria; kingdom Pseudomonadati; phylum Pseudomonadota; class Betaproteobacteria; order Neisseriales; family Neisseriaceae; genus Neisseria; species Neisseria perflava. The sequence continues at coordinate 541,762 of NZ_CP136962.1, forward strand.
CTTTTGAACGAAATTGAAAACAAAGAGGCAAGCCTGTTCCATTATCGAGGTATTCAAAGAGAATTGGCAAGCTTGATACAGTCTGCGGCTTAATCAATCAGGCCATCTGCAAAATTCAGATGGCCTGCAAGGAATAAATATGCCTCATCATTCAGTAGATCAATTGAAAGAATGGATCAGTCCGAGCATTCCTTTGGGCTTGATGTTTGGTAAGAAACAACAAGCCTTGGAAATTCTTGAACAAATCAAACAGCAACTTAAGAGCATAGACATCATGCAAGAACAATTGAATCAGGCAGAGCAAGAGCTGCCTGAATTGAAAAAACAGCTTGAGCAGGCGCAAAAAAAATTAGAGCAATTACAAAGAAACTTGTCGGAAAGCGAATTGCGTCAGACTTTGATTGCAGACCTTCTATCGGCCAATAATCTGAATCCCGGTGTTCGAGAGTATTTTTGTCTTTTGAAAGGAGATTTTTTAGAGTTTGCCAATCAGGAAGACTCCTTGAAAGATGAAGCGGCGGCATTTTTAGAATTGCAGGCAATTGGTGATGAATTAAAAGTCATTGGTGCCTACCCGGAATTTTATAAAAAACGCTCGATTGCGATTGCCGGAGGTTTTAGCGCAGGTAAATCCGAATTTATCAGCAGTTTGTTTGAGGATCCCAATATCCGCCTGCCTATCGGCATCGAACCGACTACTGCCATTCCGACTTATGCTTTAAACGGTCAGGAAAATGGCGTGATCGGTTGCAGTCAGAACGGTGGTGTGATTGATTTGCTGAAGATTGATCCTGATTTTCAACAAAAATTGTCTCATAATTTTATCCGGTCATTTGGTTTCAACCTTAAAACCATCATGCCTTTTGTGTTTATGACTACGCCGATGAAGTTTGAGCATTTGTGCTTTATCGATACGCCGGGATACAACCCGTCTGATGTGGCAGACGGACATACGGCGGAAGATGTAAAAACGGCGCAAGAGTTTGTCCAAAATTCCGAGGCTTTGTTGTGGCTGATTGGTTTGGATTCCAATGGTACGATTTCAAAAAGTGATTTGGACTTTTTAGATCATGCAGGACAAAACAGCCAAAAACCGCTCTATATCGTTCTAAATAAAGCAGATTTGCGCCCATATGACCAGCTTGAAGAAATTATGGCAGAAATTGCCGATACGTTGGATGATTACGATATCGAAATTGCCGGTATTTCTGCATACAGCTCTATTACGAAAGAAGAGTATTCGTATCACAAACAGTCATTGCATGCTTTTCTTGCCAGCCTGGATCAGCCGTCTGAAAAGCAAACCTTGCTTATGCAAAGATTGTTTGCCGTAGATGAAAAATATCAACGTGCTATTTTGCGTACCATCAAAGAAAACAAGCAAATCAATGCGACTTTAAGCGGCTTCAAGTTGGATTTGTTAGAAAACGGCTTTGATGACCTGAGTTCGGATTTGTATGAAAAGCTCGGTAAAATGAATTCTATCTTTACCATCAAGCAAAAAGAAGAACATCTGAAACAATTGGAAACAGTCACAATGAGGATTGTGGCGGCAATTGAGCAGGTATTTGGTCAGCCAAGCAAGGTTAAACGTAAAAATTGGAGGCAGGATGAAATCGAGCTGGATGAGAAATTCGTTCGGTTAACCCAAAAAGAGCAAATGCCCGATGAATTGATGGATGAGCAGCCTTCAAATGACCAGCCTTCAAATGAGAAGAAAACATATTCAACAGAATTAAGTGCTAGATTTTGGGGCTATTGGGGAAATAGGCTAATAGGTGATTCTAAAATCGAATTAACTGTAGGTGCACTTTTAAGCGAGAATAAAGAAGTATTTACATCTACAAAATGGGAGGATGTTTATAATAATTTATTTCCTTTTGTTTATAATGATTACTTTCGTCGTGCTTATAAAAAGTACAGCGGTGATGATGATTTGAATGCACTTTGTGAAGCTGGAATAATCCGTTGTATTGATGATGGAAGCAAGAAAAATAAATTGAGTTTTGGAAATATATTATTAGGAGGAAGTAATCCAATTAAAAGATACCGATTTGTTTTACCGGATAAAGAAATTTTTAATCAGTTTTTGCAACGGCACAATAATATTAATCTGTCGGATGAACAACTTGAGGCAATAAAAGCTTTGATAGAATCACAGCACTATTTTGATTTTGAGGATTGGACAAAGCATTATAAGGGGGAACATGCTGCTTTAGCATTAGGTAGATTGGTTAAGGCGGGAGCTGTTAGAAAGGAAAAGAATGATTATTATTCATTTGTTTAATTGATGGGCTGGGCCGTCTGAACATTCAGACGGCCTCAGTAAGTGCAATATATTATTTTTAAGAAAATATTATGAAGGGTGTATTATGATTTGCTTCATTCCATGTAGGATATTCCGTGCATATGAAGTGAATTGATCGATACGCTAAAAGGGAATGGCAATGAAATTATCTGGAATCAAGACATATTATCAAGAACATAAAAATACTTATTCGGAACACTTCCGCTTGCGTATCCACCGTTCTTTGAGCTGGCTGGAAAAGGCGGAGGAAAGATGGTCGGTACAGGATTGGGATTTTGCCTTCCAGTCTATGTGGATTGCGTTTAATGCGGCTTATGCTTATGAGCTGGACGGACGAACCATGCCTGCGGATAGAAATAAATTTCAGACTTTTTTGAATAAGGTCTGTGCGCTGGATACGGATAAGCAGATTTATGCTTTGGTGTGGAAGGAATTTTCGGGTGCGATTCGATCTTTATTGGGCAATCGCTATGTGTTTCAGGAATTTTGGGATTTCCATAACGGCTATATTTCCGAAGCCGCTTATTTGGAATGCTTTGAAAAAGAGCGGCGTAAAGTAAATGCGGCTTTGGCCGCGCAGGATACGGCAACGGTCTTGTTTGTGTTGTTTGACAGGCTTTACACTTTGCGTAATCAGATGGTGCATGGCGGTGCGACTTATAATAGTAGCGCCAATCGCGAACAATTAAAGGATGCCTGTAAGATTTTGGGCAGCATCCTGCCGGTAATGCTGTCGATTATTCAGAAAAATGCCGATAAGGATTGGGGCAAGCCGTTTTATCCGTTTGTAAAGGAGGATTGATATGGCAGTTAAACCCCGTCAAGATGTTTATTGGACTTGTGTATCTTGCGGTTGGCAGCGTGAGGCATCTAAGGGATCGGATATATTGTTGCCCAAGCCTGGACAATGTGGCAAATGCGGAAGTCAAAATTTGGAACTAAAACAAGGTAATATGTTGTCAGGTTTGTTTAAGATGTTTTCGGGAAAACGATAAAGATTAAAAGGCCGTCTGAAATTCAGCTTTCAGACGGCCTTTATTTTTGTTTATCCAATCAATAAACGTCGCGTTGGTAGCGTTTGTCTTCACGCAGGTCGTTGAGGTAGTCTTCGGCTTCGTCGCGGCTGAGTTTGCCTTGGGTTTCAATGACTTCGATCAGGGCGTTTTCGACATCGCGCGCCATACGTGCGGCGTCGCCGCAGACGTAGATGTGTGCGCCTTGTTGCAGCCAGTTCCAAACTTCGGCGGCGCATTCGGCGATTTTGTGTTGGACGTAGACTTTGTGTTCGCCTTGTCGGCTCCATGCGAGGTCGGCGCGGGTAAGGAGGCCGTCTTTGCGCCAATCGCTCCATTCGAGTTGGTAGAGGAAGTCGTCGGCCAGGCGTTGGTTGCCGAAGAAGAGCCAGTTTTTGCCGCTGTCGCCATTGGCGGCGCGTTGTTGCATGAAGGAGCGGAAGGGGGCGACGCCTGTGCCTGCGCCGATCATGATGATGGGGGTGTCGCCGTTTTGTGGCAGGCGGAAGTTGGGGTTGGGTTCGACAAAGACGCGGACTTCGCTGCCTTCTTCGAGGCGTTCGCCCAAGTAGCCGGATGCTGCGCCGGTGTAGGTGTGGTCGTGGTGGTCGAAACGGACGACGCCGATGGTGAGGTGGACTTCTTCGCCGACTTCGTCTTGTGCAGAGGCGATGGAGTAGAGGCGCGGGGTTTGTGGGCGGAAGAGGCTGTATAGGGTTTGTGCGTCCAGTGGGTGCGGATAGGCTGCGAATACGCCGACGGGCGGTGTGGCGGCGAGGTAGGCATCCAGTTGGGCTTTATCTGCGGCTATGGTTTTGAGTTCTTCGTTGTTTGTTAATTCGGCGTATTGTTGGACGAATGCCGGTGTGTTTTGGGTGATATCTGCGGATTCGGTCAGGGCGGTGCGGATATCGGTTTCGCGGCCGTCTGAAAGTTGGACGGTTTCGCTGCCGGTCAGTTGGTTGAGGTTGAGGATTTCTTGAACGAGGTCGGCGGCATTCAGCGGCCATACGCCGAGTGCGTCGCCTGCCTGATAATGCAAACCTGAGCCGCTGAGGTCGATTTCGATGTGTTCGACGTCTTTTTCTGCGGTGCGTGAGGTGATTTTTTGGCGCACGGAGAGGGTGGCTGTGTAGGGGTTTTCTTTGGTGTATGCGGTGCCGCTGCTTGGAGTGGCCGGGCTGTGTGCTGCGGTGGTTGTGCTTGGGCTTGCTGCTTGGGCGGTCAATTCGGCTACTTTGGGTACGACGGCGGCTACCCATGCGTCGGCATTTGCTTGGAACTCTAAGTCGCAAATGCCCAAGTCGTTCAGACGGCCTGCGCCCAGTTCGGCAAATTTGGCATCAAAGTCTTTGCCTGCTTGGCAGAAGTTGGGATAGGAGGAGTCGCCAAGGCCTAAGACGGCAAAGGTGAGTTTGCTGAGGTCGGGTTTCTTTTTGCCGTAGATGAATTTGTACAGGGGCAGGGCTTCTTCGGGCGGTTCGCCTTCGCCTTGGGTGGAGGTAACCAAAAGGACGATGTCTTCGTCGGGCAGGGTTTTGCTTTTGAAATCGCCTGCGCTGCTGAGGCGGGCTTCTACGCAGGCGGCTTGAAGTTTGGCGTGTAAGGATTCGGCAACGCTGCGTGCGTTGCCGGTTTGGGAGGCGGAAAGGACTAACACGCGACGGCTGACTGTCGGGGCGGCTGCTTGCAGGGCAGATGGTTCGGCTGTTGCGCCGGATACGCCTTGGCTTTGCGCCCAGCAATAGCCGGAGAGCCAGGCAAGTTGGGTGGGGGATAGGGCGGAGAGTTGGGCGGAGAGTTCGGCAGGCAGTGGATTGGCTTGGCTCATTTTGTTTCCTTTGTTGGGACGGCTATAGCCGATTGTTTGAATAATGAACAGTCGCTACTTTAAACAGGCCGTCTGAAAAAAGGAAAGAATGCTTGGTTTTAATTTAAGATGATTTCGTTATATTCGGAATATAAGAAGGCCGTCTTGGTTTCAGACGGCCTTTGCGGTTTTTTAATGGCTGGAAAGTTTCATGACGATTACGCCTGAAATAATTAAGAATGCGCCGAGCCAGCGGCCGAAGTTGGCGGCATCGTTGAAAAAGGCTACGCCCACTAAAAATGCGCCTGCTGCGCCTATGCCTGTCCAAACGGCATAGGCCGTCCCCATCGGTATGTGTTTTTGGGCGAGGAATAGAAAAAATCCGCTGCCGACAATGCAGGCAAGCGCGGCAGCAAAGCCATGCCAGCGGTAGCCTTCCTGTTGTGCCAGCTTCAAGCCCAATGGCCAGCCGATTTCCAGCATACCGGCTAAGATTAAATAAAACCAACTCATAATATGTCCTGATAGTGTGTTAAGGTTTCAGACGGCCTTGGAAAGATTGTTTTCTTCCGAGAGTTCAACGCGTTGTCCGATATCTTTTAGATTGGAGTATTGTTCGACCAAGCGCGGTACATCGTCCAAGCTCATTGCAAACATCCATAAGTAAGTGCTGACGGAATAGATATGGCCGGCGCTGCCATAGCCTTTAAGCGTCATGTGTATAAAGGCGAAACCGAACAATACGCTCATCGCCATGCCGATACTGAGATAGCCTAAGGCTTCGCGGTTGGAAATCAGCACGCGTAGTTTGGCAACCCAGCCATAGTGGCGGTAGAGCTGATGCTCGTTGCCGTCGCGGATAAGGTGGTTGTCGCGTTCAAGCCGGTTGTTTAAACGGAAATATAGGTTTTCGCTGATGGCGGCAAAATGCGGCAGCAACCATAAAAACAGGGCAAGTATCGCGACAGCCAATACGCCCACCCAAAATTCCAATATCAGCAACATCATACATGCACCGAAGATGGAGACCAGCGAAGTAGCAGCGATGGGCAGGTGTTCTTCAAAAAAACTGACAAACTCACGCGATAGGGTGACGCGTGCGGTAATGGCGGAATGCGGTACTTCTTGTTTGCGCTGTTCCAAGACGACCGGAACGGCTATTTCAGTATAGATTTTGGTAAATGTGCGCGTATCAGCTATCCTTCGGGCGGCGCCGATTATCCACATTAATAAAACCACCACACCATACAACATTGCCTGCCAGACGTTGCCTTCCATAACGGCATTAATCGCCCAGCCTCCAAACACGGGATATACCAGCAAGAGCAGATTATCCAAGCCGACGAGAGAGAATGTTGTGATGAGTTTGCGGCGGTGTGTTTGACCGATGTGTTTCAACATTTTCCACATGGTTGCCCTCCTTATTTAGTATTGAGGGTTTGCGCCATTAATTCGGCCAACGCGTCCAAATCGGCAAACAGTCGGGCTGCACGTTTTTCACCGAAGGCGGTAAAAATTCGTTTGCTGAATTCCTGCATGTTTTGCACCAATGGTGCAGCGGATTCCTTGCCTTGCTCGGTCAGCGACAATAAACGTTCGCGTTTGTCTTGTTCGCTTTCGTGAAATGTCAGCAAGCCTTGTTCCGCCAGTGTTTTGCATGTGCCGGAAACGGTTTGCTTGGGCAGGCTCCATTCTTCGCCTATGTATTTTTGAGTGCGGCTGCCTTCGGTGGCTAAGGTGTAGAGAACGGCGAAGGTATTGTAGTTGGTGTTTTGCTGTTTAATCCATTGGTCAAATGCGCTGTCTATGTGGCTGATGCGCATACCGAATTGGTCGAGCTGATTCATAAATTGGTCTCAATATTGACTAATTGGATGCGGATTATAGTCATGTTTAGGACTAATTTCAAATAGAAGGCCGTCTGAAACAATCATTTTCAGACGGCCTTGAAACCGTTAAAATAATTAATGTAGAAACGATATTTTCAAACTACGATAAACCTAATAACATCTTCAACACATACGCCATGATTCATTTCTTATCTCAAAACATCTCCTCCAAACAAGCTACTGCCATCGGGCTGCTTGCCGTTGCTTTGTGGAGCTTTGTCATTTCTCTGATACGCTCTTTGAGCCTGCATATGGGGGCAGTGGGCGGCGCGGCAATGATGTACACCCTGTCTACCGTATTGATTTGGCTGATTTTCGGCCGGCCGCATTTGCGCAATTACAACCGCAGCTATTTGTTTTGGGCAAGCGTGTTTTTTGTCGGCTGCGAACTGTGTTTGTCGCTATCGGTCGGTTTTGCGCAAAACGCGAGACAGGCGGTGGAAATCGGCATGGTCAATTATTTGTGGCCGACGTTTACCATCGTCGGAGCGGTATATTTCAACAAACAGCCGTCAAAATGGTGGATAGTCATCGGCTTTGTGCTGTCGTTTTTAGGGATTGCCACTGTATTGGGCGGCGATGTCGGCTTGTCGATTTCCGGCATCTACCACAATGTCCGCACCAATCCCGGCGGCTACATCATGGCATTTGCGGACGCAGTGTTTTGGGCGGCATATTGTACGCTGACGGCGCGTGTGAAAGCGGAAGGCAGCAGCGTCGGCTTCTTCTTTGCGCTGGTGTCGATACTGTTGTGGATAGAGTATTTTCTCAGCGGCGCGGATACGTTGAGTTTTGATTCCGTATCGTTCGGCTATGCCGTTGCCGCCGCGTCTTGTATGGGCTTGGGCTATGCAGTGTGGAATATCGGTATTTCACGCGGCAACCTGACCGTATTGGCAGGCGCATCTTATTTCATTCCCGTATTGTCAGCGGTAGTGTCATCATTTTTGATTAGCGCGCCTTTGTCCATGACGTTTTGGCAGGGTGCGGGAATGGTGTGTTTAGGATCGATTGTGTGTTGGTTGGCAACCCGGAGAAAACAGATGGTGTGAGGCAACATCCCATAGCTTTGCGATATAACGAAAACAGCTTTTTTAACAACCAAACATTCTTTCCCATTTTCAGACGGCCTGTTTAAAGTAGCAGTCAGTTTGAGAAATCACGAGAAATGGGAAAGAATCATGACTGCAGCTTCCGCTCCGCTTTTACGCTTCATTACCGCCGGCAGTGTCGATGACGGCAAATCCACCCTCATCGGCCGCCTGCTCTACGACAGCAAAACCTTACTGACCGACCAGCTTGACAAGCTCAACCGCGCTGCTGAAAACGGCGAAACGCCCGACTTCGCCAGCCTGACAGACGGCCTTGCCGCCGAGCGCGAACAAGGCATTACCATTGACGTGGCCTACCGTTATTTCGCCACGCCCAAACGCAAATTCATCATTGCCGATACGCCGGGACATGAGCAATACACGCGTAATATGGTTACCGGCGCATCGACTGCCGATGCCGCCATTATTTTGGTTGATGCCACACGTGTCGATTTTTCAGGTAATGAGCCTGTCCTCCTGCCGCAGACCAAACGCCACAGCGCGATTTTGAAGCTCTTGGGCTGCCCCAATATCATCGTCGCCGTCAACAAACTCGACCTGCTCGACTTTGACGAAGCCAAATATCAAGCCATTACCGAAGCCTACCGCAAACTGGCGGAACAAATCGGCCTCCAAGCACAAATCCACTTCCTGCCCATCAGCGCCTTGAAAGGCGACAATATCGTCAATGCAAGCAGTCAAACCCCGTGGTATCAAGGTTTGCCGCTTTTGCCTTTGCTTGAAAGCCTGCCTGTCAACCGTCAAAATGCCGCTGACCAAGCCGCGTACTTTCCCGTACAACGCGTGGCGCGCCAAGACGGCAGCAGCAGTGACGACTTCCGCGGCTATCAAGGCAGATTGGAAGCAGGCTGTCTGAAAGTGGGCGATGAAGTTAAAGTTTTGCCCAGCGGCCATGTTGCCAAAGTTGCCGAAATCTATAATGCAAACGGTAAAACCGAATCTGCCGAGGCAGGGGAAGTGTTGACTGTCGTTTTGGATACCGACATCGATATTTCACGCGGCAACAGCATTGTTTTAGCCGACAGCGCCATTGTTCCCGAACAACAATTTCAAGCCGCGCTTTGCTGGTTTGACGATATTCCGCTCAATCTGCGCCGCAAATATTTGCTGAAACACACTACCCAAACCACGCCCGTAAAAATCAGCGAAATTGCCTACGTTTGGGACGTGAACACCCTCAGCCGCGTCGAATCCGCCGAAACGCTCAAGCTCAACGACATCGGCAGCGTCAGTTTCAAAACTCAACAGCCTCTTGCCGCTGCCGCATACGAAGACAACCATGCTCAAGGCGCGTTTATTTTGATTGACGAAGCCACCAACCATACTGTCGCGGCTGGCATGATACGCAAAGTCAGCGAAACAAACAGTTTTGAAATTTAAAAGAAGGTTGCAATAAAAAAAGGCCGTCTGAAGTTTCAGACGGCCTGTTATTTTATCCAAGGCGAAATGTTTATGCGCCGTAAACCGGATATTTATCGCACAAAGCAGTCACTTGTTCGCGGACTTTGGCGAGGTTGGCTTCGTCTTCAGGGTTGGCCAATACGTCGGCAACCAGGTTTGCCAATACGCGCGCGTCGGCTTCGTTAAAGCCGCGTGTGGTCATGGCGGCGGAGCCGATGCGGATGCCGGAGGTAACGAATGGTTTTTCCGGATCATTCGGGATGGCATTTTTGTTGACGGTGATGTGAGCTTTGCCCAAAGCGGCTTCGGCGGCTTTGCCGGTGATTTTCATCGGTTGCAGGTCAACGAGGAAAACGTGGCTTTCAGTACGGCCGGAAACGATGCGCAAACCGCGTTTAACCAACTCTTCCGCCATAGCGGCAGCATTGATTTTCACTTGTTTTGCGTATTGTTTGAACTCAGGTTGCAACGCTTCTTTAAACGCTACTGCTTTGGCAGCGATAACGTGCATCAATGGACCGCCTTGCAGGCTTGGGAAGATGGAAGAGTTCAGCGCTTTTTCGTGGGTATTATCACGGCACAAAATCACACCGCCGCGAGGGCCGCGCAGGGTTTTGTGGGTGGTGGTGGTTACGAAGTCGCAGAATGGCACGGGGTTAGGATATTCGCCGCCGGCAATCAGACCGGCGTAGTGCGCCATGTCGACAAAAAGGTATGCGCCGACTTTATCGGCGATTTCGCGGAATTTTGCCCAGTCGATTTGCAACGCGTAGGCAGATGCACCGGCCACAATCATTTTGGGTTTGTGTTCAAGAGCCAAGCGTTCTACTTCGGCATAATCGAGAACTTCATTTTCATCCAAACCATAAGTAATGGCGTTGTAGAGTTTGCCGGAGATGTTAACGCTTGCGCCGTGGGTCAAGTGGCCGCCGTGTGCCAGAGACATGCCCAAAATGGTGTCGCCCGGTTTCAAAACAGAAGCGTACACGGCTTGGTTGGCTTGGGAGCCGGAGTGCGGTTGGACATTGACATATTCTGCGCCAAACAACTCTTTAGCGCGATCAATCGCTAATTGTTCAACAATATCAACGTATTCACAGCCGCCGTAGTAGCGTTTGCCAGGATAGCCTTCAGCATATTTGTTGGTCAATTGCGAACCTTGGGCTTCCATAACGGCACAGCTGACGTAGTTTTCAGAGGCGATCAGCTCGACGTGGTCTTGCTGGCGCTTGTCTTCTTGGGCGATGGCTGCTGCCAAATCGGGGTCATATTGTGCGAGGGTAACGCTTTTTGAAAACATGTTCTCGATTCCTTTGTGATGGGCTGAAAATATGGGATGGAGTGCTGCGGATTGGTTCAAGATGAACTATTTTTCTTGCATTGTCAACAATTGTGTCGGGTGTTTGGTTTCAGACGGCCTGAGATTGAAGGGTTTATTTGAAAATATCATCTTGTTTTAAATGAAAATCCATTTTTTCCAGAAGCGTGGCCAAATCGGCTTCTGCTTGGGCGGCTTTAAGATTTTTTGCCAGTTCTACTAAGGCTACTGCATTCAATCGTTCTTTCTCCAGCCGTAGGGCTTCTTCGCTGAAGATCTTGATATTGTCTGCCGATTCGGCGGTATCTATTTTTTCAAATGGATAAAATGATTCTTCGTGCACGGCCAAACCGTCGGGCAGGGGTGCGGCATGGTTGAAATCGGCATCATTGACCGGCATCCATGAAGGATGGTTCTCAAGCAGGATAAATTGTCCGTCCATGCCGTTGATATGACGGAATAGGGTGGTTCGGCCATTGTGTAAACGCATAAGCCCGATTGTATGCCCAAGTCGGCAAACCGTCTAGAAACCTGTTTCTTTCCATTGGGACGATGGCTAATGGTGATATTATTAATTTTGACATAAAACAGTTTCGGCTTAAAAAAGACTGGATAAAACGCCCGTGTTTGTTATAATGAAGCTAAAGATTAATTCGTCCTAGTTTTTGGCAGCAGTACTTTTTTATTTAATTAACAAGAGAGGAAAACAAAATGTTTCCAGAATATCGCGATCTGATTTCTAAACTGAAACAAGAGGATGCACACTTTGCCCGTTTGTTTGAGGAGCACAACGAGCTGGACGATAAAATTACCGGTTTGGTGAATAACGTGGTAACCAGCGGCGCCGAAGAAATCGAGGAGCTGAAAAAAGCCAAACTCAAACTCAAAGACGAATTGTATGCCCTTTTGCAAAAAGCAGCAGGCAAATAATTAAAATTTGAATAAGGCCGTCTGAACGGTATGATAGGAATCTCGGATTTCGTTTCATGCTGTTTCAGACGGCCTTTTTACTTGTTTGGTATTTTGTTATTTCTATTAGCACAATTTAACTTTTAATTGTAAATCACTCTTAATTGCATTGAAAACTCTGTTAAGTTTATTTAAAATCTCGAATAATTTTTATTTTGATTTTAAACAAACAAAACCAAGAGAAACAATGCAATGAAAACATTCACACTCGCCATTTTGCCTTTGGCGTTAATTAGTGCATTCTCACACGCAGCTGAAGAGAAAGCAGTTGAGCAGGCTGAAGTCGATACCGTTTACGTTACTGCCGAGAAGCAGTTACAGCAATCGCTCGGCGTATCGCGTATTTCTAAAGACGACATCGACAAACGCCCTGCAGCCAATGATATTTCCGAATTTGTCCGCACCATGCCCGGTGTCAATCTGACCGGCAATACGGCAACAGGTCAGCGTGGCAACAAACGCCAAATCGACTTGCGCGGTATGGGTCCTGAAAACACTTTGATTTTGATTGACGGCAAGCCGGTTAATTCGCGCCAGTCCGAACGTATCAGTATGCGCGGTGAACGCAATACGCGTGGCGACAGTAACTGGGTACCGGTTGAAGAAATCGAATCCATTACCGTCTTGCGCGGTCCGGCGGCGACCCGTTACGGGTCGGGTGCGATGGGCGGCGTGGTCAATATCGTCACCAAAAAAGTGTCTAAGGAATTTAAAGGCCAAGTCAATCTTTACGCCAATCAACCGCAAGACAGCAAAGAGGGCGCAACCCGCCGTATCGGCTTTAATTTGAGCGGCCCGATTATCCAAGATACTTTGGGCTTCCGCATTTACGGCAATCTGAATAAAACGGATGCAGATGCGGCCGATATCAATGCAGGACACGGCAACGACAGCGCGGCCGGTGTAGAAGGCGTACGCAATAAAGACATTGCCGGCCGTCTGCAATGGAAAATCAGCCCAGCGCAAACGCTGATTTTAGACAGCAGCTACAGCCGTCAGGGCAATATCTACAACGGTGATACGCAAAACAGCAATCCACGTTCTGCTTTAGTTAATTCTCTGGCCGACGGCAAAGCCGAAACTGCCCGTTTATACCGTTCTGCTTATTCTTTAACACATGACGGCGCATGGGAATGGGGTGATACCAAAAACGTAATTAGTTATGAGCGTACAGTCAACAGCCACTTGCCTGAAGGTTTGGCCGGCGGTCCGGAAGGCAGCTATACAGGCTTGGATTTTGTTCAAAGCCGTCTGAAAAACCTGCGCTTCAGCAGCGAAGCGAATATTCCGTTTAAACTTGGTGTTGATAATGTGTTGACGGTCGGTGCGGAATTTACTGACAGTAAGTTGGACGATCCTGCTTCCAATAGTCAGGGATTTAAAGACCAAGGTAAAACCGATGCGTTTAACGGTATCTCCGCAACGCGCGGCGGCAAGGCTTCGCAACGTAACTGGGCAGCCTACGTTGAAGACAATATTTCATTGACCGACAAAACCCATTTGATTCCAGCCATCCGCTTCGACCACAACAGCGACAGCGGCAGCAACTGGAGTCCGGCTTTGAACTTCTCGCATCAAATCGGCGAAAACTGGTTGGTTAAAGGCGGTGTTGCCCGTGCGTACAAAGCGCCAAACCTGTATCAAACCAATCCCGACTTTATCCTGTACACACGCGGTCAGGGATGTCCGCTCAATGCGCCGAACAGTGTCCGCTGCTACTACATGGGCAACGGAAATTTGAAACCTGAAACCAGTATCAATAAAGAGATTGGCCTTGAGTTCAACAAAAACGGCTGGCAGGCTTCTGCAACCTATTTCCATAATGCGTACCGCAATAAAATCGTGATCGGCGACCAGCTCATTGCTACCAGCAATATCGGCAACTGGCTCCTGCAATGGGAAAATACGCCGAAAGCGACTATTTCGGGTATCGAAGGCAACTTGGTGATTCCGTTGCATGACACACTCAAGTGGAGCAACAATTTCACTTACATGCACAAATCCGAAGATTATCAAGGCAATCCATTGTCTTTGGTGCCGAAACACACCATCAACAGCACATTGTCTTGGACACCGAACGAACGCTTCGATGCCAACCTGACCTTTACCCACTACGGTCGCACCAAGCCGCGCGGCGTGGCAGTCAACCGTTTGGAGCAAAACGGCAATCCGCGTGCAGGCGTGGCAGCGTTGTCTTCCGAACATAACCAAACGCAAGTCGGCTCTTACGGTATTTGGGGCATCAATGCCGGCTACAACTGGAATAAACGCGTGGCCGTCCGTGGCGGTATCAGCAATCTGTTTGACAAAAAACTGTATCGCACAACTGCCGGCGCACAAACTTACAACGAGCATGGCCGTGCCTTCTACGGCAGTTTGAAAGTATCGTTTTAAGTAGAAGCGTATTAAATCAGGCCGTCTGAAACGCTGTGAAATGAAATCTAGGATTTCTGACACAGGGTTTCAGACGGTCTTTTGATTTTTAAATTTAGAAGCATTTGTTGTTACGGAATTTACTTCACTATTTTAAAAAAGTAAAAGGGCGACACTCGCCGCCCTATGAATCTAAAAGATTTATTCGACCCAAGTCACCATTTCATCAATCGGTTTGCGTGATTTTTTAGTGATTTCTTTGGCGCGATAGCCGAATGTTGCCGCTACGGATACGCCCCATTCGTTGGCATCAAACAGGCCTTCTGCCGCCAATACTTCGTTCATTTTGTCGTAGTTGAAGCCTTCTATTGGGCAGGAATCGATGCCGATGGCCGCTGCACCTGTAAGCATATTGGCCAAAGCAATATAGGTCTGCTTACCGCTCCAGTCAAAGAGTGCGCGTTGGTCGTCGGCAATTTTAATGTCGGTTTCTTGGAAGCTTTTGTATCTTGCCAACGCTTTTTCCAGTTGCTCTCCTTGCAGGCCCCTGCGTTCGGCAACACTGCGGAAGAACGGGGTATCGTAACGGGCATTTTTCTTGGCAAGGATAATCACCAGATGGCTGCAGTCGTCCAGTTGCGATTGCATCCCCCAGCTGAAAGGCTTGATTTTCTCACGCAGGGCTTTGTTTTGAATCACCAAGAATTTCCATGGCTCGGAGCCGACAGAGCTGGGCGAGAGGCGGGCAAATTCTAAAATCGCTGCAAAATCTTCTTGGCTGATTTTTTTGTTGGGATCGTAATAACGGGTGGAGCAGCGATTTTCGAATACTTGCAGCATTTGTTCGCGTGTAATTTGATTCATCTGGTTTTCCTAATAAATGAAGATGTTATTTCAATATCCGGTTCCTTTTGAGGCATCATTACCGGCATAACCTTAAGGAGGAAACAGACTGGGGCAATACCATGTTAAATCAAACCTAACGGCTAGGCTATCTTTTAATTCTGAATTTCGCAAAAAAATTCGATAAAAATCAATATAAATACGAAAAGGCCGTCTGAAACTTTAAACGTTTAAAGTTTCAGACGGCCTTTGATTTCAAATCCTAATTACAGATGAGGATTAATCAGGTTTTCCGGGGAGAGGATACGGTTGAGCTCTTCTTCGCTCAACAAACCGCGCTCCAGTACGACTTCGCGCACGCCTTTACCGGTTTGGGCGCAGATTTTGCCGACCAAGTCGCCATTGCGGTGGCCGATGTACGGATTCAGATAAGTGACCAAACCGATAGAGTTGAAGACGTAACGTTCGCAGATTTCGCGGTTGACCGTAATGCCTTTGACGCATTTGTCGGACAGGTTGACCGCGGCATTGCCCAAGAGGGAAATGGTTTCAAACATACATTGGGCGATTACCGGCTCCATAACGTTCAGCTGCAACTGACCTGCTTCGGCTGCGAAAGTGATGGTGGTGTCGTTGCCGATAACTTTGAAGCAGACTTGGTTGACGACTTCAGGAATCACGGGATTGACTTTGGCGGGCATGATGGAAGAACCGGCCTGCAATTCAGGCAGGTTGATTTCTTTCAAACCGGCGCGCGGACCGGAAGAAAGCAGGCGCAAGTCGTTACAGATTTTGGACAGTTTGACGGCTGTGCGTTTCAATGCACCGTGTACCATCACATATGCGCCGCAGTCGGAGGTCGCTTCGATCAGGTTTTCAGTCAGTTTGCAAGGCAGACCGCTGACTTCGGAAAGCTTCTCAACAACCAAAGCCGCATAGCCTTTAGGCGTATTCACGCCTGTACCGATGGCGGTGGCGCCGAGGTTGACTTCAAGCAACAGGGAGCGGGTACGGTCGAGGTTGAGGATTTCTTCTTCCAACAACACTTGGAAAGATTGGAATTCTTGGCCGGCAGTCATCGGCACGGCATCTTGAAGCTGGGTGCGGCCCATTTTCAAAACGTCTTTAAATTCTTCGGCTTTGGCGGCAAAGGCGTTTTTCAGGACGGCCAGTTTGTCGAGCAATTCGCCGATGCTGTAATACACGGCAAGGCGGAAGCCGGTAGGGTAGGCGTCGTTGGTGGATTGGCTGGCGTTGACATGGTCCATAGGATTGACGATGTCGTAGTGGCCTTTTTCGTGTCCCAAGACTTCCAATGCGAGGTTGGCAATGACTTCGTTGGTATTCATGTTGACCGAAGTACCGGCGCCGCCTTGATAAACGTCGGACGGGAATTGGTCGAGGCAGCGGCCTTTGACCAATACTTCATCGCAGGCTTTTTCGATGGCGGCCGCGATTTCCGGCTTGATGGCACCTAATGCGCCGTTGGCTTGCGCAGTGGCTTTTTTAACCATGACCATGCTGCGGACAAATTGCGGTACGTCGGAAATTTTTTGTGTGGAAATTTTAAAGTTTTCAATGGCGCGCAAAGTATGGATGCCCCAATATACTTCAGCAGGGATCTCGCGGTCGCCCAGTAAATCGTGTTCGATTCGTACAGTCATTTCTCTTACCTTCTCGTATAGTTGTGTCGGTGTGCATTATGCGTTTGGAACATTAGCCCAGTTCGGCAAGATTGTCCAGTCTATAAGGCTTAATCGTCAGGATGAAAGCGCGCTGCTTCGCGTTCCTTGGCAACCGTATCTTTGTCTTTCAACTTCGCGCCCAGGCCCAACATTTTTTCGTATTCGGATTGCGGTGTGCCGTCGTCCTGCATACCGAACGCGCTGGCGTTGACCCAGAGGGCGAGTAGGGAAACAATAATGGCGAAAAAACCGACGATATACCAAAACATTTTTTTCTTCCTTGTGTGTTTGCGGGTGCAGATTGTTGTGGTTTGTAAAGATGTGAATGTAGCACAAACGCGGTTGGGTTTAAATTCTTCTCCCGCATCCTTTCATTGATTTACCTGTAATTGTTTAGAAAGGAAAAGGCCGTCTGAAAAGTAAGACTTTTCAGACGGCCTCGGAGGCTTTGTCGGGAAGATTTAGCCGCCGCATGCGCCGCAACAACCGCCTTCGCTGTGACCGCCGCGTTTTTCTTCGTTGTTGATAACGGGCAGCTCGGTTTCTTCGGTTTGCTCTTTTTTATCTTCAGGCAAATCGTTTACTTTGATTTTGTTTTCTTCGGCCATGATACATCCTTTCAATGGATTTAGGAGTGGAAAGATTCATAAAGATAGCATCTTTAAGTCGATAAACCAAGTAGCACAAAACTGCCTTGTGATAATGCCATGACTTGGAACAATAAATTTGCTTGTAAAAGCGTTGAGGCCGTCTGAAAAAATCTAGAGAAGAGTGTTGGTTTTTATGGTTTGGAATGGCAGCAGAAAGATTTAAGAATGCTTGATTTGAAGGGATAAACTGACATTGATTTCAAAAAACAATACAATGTTATCATCATCTGGAAACAGCCAATTTATCGGAGTATATATGTATTCATACCACAGAGAACGCCATTTCAGCGACCGCAACAACTGGCTTCGGGCAAGCGTATTGGGTGCCAATGACGGCCTGATTTCTACTGCCTCGCTGTTGACGGGCGTAGCCGCTGCCGCGCCAGATTTCCAAACCCTGCTGTTGACGGGCGTTTCGGCGCTTATCGGGGGTGCGGTGTCAATGGCGGCGGGGGAGTACGTTTCCGTGTCCAGCCAATCGGATACGGAAAAAGCCGATTTGCACAAAGAATGCTACGAATTGGTAAATAATCCTGATGCGGAGTTGGAAGAGCTGACGGAAATTTACCGCCGCCGCGGTTTGTCCGACCCGCTCGCCGCAGAGGTGGCCAAAGCATTGATGGAACACGATGCGCTCGCCGCCCACGCGCGCGACGAAATCGGCATTACCGAAACCTCTGCCGCCCAACCCATGCAGGCCGCCCTGGCTTCTGCCGCTTCATTTTGTGCCGGCGCGATTTTGCCTTTACTGGTCGCGTTGACAGCTTCTACCGCCATTGTTCCGGCCTTGGCAGTTTCCACTTTGTGCGGACTGGCCGGACTGGGCTATGTCTCCGCCAAACTCGGCGGCGCGCCTGTCGTTCCTGCCGTTTTGCGCGTGTGCCTGTGGGGCGTTGCGGCATTGGTGATAACCGGATTTATTGGAAAACTGGCCGGCGTGGCCGTCTGAATGTAAGGCCTTATATTCTTTTAAACCTGTATCCAGTAAAATTGAAAATCTATTTGATCGCTAAAGGCCGTCTGAAAATTTTTCAGACGGCCTATGGTGCTTGTATTTACTTATTACAAACTGTTTTGTCATGACTTATCCGATTCCCAAACCCCGTGAAAAATCCCGTTGGCTCAATCTGTCTCAAGGCTCGTTGCCCTTGGCTTTGGCGCGTTATTTGCCGCATAAGCAGCTCAAGGTTGTCTTGACCCAAGATGCGGAACAGGCGCTACGCCTTCAGACGGCCTGGCTGTTTTTCCGTCCGCACGATACGGCTGTGTTCCTGCCGGACTGGGAAACGCTGCCTTACGAGCGTTTTTCGCCGCATCAGGATTTGGTGTCGGAGCGCTTGTCGGCATTGTGGCAGATTAAAAGCGGCGCGGCGGACGTGTTGTTCGTACCGGTTGCCACGGCGATGCAGAAGTTGCCGCCTGTGCCGTTCCTGGCAGGGCGCACGTTTTGGCTGAAAACAGGACAGACTTTGGATATAGGCCGTCTGAAAAGTGATTTGGTGGATGCAGGTTATAACCATGTGTCTCATGTTGTCGCAGCGGGCGAGTTCGCTGTGCGCGGCGGCATTGTTGATTTGTTCCCGATGGGCAGCGAAATGCCGTACCGCATTGATTTATTTGACGATGAAATCGACAGCATCAAAACTTTCGATACCGAAACGCAACGCACCATCTCCCCTGTTTCCGAAATCCGCCTGCTGCCGGCGCACGAGTTCCCCACCGACAGCGAGGCGCAAAAGATTTTCCGCAGCCGCTTCCGCGAAGAAGTCGATGGCAATCCGAACGATGCCGCTGTGTACAAAGCCGTCAGCAACGGCCATTTCGGTGCGGGCGTGGAATATTATCTGCCGCTGTTTTTTGAAAACGAGTTGGAAACGCTGTTTGACTATATCGGTGACGATGCGCTGTTTGTTTCACTGGGCGATGTTCACGCCGAAGCAAACCGTTTTTGGAGCGACGTTAAATCGCGTTACGCCATGGCGCAGGGCGACGAAACCTATCCGCCTTTGCTTCCACAGTATTTGTATCTCTCTGCTGATGTTTTTGCAGGCCGTCTGAAAAACTACGGACAGGTTCTGCCCGATGTTTCCGGCAAGGAACATACTCTGCCCGACCTTGCTGTCAACCGCCAAGCAGATGAACCGTTGCAGGCATTGAAGGATTTTCAGACAGCCTTTGACGGACGAATTTTGCTGTGCGCCGAAAGTTTGGGACGGCGCGAAACCATGCTCGGTTTCTTGCAGCAAAACGGTTTGAAAGCCAAAAGTGTGTCCGACTGGCAGGGCTTCTTGTCAGCGCATGAGCCGCTGATGATTACAGTGGCGCCATTGGCTTACGGGTTTAAATTAGAAGATCAAAACATCGCGGTCATTACCGAATCCGATCTTTATCAATATGTTGCCCGCTCGCGCAAACACCATCGTAAGAAACACGCCGCCGTTTCAGACGGCCTGTTGCGCGACCTTGCAGAAATCAACATCGGCGACCCTGTCGTTCACGAAGAACACGGTATCGGCCGATATATGGGCTTGGTCACAATGGACTTGGGCGATGAAACCAACGAAATGATGTTGCTCGAATACGCAGGCGAAGCGCAGCTTTATGTGCCTGTTTCGCAACTACATTTAATCAGCCGCTACTCCGGTCAGGCGCATGAAAACGTTACTTTGCACAAGCTCGGCAGCGGCGCGTGGAACAAGGCGAAGCGCAAAGCCGCCGAAAAAGCGCGCGACACCGCCGCCGAGTTGCTTAACCTCTACGCCCAGCGCGCCGCCCAATCGGGACACAAGTTTGAAATCAACGAGATGGACTATCAGGCGTTTGCCGACGGCTTCGGCTATGAAGAAACCGAAGACCAAGCCGCTGCCATCGCCGCTGTGATTAAAGACTTGACGCAGGCGAAGCCGATGGACCGACTCGTGTGCGGCGATGTCGGTTTCGGCAAAACCGAAGTCGCCCTGCGCGCCGCGTTTGTGGCGGTGATGGGCGGCAAACAGGTCGCCGTACTCGCCCCGACCACGCTTCTGGTCGAGCAGCACGCGCAAAACTTCGCTGACCGTTTCGCCGATTTTCCCGTGAAAGTCGCCAGCCTTTCGCGTTTCAACAACAGCAAAGCCACCAAAGCCGCACTGGAAGGCATGGCGGACGGTACGGTCGATATCGTTATCGGCACGCACAAATTGGTGCAGGACGACATCAAATTCAAAAACTTAGGTTTAGTGATTATCGACGAAGAACACCGATTCGGCGTGCGTCAAAAAGAGCAGCTCAAACGCCTGCGTGCCAATGTCGATATCCTCACCATGACCGCCACGCCGATTCCGCGCACCCTCAGCATGGCGCTTGAAGGTCTGCGCGACTTCTCACTGATTACTACCGCGCCAAGCCGCCGCCTTGCCGTCAAAACCTTTGTCAAACCCTTCAGCGAAGGCAGCGTGCGCGAAGCCGTGTTGCGCGAACTCAAACGCGGCGGACAAGTGTTTTTTCTGCACAATGAAGTGGATACCATCGAAAACATGCGCGAGCGGCTGGAAACCCTGTTGCCCGAAGCCCGCATCGGAGTGGCGCACGGACAATTGCGCGAGCGCGAGCTGGAACAAGTCATGCGCGACTTTTTGCAGCAACGATTCAACGTGTTGCTCTGTTCCACCATCATCGAAACCGGTATCGACATCCCTAACGCCAACACCATCATTATCAACCGCGCCGACAAATTCGGGCTGGCTCAGCTTCATCAGTTGCGTGGGCGCGTCGGCCGCAGCCACCACCAAGCCTACGCCTACCTACTCACGCCCGAATACATCACCAAAGACGCAGAAAAACGCCTCGACGCCATTGCGGCGGCAGACGAACTCGGCGCAGGTTTCACCCTCGCCATGCAGGATTTGGAAATCCGCGGCGCAGGCGAAATCCTTGGCGAAGGGCAGTCTGGCGAAATGATACAGGTCGGCTTCACGCTCTACACCGAAATGCTCAAACAAGCCGTGCGCGACCTCAAAAAAGGCCGCCAACCCGACCTTGACGCGCCATTGGGCATTACCACCGAAATCAAACTGCACAGCCCGGCATTATTGCCTGAAAACTACTGCCCCGACATCCACGAGCGCCTCGTCCTCTACAAACGCCTCGCAGTCTGTGAAACCGTACAGCAAATCAACGCCATACATGAAGAACTGGTCGACCGCTTCGGCCTGCCCGAACAACCCGTCAAAACCCTCATTGAAAGCCACCACCTGCGGCTCGCCGCAAAAGAATTGGGCATAAACGCCATTGATGCGACCAGCGAAGCGGTAACGGTAACCTTTGGAAAAAACAACAATGTCGATCCAACCGAAATCATCCTGCTGATTCAGAACGATAAAAAATACCGCCTTGCCGGCGCGGATAAGCTGAGATTTACCGCGGAGATGGAAAATATCGAAGTGCGGATTAATACAGTGAAGAACGTATTGAAGACTTTGAAAGAAAGGGTGATGGTTAAGTAAGTATGAAGGAAAAAAGGCCGTCCGAAAACCTGTTGTTAAGTTTTCAGACGGCCTTTGGGCAGACTCAGCAATGGTTATTGGCGTTTTGCACCGTAACCGCCAATCATGTGTTCGCTGCCGTCTTCTTTTTTCAAACCGTATGTACCGCCGATTTCTGCGGCAGACGGACCGAAGAATTTACCGCTCAAATTACCTTTCAAACCGGCTGAAGCAGCTTCGACCTTGCCGAGGAAGAGGTTACCGTTTTCCCATTTTGCCGTACCTTGCATGTCGTATTTCTCATCGGCTTTGGTTACACGGCGGCCGTTGGCGTCGAGAGAATGGAATTGGGAATTAGCAGTCTCAAAGCGTACGCCTTTCAAGCCAAAATCGACAATAGCTTTAACATCGGCAGTCAGTTGACGGCTTTGGTTGTTGTTTTTCACAACGTAGGCTGTGGTCAAGCCATTGTAAGTTGCTGTGCCGTTGGCAGGAAGGGCCGTAAACTTAGTTTCGTCGCCCAAGCTTTGATAGCCGTGAATAACGTCAGACTTCGGATCGATATAATGGGCGAAAGTTTGGTACGTCCAGCCGGCCGCAGCAGGGTCATGCATGACGATTTGTGTGCCGTTGGCAAAGCGGATGATGTAGATGCCGTCGAATCGTTTGTCAAATACAGTCCCATTCTTATCTTTAGCAATGTATGCTAGCTGATTGGCATGGTTTTCTGCTAATTCTGTTAAATCTTGGCGTACTTGCCTTGCATCGTCATAAGCTTTCGCAGCTGTATTTTTAGTTTTTTCAGCGGCATCTCTTGCGTCTTTGCTAGAAGTACGCGTTGCTTTTGCAGATATTACATTTTGGTTTGCAGATTGTAGGTTTTCCTCAGCATTTTCCCAATTATTTTTAGCCACTTTGAATTTGGCCAAATCCTCTTTATTCAAATTTTTTGTTAAAGCGGAGATTTGTTTATCTAGTTCATCTTGTGCTGTATTTAAGGCTTTATTGGCATTTTCTAACTCTTCTACACTGTCTCCTGTCGTCTTTTCTATGGCAGCTTTAAAGTTGGCTTTTGCTTCTTCTAATTCTTTTTTTGCTTTTTCAAAAGGTGCGGTTTCCATCTTCGAAGCAGCAATTTCTTGCTCTAGGGCATTTTTTGCTTGTTTAACATTTTCTTGTGCCGTGATAAGTTTGTTTGCATCTTTTCCAGTTATATCTTTTTTTATAGCTTCGAATTCGGCTTCCGCTTGATCAAGTTTAGCTGCTGCATTCTTGATGGCGGTTGAATGAGGATAAAGTGTTCCCAGCATTGAGTTATATGCCTTGGAGGCTTGTCGTTCTGCTTGGGTTTTGTTTTTCAGTGCCTCGGCAAAAGCATTTGTATCATTTGCCAGTTTTCGTTCGGCAGAGGCTAAAGCACTTTTTGCGTTTTCAGACTTTGTATATAGCCCAACAATTTTTTTATCCAGCGTGGATTGTCCGACTTTGAATTCATTATTCGGTTCTTGTCCCGTTTGTTCGCTGACATCGCTCTTGGTTTTACCGCCTGAAAATGCTTTGGCAATGATGGAGTCTGTGGTAGTAAATTGAACCTGTGTTGCGTTGCCTTCTTCTGTTTTGTTATACAACACGATTGCATCTAATTTAACTTCATCATTAGCTTTAAAATCTAAAGAGCTAACTAAACCGTTTTGATTATTTGTTTGATTGTCCGTATAAAACAGTTTGTTAGTATCATTGTTGCGGCGCAACTGAACGTTTGGATTACTTTGTTGCGCGCTTGCCGAAGAAATGAAGCTGGTAGATAACGGAGTGCCTGCATTCAACGGAGAGATAGGTTTTTCATCCGTCAATTCTTCGAGTTTGTCGGCTTTATTGTTGGTGGTTTCAACGGGAGATTCATTGTTGTTATGAGTATTACTTGGGGGTATGTTGTTATTGTTGTTTTTACCACCATTTTTTTCGGGACTGCCGCTACCAGCGGTATTGGTTGAGCCGGTAGAAAGTGCTGCATTACCACCGCCGCCACCTCCACCACAGGCTGAAAGGATTGCGGCGCTGATAGCAGTTAAGATGAAGGTTTTGATTTTAGTGTTGATTGCAGACATATTGTTCCCTTTTCTGTTGATTGGTTATAGTGCGTTTTATTAAACGGCATAAAGCAATTATCATAGATATAATTGTAATAAAAATAAACTGTTTTTTATGTTTTTATCGGTATGGTTTGTTTAATGAAGGTTTGTGTTTGATTTATGCGACAAAGGGTTAAAGGGTTGTTTAATGATATTAAGCGATTGGTTGTGCAATGAGCCGATGGATAATAGGAAGATTCTGGTGGCTAAAATGGATTATCCTGTTTTTACTTCAAACCACCATAAATAAGGAATGTGTATTGCAGGTAGTGGGTGTGAAGTACACTCATGGGCTTTTAGCAGAAGCAGTATAAAATAAAGGCCGTCTGAAAATACTGAAACTGTCGGTGTTGAAAATCAAACCTAAGGTTACTAAATCGAACAGGGAGTTATTATGAAAATGAGGGCAATGATACTGGGTGTTACAGGTTTGATATTGTCCGGCTGCTTTTCTACTGATGAAATTAAGTTGGAAGATATTCGGAATTTTAAAATTACTGTCAATGAAGCTAAGGATAATAGACAGGTTCATTTGACTGGCTTATTAGGCAATAGTGCAATGGGTATTTCAGATATCAAAACAACTATCCGCAACGATGAGCTGAATATTACTTTATTTCAAAAATTAGCAGGTTCGGAATACTCAGGAACATTAGATAAAGAAATTGCTCTTGAAAGCAATATCAAGAAGATTACTTATGGTTCTAAACACGAGATGATATGGCAAGACTAAAGATACAATAAAGGCCGTCTGAAAAAAGATTCAGACGACCTTTAAAATTATAAATGGATAGATTTTTTGTCTATCCTATTTCGATAACATTTCAAGATTTTTCTGCGCAGAAAAAGGAATACAGCAACTGTATCATCTCGGTTACCCTCGGGTCGGCAATGTAATATTGCCGTTCCCGATGGTTCACCTCAAACGATACCAAACCGGCTTCACGTAGTAGGGCTAATTGGCTGGACATTGCCGCTTGCGGCAGTCCGGATGATTCAGCCAACTCAGTTACATTGTGCGGCCTTTCATGTAGTTTGCACAATACGGCGAGGCGGTTGGGATTGGCCAGTAGTTTGAGAAAAGCGCTGGCTTCTTCGTAGGGCGGTTGATTGTCGGCAATGGTCATTTTTCACGCTTTTCGGCAAATGAGGAGGTCGAATTATCAGTCATAATGTCCTCGGCAGCAACTTTCAGACGGCCTTTGCTTAATGGTTCCATGGCATTTTGGCCAGCAGGCGAGCCATGCCGCAGAATCCGGTTAGTCCGGCCGTTAATAGGCCTGCGCCGACCATCACGTCTATCAGATAAAACCAAGGCGATACCAGCCAACCTGCCAGCACGCCCAACAGAATCAAACTGCCCGCAATGGTTTGCACCTGCCGCATGATATCCGGTGTGGCACGGTCGGCAACAATAGGAAGTCCTACTGATTTCCATGCCTGTAAGCCGCCTTCTAGAATATAGCATTCTCGACCTTGGCCAAGCGCTGACAATATTGTTTCTGCCCGTGTTGTACGTTTACCGCTCAGGCAATAAAAAATCAGGCATGGGGCTGTATCATCGGGCAGTTTGTCTCGATGCTGTTCAGGCGGAAGGGATAATGCACCGCCAATATGCCCGCCCCGATATTCGGCTTGGCTTCGGATGTCCACTGCCAACGCGCCCTCACGGATTTTTGCCATTGCTTCGGAAGGCGTGATTCGCGGGAGTTGACCGACCGTGCTCATGTTTTGCCTTCGTTATTTTTTGTTGATGCGGCAGGTGTTGATGCCCAATAAGCTGTACAGCGCGCAGTTGCCAATCAGTGCTGTACCCAGGGGGATGATGCCCAGCCAACCCCACCAGCCAATTTGTCCGGTAGCGGCTGCAGCAATCAGCGCTACGCCGATAACAATACGGATTACGCGATCTAAAGTACCCAAGTTTCGTTTCATTTTATTGCTCCTTGTTTAAGAATGGATTGTCTATAAATAAACATATATAACAAAAATCATATATGAGAAATATTATAGCTTTAAAGATGACTTTGTCAAATGGTTTACAGTAAAAGTGTAATGAATATTTGCATTGTATTTTTTAAACGCACAAATAGAATCAATCTCCAACGGCATGGTTAAATGTAAAAATACAGCCTGATATTTTCAGACGGCACTGGAGATGATCTATATAATATTTTATTTATATTGGAAGAATGAGTAGTCAGTTTTCAGAAGGAATCAAATCATGACCGATTCGGAAAAGAAGCCCAATGGAGACGATTTGAAGACTGGATAATCCGTTGTGTAACTAGCAAGGGAGAGGAAACAATTTAAAATCAAATTGTCTACGAATTATAAAAGGCCGTCTGAAAATTGAATCTCAGACGGCCTTTAGTTTCTTTATAACGTCGTTCGTATCATCAGAAACGATAGTTCACACCCAAGGCAAACTCGCGGCCGCGCTCGTAGAAGGGCACGCGTCCATTGCCGTCGGGGAAGCGTTGGCTGTGCGAACGGTATTGCTTGTTGCCAATGTTGTTGACAGCGAAGTTGACGTTCAGGTTGTCTTTTTTCAGCGGCTGCCAGTTGGCGTAGATGTCGTGTACGCCGTAACCGGCTTTCTTGCCGTGTATCGTGCCTTGTCCGCGGGCGACGTCGGTGTATTTCACGCTTTGGGCGTAGCGGCCGCGCCAGCCGATTTCGAGTTTGGGGTTTTCAAACTGGTAAGACAGGCCGGTCAGCCATTGGCGGCCGGTGTTCCAGAAGGTGAACGAGCTTTCGTGGTCTTCCGCTTGAATCGGGCTTTCGCCGTAGTACATTTCGCCGTTCAGACGGGGTTTGACGTAGGATACGCCGGCACGAGCGGTCAGACCGCCCCAGCGGTAGGACGCGTCAAGTTCGTAGCCGTAGGTTTTGAGTGTGCCGCCGTTGTAAATCTTGCCACGCTCGGTGATGGAGGCGGTGTTGTTGTTGATTTTTGCCCAACGATAGACGATGAGGTCTTTGATGCGTTGGTGGAACACGCTGCCGCTGACGTTGAAGTTGTCGTTGCGCCATTTGAAGCCGAGTTCGGCGCGGCGGGCGGTTTCGGCTTTGAGGTTGCCGTCCAAATCGGCGGCGGCGCCTGCGCGTTCGTTAGCTAACAGGGCTTCGTTCAGGCGGGGCGCACGGCTTGCCTGATTGAGGTTTGCCAAGAGGGAGAAGTTGTCGTTGATGTCCCAAATCGCGCCGATGCTAGGGTTGAGCTGACCGTGCGACGCGCTTTGTTTGCTGGCGGCGTTGTATTTGAAATGGTCGTAACGCAGGCCGGTGGTCAGGGTAACGGGGTGCAGGTTCCAAATGCCTTCCGCGTACACGCCGTATTCGGCTTTTTTCTCTTTGTCGCGGTCATACAGGCCGAGAATCTTCAGCCACGCTCCTTTGTCGGACGGCTCGGAGGTTTCGTGGCGGTAGTTGACGCCGTATTTCACCATGTGTCCGTCGCCGAAGGAGCTGGCGAGGTTCAGATTTGCGCCGGTTGCTTTGATTTTGCTTAACTCAAGCTTGCCGATGGGAACGCCGCCTTGCGCCGTGCCGGAAGCTTGGGCTTTTGGAGAAGGCGCGCCTTTAGGCGGTTTGGTGTCGTCGGTATTGATTTGGAAGACGTTGGCGTCGATTTTGTCGAGGAAACCGACGTTGCGGCCGCGGTATTCCAGATTGTAGGTCTGCTCTTTTTGATAAGTGCCGTCCACGCCGACATAGCTGTCAACGTTTTGGAACTCGGCTTTGTCGGTGCGGTTGCCTTTTTGGTATTCCTGACGGTAGGTCAGGCGGATGCCGTGGTCGTCGTTGAAGTCGTAGCCGAGTTTGGCGAGGTAGCTGTGCTGTTTCAGACGACTGCCGTGGTTGACATTGCCGTTGCCGTCTTTGTAGTCGCGGTTGTTGAGGAAGTTGCCTGCAAACAGGGCATCGAAGCCGTTTTGATAGCCGTAAACCGCCGCGTTGCCGGTTGAGCCTTTATTGCTGCTCAAGCCCGCGCCGAGTTTGAAACCGAAAGGTTTGCCGTCGGTCAGCAGGTCTTTCGCGTCAACCGTCGTTACGCGGATGGTACCGCCGACCGCGCCCAAGCCCGCGCTTGCCGCGCCTGTGCCTTTTTCGACGTTGATGCTTTTCACCAAAGCAGGATCAAGCTGGAAGCGGCTTTGGTGGTGGAAGATTTTTGTGGATTGGCTGGTGTTGTCGACTTCTAGGTTAATTTTGTCTTCACCAACGCCGCGGATGCTGTAAAACTGCGCTACGCCGTTGCCGCCGCCGACATCCATACCGATTTGATCTTTCATGACTTGTTTCAAATCGGTCGAAGTTTCGCGGTCGAGCTGGTTGCGGGTTACACGAGTCGGTACGGCAGTACCGGTGACCTTAATTTCATTCAGCTCGGCAGTTTCTGCGGGTTGCAAATTTTCGGCATGAGCGAAGCTTGTTGATAATGCGAGTGTAATGATACTAAGGCGGAATACAGGAGAGTAGACCTTATTCATGATTTTTCCTAAGTAAAAAATTGACTGCTTATTCTAATTGTTATAATAATGATTATCAAATTCTTAATGGATATTAATAAATATATTCTGTTTTATTCCAGTCTCAAATTAATAGGATTTTTATAAAAATCAATTAGTTTATATTTTAGTTAAATTTGGTAAAGATTCTTTGGTTGGGAAATGGGTTGAGTCTTACTTTTTCCGAGAGGGAGAGAAAGGATAGCTTGAATATCCGTCAATAAAGAATTTTATCTATCAGTGTTTTATTTAAAAGGCCGTCTGAAAAATATTTTTCAGACGGCCTAAATATTTATGTTTTACAACAAAGGGCTCATTAGACGGACGGCATTTTCCACAAGGCCGCGGAGTTTGGAGCGTTGTTGCCATGATTTGATGGCAATGTAGCTGCTGCTTTTAAGGTAGCTGCGCTGTAGGTGGCAGATTTGTTTGGTGGTATCGCGATCGTAGATGGCGAGGCTGATTTCGAGGTTGAGGAAGAAGCTGCGCATGTCCATGTTGACCGTGCCGAAGAGGGAGTAGTCTTCGTCAATGGTCATGGTTTTGGCATGTAAGAGCCCACCTTCAAACATGGCAATTTTGACCCCGGCTTCCAGCAACATAGGGTAGTAGGCGCGTGAGGCGTAGCGTACCATCAGTGAATCGACTTTGGCTGGCAGTATCAGGGTCACTTTGACGCCGCGTTTGGCGGCAACGGTTAATGCCATGAGAAGCGGCTCGTCGGGGACAAAGTAGGGAGTGGTAATCGTGATTTGTTTGGTGGCGGCATAGATGGCGCTGATGATGGTTTCGTAGATAACGAAGCTGCCTTGCTCGGGAGCGGATGGAATGATTTGGGCAACAATATCGCCTTGCTGCATTTTTTCGGGAAGGATTTTAGGTAGCAGGCTTTGGGCTTGATTGAGGTATGTTTGTACGTTTTGGAGGTTTTCATCGGTTTCGACGGCAAGGTCGGCGAAGAAGACGGCAGACAGTTCCAAAACCATAGGCCCTGTACAGCGCATCATGACATCGACCCATTCTCCGACCCCGGAGTTTTGTTTGAAATAGCGCGGGTCGACGAGGTTGAAGCTGCCGGTGTAACCGATTTTGCTGTCGATAACGAGGATTTTGCGGTGGTTGCGCAGGTCGGTGCGCGTGAATAATGTACGCCAAATACCGACAGGTAATGAGGTATGTACTTCAACGCCTGCTTGGCGCAGTATCTCTACCCAATCGCTTTCAAAAAAACTCCTGCTGCCGACGGCATCGGCCAGAATGGCGCAGTCAACGCCTCGATCTGCGGCGGCAAGAATTTCATTTAAAATTTCTTCGATGCGGCCTTTTGGCTCGATAATGTAAAAAGCCAGCAGGCAGGAGTGGGTTGCGGCGCGTATGTCCGTAAGCATGCTGTCGATGATGGCATCGGTGGTTGAGAGCAGGTTCATGGCGTTGCCTTTGGTGGCA
Source organism: Neisseria perflava (assembly GCF_002863305.2). Lineage (NCBI taxonomy): Bacteria > Pseudomonadati > Pseudomonadota > Betaproteobacteria > Neisseriales > Neisseriaceae > Neisseria > Neisseria perflava. The sequence continues at coordinate 571,688 of NZ_CP136962.1, forward strand.
CCCAGCCCCGTTCCTTTTTCGGCAACTTTACTGATGCCGTGGTAACGTGATTTGACTTGGTCGGCAATGTCGAGATAGATATCGGCTAGATGGGTGGCGGCAAAGTTGCGGTAGAAGCGGTTCATTTCGCCGGTACGTTTGGCGCGGGCGGTGCCTAGACGAGGCTCGCCGATAAGGATGTAGGCAATGGTTCCGAACACGGGGAAAAGGAAGAGGATAATCAGCCAGGCAAAGGTTGAGCCGATGTTTTTTTGTTTGTACAACACGCGCAGCATACAGACGAGTGCGGCGCAGGTGTGGGCGAAGATGAAAATCTCGGTCCAGGTGATGTCTTTTAAAAAATTCATATTCGGTAGCGGGAGTGGATGTGTTTTTAAGTTTGAAGGTGTCAGCTGATAAGCTTCAGATATTAAGTATATAGAAAAACCGTCTAAAAACAAATTTACACGATAATCGTGTTTTTGCTTTCAGACGGCCTTTGAGTTGCTTTAATTAACGGTGATACTGACGGGACAATTCGTGTACGGTATCGACCAAGATTTTGGCGTGTTCCGGATCGGCGTGTTGGTTGATGCCGTGTCCGAGGTTGAATACATGGCCGCTGCCGTTGCCGTAGTCGGCAAGGATGCGCGCGACTTCGGTGCGGATAGATTCCGGTGTGCCAAAGAGGGCAAACGGGTCGAAGTTGCCTTGCAGGGCAACTTGTTCGCCAACGCGACGGCGGGCTTCACCAATGTTGCAGGTCCAGTCCAAGCCCAATGCGTCTGCGCCGATTTCCGCCATGCTTTCCAGCCATAAGCCGCCACCTTTGGCAAATATGATAACAGGCACGCGGCGGCCTTCGCTTTCGCGTTTGAGTCCGGCAACGATTTGTCGGATGTACTTCAGGCTGAATTCTTTAAATGCGGCATCGCTCAACACGCCGCCCCAAGTGTCGAAAATTTGTACGGCTTGTGCGCCGGCATCGATTTGGGCGTTGAGATAAGCGGTAACGGCTTGAGCATTGGTGTCGAGGATTTTATGCAGCAAATCAGGGCGCGAATACATCATGGTTTTGATGGTGCGGAATTCTTTGCTGCTGCCGCCTTCAACCATGTAGCAGGCGAGTGTGAACGGGCTGCCGGAGAAGCCGATCAGTGGTACGCGGCCGTCCAGTGCTTTACGGATGGAAGTCACTGCATCAAAGACGTATTGCAGTTTTTCCATGTCGGGAACTTGCAGTTTTGCAATGTCGGCTTCGTGTTGCAAGGCACGTTCAAATTTCGGGCCTTCGCCTTCGGCAAAATACAGGCCCAAACCCATGGCATCGGGAACGGTCAGAATATCGGAAAACAGAATTGCCGCGTCTAGATCAAAACGTTCTAAAGGCTGGATGGTGACTTCGGTCGCCAGCTCGGTGTTTTTGCACAAATCGAGAAAGCTGCCTGCGCGCGCGCGCGTAGCTTTATATTCAGGCAGATAGCGTCCGGCTTGGCGCATCATCCAGATGGGCGTGTATTCGATAGGCTGTTTGAGCAGGGCGCGGAGGAAAGTGTCGTTTTTCAGAGCAGTCATGATAAATAGGCTTTCTGATTTGGTGTGTTGGACAAAGTTCAGACGGCCTTAGATATGTGTTGAGGCCGTCTGAAATGATTAAATGGTTGGTTTTGTTGTAGATTTCATATGGTCGCTTAATGCGAAATCAGCACATTAATTGGATTGAGGAAGGGCTGCCGGATGTTCTTCTTCGGCCACGCTTTCCAAAACCAGATTGCGTTGTTCTTGCGCTTTTTGTGGTTGGTCTGTTTCATCAAACACGCGGGCCAAGACCAAATGTGCGGATACGCTGGGTTGCAGGGCGATACTGGCTTCGAGGTAGCCTTGGGCTTTGCCCCAAAGTTTTCGTCCGTAAGCCAGTTGGCCAAGATACATCAACAGCGGTGCATTGTCGGGTTGTTCCTGCAGCCAAGAATCTGCCAAGTCGATGGCTTTTTGTTGCTCGCGCTCGCTTAGGAAACGAACGGATTCGACAAATGCTTCCAAAAGCTCGGGCTGGTGGGTTTGCGGATAATGGGTTTTAACCCATTTGACTGCATCGGCATACAAGCCCAAACGCTCGTATTTTTCGGCAATCGCGACACACAATTCGCCTGATTTCAAGCTTTCTGGAATGTGTTTCAAACAAGCTTTCAGACTGCCTGCATCGGTTACTTCGCTTAAGAGGCGGCGATATGCCCAATTTTGATACTGTTCGGCTTCGTAATCGTTGATGGCGCCGGCTTTGACCAGTTTTTCTGCTTTTGCCAAGACATCTGCAGCATCACCGTGATCAAAGGCATAACGCAATTGCAGGCGGACCAGGCGGCTTAAGTTGCTATTGATTTTTGCTGCTGCTTCAAGGTTTTGTGCGGCAGTCGGATAATCGCGACGGCTAAGTGCAGATTCAGCCAGCAAAAGATGACGGGAAAGCTGTTGTTTTTGTGGCAGGTGTTCGATTTCGTGCAGGTAGCGATCGCGTAATTCGAAGTTTTCCATTTGGTCGGCCGCGTGCGCGCCCAACATCAAAGCCAGGGTACGGTTGTCGCCTGCTTCTTTGTTTTTCAAGACTTTGGCGGCTTCTTGTTCAGCTTTTTCAAAACGGCCTTCAAAATATGCCAGACCTGCGCTGTTCAAAGAGGCAGAAGCCTGACGGCCTTTGCGGGCAATGCCGAAGCGTTGGATACGCGCCGGAATGTTCAAGAGGCCGAACACGAATTTAATCAGGAAATACAAGACGAATACGCTCAACAGCAGGCCTAAAACAAAGGCATGCAGATTGATACGCAGCATGGTTTGTTCAACCACGACGTACACGTTGCCGGTATAAATGCCTGAAGCCAACGCTAAACCGACGGCTGCGGCAAACAGAATGACAATCCAAACGACGGTTTTCATGCTTGCTCTCCTTTAATTTTGGCAGCAGGCTTGGTTTGGTTTTGTGGTTTGGCAGCAGGCTTGGTTTGGTTTTGTGGTTTGGCAGCTTCGGCGGCCGGTTCTTTTTTGTTTTCAGACGGCAAAGCAGGTGCTTCTAAAGACTGCGGTGCGGAAGCGGCAGCCGGTGCGGCAGTTGTGGCTTGCTCGGTAGTTGTAGCCGGAGCGGAAGCGGTTTTCTCGGCAGCTTGGGTTTGCGTAGCTTCTTCGGTCGTCATTTGTGTACGCGAACCTTCTTGATAAGCGCGAACGGCGCTCAAGCTGGCTTTCAGGCTGTCGTCTGAAATCATGCGGACATCAAGGGCTTTGAGTTCGGCCAACTCTTTCAACCATGACTGGGTAGCAGGGGATTTGCTGTCGAAGTATTGTTTTACAGTTGCTTCAACGTTGTTCAAATCGCTTTGATACACTTCGCCGTTGTGTTGCAACAGGGCAATGCGCGCATCCAAAAGGCGCAGGCGCAGGTTTTCACGGATGAAGTAGGTTTGATCGGGCGAAATCAACATGGCGTCGTTGCTGTCCAGATGACGGACTTCAACCAAGCCTTTGAGGGCATTGAGGGATTTCTCCCATGTGTTTTCCCACCAAGTTCCTGAATTAGTGGCTTCGACAGGCGCGGCACCCGGTTTCAATACGCCGTCCAAAACTAAAGGCAGTCCGGAAATACCTGTTTCCAAACGGTCGATACGCAAGGCAGTAGCGGAAATATCGACATAAGGACGGTTTTTCAGTGCGGCCAAATCATTGCTGATGGCTTGCTTGATGGGGATAAGCTCAGGCTGTTCAAAACGGCTTAAGCGGCTGTCAATGTGTTCCAATACGCTGACCGCGCCTTGAAGATTGCCTGACAGCATCAATTGTTGTGAAGCAGTGTTCAACATGGATTCGGCTTCGTCGACCAGCCAGTTGATACGGCCTTTGAGCAGCTCTTGATAAGCTTTCTGCATTTGCAGGATTTGATCGCTATTGTTTTTTTGACCGTTGTTCAGGCGGTCTAACTCGGCTTGAATAGCGGTTTGGCGGTTGAGGTTGTCTTTTAGAAGGCTGGCGTTTTCAGACTCGCCCAATGCAGCTTTGTCGATTTTTTGGTTGAATTCGAGCTCTTGGTTTTTTAAAACATTTTGACCCTGTACAAACAGGAATCCGCTCGCGCCTAGGCCAAGCAGTGCCAAGACGGTTGCACCTGCGGCCAAGGCTTTGCCGCCGGATTGTTTGATGATAACAGGGGCGTTGTTTTGTGGGAGATTGTTGGACTCGGGCATGCTCGCCTCCACTCGCTGAGGTTGGGTAGGTTTGATTTGTTCAGACGGCCTGGTGTTTTCAGAACGTTCAGGCGCCGGAGCTGCCGTATTGGCAACTTGTTGGGTATCTTTATTGTCTTCGACTGGGCTCACTGCTTGGCTCCTTTGTGGCATGGATGAAAGTGCTGCGGATAAAGAAGTGACGGTTTCTACATGTTTGGCGCCGACGATGCGAAGCGCATCGGCAATGCGTGGATGGTGGGTAAAGTATAGCAAGGATTCGAAGAATCGGGAAAATTGCGGCGGAATCTGATGGAAAAATTCGCGCGCGATCTCGCCGGATGTAACGTAGGCGGCGGCGATGTCTTCGGTTTTAAAGCTCTGCCAATCGATGGCGTGTGGCCGTCTGAAATAGATTTCGGCGATGTCGATTTGGAAACCCAGTTCGGTCAGTTTTTCTGCCAGAAAATCACGGCCGCCATGACCTCGAATGATTAGAACTCGGGCATTGGGTGGCAGGTTTTTCCAAATAGGCATTCTCAAGACGGCTTCGCTGTCGTTGCCATCTTCGGGGGAGAATACGGGATAGGGGGAGAATTGCGCCAAAGTATGTTGGCTGGTTTGGCCGACAGTAATGTGTGCTTTGGGGCCTTCTGAAAAGTTCAGGTGCGGCGCTGCGGTTTCAATAGCGGTGGGGCTGACCCAAAACACGACATCGGCTTGCTTAAATTGTTCGGGAAGTTTGTTTAGTGCCGAACGGTCTGCCTCTATTTCAATCGGACTCAATACTTGAGCCTGCCAACCGGCTGCATGGCAGGTTTGGATATCTTGTTTCGGACGGTTGGACGGACGGATGATGAGTAGAGTAGGCATAATGTGGGATAAATTATTAAGGTTTAGGCCGTCTGAAAGAAGGGTTTCAGACGGCCTGCTGCCGGGGATACATTATTGATCGACGAATGCGCGCTCAATCAGGTAGTCGCCGCGGACACCGGTTTTCGGAGAAACGGTCAGGCCGAATTCGTCCAAGACGTTGCAGGTGTCTTTCAACATGGCAGGGCTGCCGCACAACATGGCGCGGTCGTCTTGCGGATTGATTTTGGGAAGGCCAATGTCTTCGAAGAGTTTGCCGCTGCGCATTAAATCGGTCAGACGGCCTTGGTGTACATATTCTTCGCGTGAAACGATCGGGTAGTAAATCAATTTTTCTTTAACCAAGTCGCCCAAGTATTCGTGTTCGGGCAATTCTTTGGTGAAGCGGTCGTAGTATGCCAAGTCTTTTTTGTAGCGTACGCCGTGAACCAAGATGATTTTTTCGAATTGCTCGTAAATTTCAGGATCTTTGGTAATGCTCAAGAAAGGGGCGATACCGGTACCGGTGCTCAAGAGGTAGAGGTGTTTGCCCGGATTCAGGTCGCCGGCAACCAGTGTACCGGTCGGTTTTTTACTGATGAGGACATCATCACCGACTTTAAGGTGTTGCAGGCGGCTGGTCAATGGGCCGTCTTGTACTTTAATGCTGAAAAATTCCAGATGCTCTTCCCAGTTGGCAGAAGCCACGCTGTATGCGCGCATCAGCGGTTTGCCGTCAACCATCAGGCCGACCATGACGAACTGGCCGTTTTCAAAGCGCAAAGATTCGTCACGAGTACAGGTGAAAGTGAAGTAAGCGTCGGTCCAGTGGTGTACGGACAAGACTTTCTGGGTGTTGAATGCTGCCATTGATATTTCCTGTCGGATAAGGCCGTCTGAAAAGGGTAGGTCGGGGCGGCCAAGGTTAATAAAAAGAATGTAATATGGTGTTCAGCTACTTGCTTGCCGGTTTGGCTGATTTTTCGCTGAGGCTGTGCAGGTCGGCATAGCGTCCGCCTGCGCGGATCAATTCATGGTGAGTGCCTTGTTCGACGACATTGCCTTCGTGCATGACAACGATATTGTCGGCTTTTTCGATGGTTGAAAGTCGGTGGGCAATCACCAATGTGGTACGGTTTTGCATCAGGTTTTCCAATGCAGTTTGTACCAAACGTTCGGATTCATTATCCAATGCACTGGTGGCTTCGTCCAAAATCAAAATCGGCGCATTTTTCAAAAGCGCACGCGCAATGGCGAGGCGTTGACGTTGGCCGCCGGACAGTTTTAAACCGTTTTCGCCAACTTCAGTGTGCAGGCCTTGCGGCATTTTTTGGATAAATTCCCAGGCATTGGCTGCTTTTGCGGCATTAATAATTTCTTCTTCGCTGAATTTGTCAGCTTGTGCATAGGCAATGTTTTCAGCAATCGTACCATTAAACAGGACAACGTTTTGGCTGACGAATGCCATGCGGCTGCGCAGGCTTTCAAGCGTATATTCATTGACGTTGATGCCGCCAATCAAGACCTTGCCTTCATCCGGATTGAGGAAGCGTGGCAACATATTGGCCAAGGTGGTTTTGCCGCAACCCGATGCGCCAACCAAGGCAGTCACTTTGCCTTGCGGTACAAGCAGGTTAATGTGGTTCAAGCTGTTACGTTCGGCTTCAGGATAGCGGTGTACAACATCGCAAAATTCGATATCGTCAGGGTTTGGGCTGAGGATTTGTTTGCCTTCGTTGCTTTCTTCGGGCTGATCCAAAAATGTGAAGACACTTTCAGCCGCCGCCAAACCGCGCTGCAGGGATTGCATCACGCCGGTCATGCGTTTGATGGGGTCAAACATCATGATCATACTGGACAAAAACGACATAAAATCGCCTGCACTGAAGCCGGAAAGCCCTGCTTGGCGTGCGGCTGCATAAATAATCGCAGCCAGTGCAACCGAAGCCATTAATTGGGTAATGCCGGTACCCGCAGAGCTGGCGGAAACCTGTTTGAGCAGGTTGCGGCGCACATCGTCGGCAATACGGTTGAAGCGGCGATTTTCATAATCTTGACCGCCGTAGATTTTTACAACGCGTTCACCATTAATGCTTTCGCCCAAGACCTGCATCAGCTGGCCAAGATAAATTTGGTTGTTGGCAGACAGTTTGCGCAGGCGTTTGCTGACTGTTTGGATACATACAGCAACAACCGGCAAGATGATAAAAGTAATCAGGGTCAAACGCCAGTTCAGATAAGTCAGCAAGCCCAACAGGCCGACTACGCTCACGCCGTCTTTAGCAATCACGGTAATGACGTTAAACCCTGCATCGGTAATTTGATTGACGTCGTTCAAGATACGAGACATCAAACGGCCGCCGGTATTGCTGCTGAAATACGAAGTCGGCAGGTGCATCATTTTGTTGAACATTTCACCGCGCAAGCGCTGCACCAAGTGGCTGGACAGATAAGTCGTGCAATATTCGTTAATGAAGTTGAACAGGCCGCGAACGAAAAACAGCGCCACAATTGCCAGTGGCAACCATGACATGCTTTTCATGTTTTTATCGACAAAACCTTCATTGATCAAAGGTTTGAGCAAGTAACCGAAAGCCGGCATCGTACCGGCGACAATCAGCATGGCCACTACGGAGACGATAAACATCTTCCAATAGCTTTTCAAATATCCAAGCAAGCGCTTGTATAGCTCCCAGTTGGATGTGGCTTGTGTTGTCTGCATATCAATCCAAATTTAGAGCAAACATGCAATTCTAAACGAAAATATCTGTCATTACAATGTTTGCAATTGAAAGTCAAAAGGAGTTGGTATTGTTTTAACACCTTGATTTTATATTAGGAACGACTGCGGCGTGGTGGGTTTGGCAATAATGTTACCCACTTCTCAAATATCGGTTGCGGCCGTCTGAAACTTTTTCAGACGGCCTGTGCAGTCGTCAAGGACGGCCGGTTAAGCCAGGGCTTCCTTAATGATGTCTTTCACTGCTGTTGCATTATTAGGGACAACACGGACACGTTGCGGCAGGTTTTCCAAGCCTTCCAATGCGGCCGGACGAGGGATGGAAACTTCGCCGACAGCCTCATGGATGGTGGCTTCAAATTTGGCGGCCAGTGCGGTTTCGAGGCAGACGATGGTTTCGCCGGCTTCGCGGACTTCACGCGCTACTTTGACACCATCAGCTGTATGCGGATCAATCAGTTCATGATCTTGCTCGTAAACCTGTTTGATGGTGGCAAGGCGGTTGGCATGGGTCGATTTGCCGGAAACAAAGCCATATTGTTGATGTACTTTGTTTAAGACAAATTCCAAATTGAAACCTTTGCCGGAACCTACTTCCGCCCATAAGGTTTTGATTTCGTCTGCATCGCGGTCCATCAGGTCAAACACAAAACGCTCGAAGTTGGAGGCTTTGGAAATATCCATAGACGGGCTGGAAGTAACGTGGGTGTGTTCGCTGTTGCGCGGGCGGTATGCACCGGTTTTGAAAAATTCGTCCAATACGTCGTTTTCGTTAGTGGCGACAATCAAGCGGTGGATGGGTAGGCCCATTTGACGGGCGATATGACCGGCGCAGACATTGCCAAAGTTGCCGCTTGGTACGCAGAAGCTGACTTTTTCGTCATTGCTCGAAGTGGCATTGAAATAACCGGCAAAGTAATACACGACTTGGGCGACGATACGGCCCCAGTTAATAGAGTTGACTGTGCCGATGTGGTATTTGGCTTTGAATTCGGCATCGTTTTGTACGGCTTTGACGATGTCTTGGCAGTCGTCAAACATGCCTTCAACAGCGATGTTGTGGATGTTGGCATCTTGCAGGCTGAACATTTGTGCACGTTGGAATGCACTCATTTTGCCTTCCGGAGACAGCATGAAGACATTGACGCCTTTTTTTCCGCGCAGGGCATATTCGGCGGCAGAGCCGGTGTCGCCGCTGGTGGCGCCTAAAATATTGAGTTCTTTGCCTTCTTTGTTCAATACATATTCAAACGCATTGCCCAAGAATTGCATGGCCATGTCTTTGAATGCCAAAGTCGGGCCGTTGGACAGAGCTTGGATTTTGATGCCGTCTGAAAGTGTGCGCACCGGAGTAATGGCTTTGGTACCGAATACTTCTTCGGTGTAGGTACGGTTGATGATATCGCGTAAATCATCAGCAGGGATGTCGGTGGCAAACAGGCTCATGACTTCAAACGCCAGCTCTGGATAGCTGAGTGTGCGCCATTGGTCTAAAGTAGCACGGTCGATTTGAGGGTATTGCTCAGGCAGCATCAAACCGCCGTCAGGAGCCAAACCCATCAATAAAACTTCGCTGAATTGCTTGCGTGCGGTTGCACCGCGGGTGCTGATGTATTTCATGGTTTCTTCTCTATATATTTAAAATTCAAATAGAAAGTCAAAACGAATTCAGACGGCCTCGATATTAAAAAAGGCCGTCTGAACGATTATTTGTAGAGTCGTTTGAAGCAGGCGGTAACCGTTTTCGCGGTAACGGAAGCAATGGCCTGATCGCGGGTTGCCGGGCTCAAAACCTGCATCATTTCGGTTGCAGTTAATTGATTTGGCGCTTCTTCGCTGGCGCAGCCACAGATTTTATTTTCCCATTCGGCTTGTTTTTCCGCGCTCATGGCTAAAGCAATGACGCGCCATTCGTTACGTTTGTTTAATTCGGTACGGCATTGGCTGTCTACCGCCATTTTCACTACGCTGCTGCCGATACCTGTACCGCTGCCCAAGCCGCCGAAAGATTCGCCGCCGGTAGCGCATGCACCCAATAAGAAAGCTGATGTAACAGCTGCCAAAAGAGTTTTTGAAGTCATGATGTTTCCTGTTAGCAAGGCCGTCTGAAACGCCCGAAGAGTTCTCAAAATAGCATGTATTATACCGTAATGCGGCCCGATATGTGAGTTTGCGAAACTGCCGTATAATGCTAGCGAGTTTTCTTTTTAATCAATCAGCACGAAAGCCGCTATGTCCGACCTTTTCGCCCGCCAACCCGAAGCCCCTTTAGCCGAACGCTTGCGCCCGCATTCTTTAGATGATGTCATTGGGCAGCAGCACTTAATCGGCGAAGGTAAACCTTTGCGCGTGGCGGTGGAAGGCGGGAAGCCGCATTCTATGTTGCTGTGGGGACCGCCGGGCGTAGGTAAAACCACGCTGGCACGGATTTTGGCGCAGAGTTTCAATGCCCAGTTTCTGCCGGTTTCCGCCGTATTTTCCGGCGTAAAAGACATACGTGAGGCAATTGAGAAAGCTGAAATTGCCTTGCAGCAAGGGCGTGCGACGATTTTGTTTGTTGACGAGGTACACCGCTTCAACAAAGCGCAGCAGGACGCATTTTTGCCTTATGTCGAAAGTGGTTTATTAACCTTTATCGGTGCTACCACGGAAAACCCGTCATTTGAAGTCAATCCGGCTTTACTTAGCAGGGCGCAGGTGTATGTCTTGCAATCCTTGTCTTCAGACGACCTGAAGAAGCTGATTACCAAAGTATTGGCTTTGCCCGAATACCAAGATTTTACGATTGAAGCGGATGCGCAAGAATTGCTCGTGAATACCGCCGATGGCGATGCACGCAGATTGTTGAACTTGATCGAGCAGCTTTTACGTGCTGCCGATACACGCCGTCTGAAAACCCTAACCGCTGAATTTCTTGCCGATAGTTTGGGGGCGCAAATCCGTCGTTTTGATAAGGGTGGCGAGAGTTTCTACAACCAAATTTCTGCGCTACACAAATCCGTGCGCGGTTCGCATCCCAATGCGGCATTGTATTGGTTCTGCCGTATGCTTGACGGTGGCACCGACCCGCGCTATCTCGCCCGTCGCATTGTCCGCATGGCATGGGAAGACATCGGTTTAGCCGATCCGCGTGCCTTAACGATTGCCAATGATGCCGCAGCGACTTATGAGCGCTTAGGCTCGCCAGAAGGGGAACTCGCACTGGCGCAAGCCGTGTTATACCTTGCTGCCGCCGCGAAATCCAACGCGGGCTACAAGGCATACAACCAAATGCGCCGCTTCGTTAAAGAAAACGCCAGCGACGAAGTACCCGTCCACCTGCGCAACGCCCCGACCAAGTTGATGAAAGAATTGGGCTACGGACGCGAATACCGTTACGCCCACGACGAACCAAATGCCTACGCCGCTGGCGAAAGCTATATGCCCGACGGCTTGGATGAACCCGATTTCTATCAACCTGTCCCGCGCGGGCTGGAAATCAAAATTGGCGAAAAGCTGAAATGGTTGAAATCCTTGGATGAAGAGGCGCTGGATGATTAAAACAATAAATGTGTCTCAAGTTTCAGACGGCCTTTGGCTATTTTGAGCGTAATAAATTGTTTAATATTGGCATTATATCTTTAATTTCGCTATAATTTTGTCATCCTATTTTTTGCCGAATAATCGAATACATAAAAAATCGCGGCTGCTGAACCCGATTTCCGAAACAAAATTAGAAAGCAGATAATGGACAATTTAGATCAAAGTCGTAGCCGTGCATGGCGACGACATCAAGAGCAACGCCCCAGTCATCGTATACATGGCAAAAATCCTTTGAAATATAAACCTGAAAAAAAGTGGGATTTGATATATCTCCGCAGCAATAAAATCAAACGTGCACAAAAACTGGGTTTTATTTATCCGTTCAGACAGCATGAATTTGATGCTGAATGGTTTGATTAACTCAAAAGATACATTTTCGATTCAATCGAGATGGTTTTCACAAGGCGGATATTTTCCGCCTTTTTTAATTTTTATGAATGCACTTTTTATTTGTAGTCGTAACCAATGGCGCAGTCCTACCGCTGAAACCGTATTTCGACGTTATCCAAATGTACAGGCACGTTCTGCGGGGACTAGCCCCAATGCGCGGCATACTGTTTCCATAGACGACATCGCATGGGCGGATAAGATTTTCGTAATGGAACAAAAACATAAGAGCCGTCTGCTGGCACAGTTTCCCCGTGCTTTGCAATATAAGGAAATGATTGTTTTAGATATTCCTGATAATTACAGATACATGGATGAAGAGTTAATAGAAATATTGAAGGAAAGTGTCGTGCCTTATCTGTCTAGATAATGAGGTTTTCCTCAAGATTATCTGAAAAAAATATGACTTACTTCTAAGTAAAATTTATTCCAAAACATCATTTACTTCACGCATTACTGACAAATAACACGCAAATCTAAGATCAAATTGAATTTTTCAGACGGCCTTTGCTGTTTGAATATTTTTAACCTATACCATACACACACTTTTTCATGAATATTTTTGAAGCCTTACTATTATTGTGCCTGCTGATTGTCATTAGCGCGTTTGTATCCTGTTCCGAACTCGCGCTTGCTTCGGCACGCAAAATCAAATTACAGGTCATGGCGAAAGACGGCGGCGATACGCGTGCGCTTGATGTAATCAATATGCAGCAGCAGCCGGGCAGTTTTATTACCGTTGTCCAAATCGGATTGAACGCCGTCGCCATTCTTGCCGGTATCGTTGGCGAGGCGGCAATACGTCCTTATTTTGGCAAACTATTGGAGAATGCAGGCAGTTGGGGCAGCACAGTTGCCTCTTTGCTGACTTTCTCGCTGGTTACAGGCAGCTTTATTTTAATTGCCGACCTGATGCCCAAGCGTATGGCAATGACCCATCCCGAAGCGGTGGCGGTACGCATTGTGCGTCCGATGATGTTTCTGATTTTTATCTTAAAACCCCTTGTCTGGGTTTTTGACGGGTTGGCAAACGCAATATTCAAACTCTTCAAAATCTCAACCGTTCGTCAGGAGCAGCTGACCTCGGAAGATATTTATGCCGTCGTTGATGCTGGTGCGCAAGCTGGTGTGTTGAAAGAGCAGGAACACTATCTGATTGAAAACATTTTTGATATGCAGGAGCGCACGGTGACTTCCACCATGAGCACGCGCGAATACATCGCCTATTTCGATAAACACGACGACAGCGATACCGTGTTGGAAATGATGTCGGACAAACCGCACAACAAATTCCTCGTATGCGACGGCGACTTGGAACGCGTCATCGGCTATATCGAATCGCATACGCTGCTGACCTTATTTTTAAAAGAAAAAGATGTCCGACTGACCGACAAGCGTGTGTTGCGTAAAGCCTTGTTCATCCCCGACACGCTGTCGCTTTACGATGTCTTAGAAACCTTCAAAACTTCCGGCGAAGACTTTGCCGTAGTGGTGAACGAATACGCGCTGGTGGTCGGCGTGGTAACGCTGAAAGATGTGATGAGCATTGTGATGGGCGAGCTGGTCAATACCGAAGAAGAGCCGCAAATTATCCGCCGTACCGAAGACACATGGTTGGTGGATGGCGCCACGCCGCTTACCGATGTCATGCGTGCGCTGGATATTGAAGAGTTTCCCAATTCGGAAAACTACGAAACCATCGCCGGCTTTATGATGTATTCCCTGCGCAAAATCCCGAAGCGTACGGATTTTCTGGTTTATGCCGGTTATAAGTTTGAAATCATTGATACCGAAAACTTGAAAATTGACCAACTTTTGGTTTCTAAACAAGGAAATATGGTGGGGAAAATATAACAAGTCGCTGGGAATACTTGAAAAGAAAATTAAAAAATGAATAAAAAGGAAAAAATATTATGACGACTGACGAACCTCAAAAATACGCCCGCAGCCTGCACGCGCCCATCAGCCTCGGCACGACTTCAGACGACCGCTTTATGCCGCGCGGCTTTCTTTCATATTTTGCCTCACTGCCGAAATTGGTTTTAACCGAAAAATTAGATGGGCAAAACAACTGCTTTGCCGCACACGGCCTCTATGCCCGTAGCCATGCTGCACCTACTCAGCATCCGTGGGATAAACCTTTGCTGCAACGATGGCAGCAAATTAAAGATGATTTAGGCGATCTCGAACTTTTTGGCGAGAATATGTATGGTATTCATTCGATTGCCTATTCGCAATTGGAAAGCTATTTTTACCTGTTTGCAGTCCGCCGTGGCGGACATTGGCTTTCATGGGAAGAGGTTAAATTTTATGCGCAGCTGTTTGATTTTCCGACTGTGCCAGAAATCCCCATTGTCCAGTCGCTTGCGGATTTCACTCAAAAATACGCCAATGAAGATATTGCTTTAGCGCAATGGCTTGCTGCTAATTTGGGAGAGCCGTGGACGGACAGCGTACAAACTGCCGGCAAGCTTGGCGGCTACGATCCGAACACAGGAGAGGCATGCAGTGAAGGTTTTGTTATCCGGAACGCCGCTGATTTTGCCACCAACAACGGCAAACTGCCTGTTCAATCCAATGAATTCGACAATCTTTTCAAATTGGTGCGAGCCAAACATGTTAAAACCGACGTTCATTGGACGAAAACTTGGAAGCCTGCCCGTCTTATCGATTACGACAAATACCATTGGCAAAGCTGGCAGTTTCAGACGGCCTGAAGTCCAATTATCCAATAATAAGAAAGACAATTATGTGGACATTCCCATATTACATACCCGGTCAACTTCCTGATTGGCAAGCCTTAGAACGTCGTTTCAGCTGGTTTGCCGATATGAAGGACGTTCCGCAAGACCCTGAGTGGCATGCCGAAGGCGATGTATTTACGCATACCAAAATGGTGTGCGAAGCCCTTTTACAACTGCCCGAGTTTCAAGCGCTTGATGAGCAGGAGCAACATATTCTGTTTGCTGCCGCCATACTGCATGATGTGGAAAAACGCAGTACGACCAAGCGTGAAATAGAAAACGGTAAAGAGCGTATCGTTTCGCCGCATCACGCAAAAAAAGGCGAGCATACTGCCCGTACTTTACTGTATACCGAACTTGCCGCTCCATTTGCCGTAAGAGAAGCAATCGCCAAACTTGTGCGCTTGCACGGATTGCCTTTATGGGCAATTAACAAGCCTAATCCTGATCGAGCTGTCATAGCGGCCAGTTTGCAGGTTAACACTGCACATCTTGCCATGCTGGCTAAAGCCGATGTCCTGGGTCGTATATGTTGCGACCAACAGGATATTTTGCTGCGCGTTGATTTGTTTCGTGAACTCTGTGAAGAAAATGCTTGTTGGGGTAAGGCACGTACGTTCGCCAGCGATTACGGACGCTATCTCTATCTTAACGGCCGTAGCGAAATGCCGGATTATCAGCCATTTGATGATCAGACCTTTGAGGTGTACGCCATGTGCGCCATAGCAGGTAGCGGCAAAGACAGCTACATCAGGCAACATCTTGCCCATTTACCTATGCTGTCGCTCGATGAGATTCGCCGTGAGCGTAAACTCAATCCCGCAGATTCCAAACATACCGCCGAAGCAGTGCGTTTGGGTAAAGAGCAGGCAAAAGAATACCTGCGAGCCCGTACGTCATTTGTCTTCAATGCGACCAATCTCAACCGCGACTTGCGCAGTAAATGGCTGCCGATGTTTGCCGATTACGGCGCACGTGTGCATCTCATTTATTTGGAAGTGCCTTACACGCAATTACTATCGCAAAACCGTAACCGCGAACATTCTGTTCCGAATGATGTGTTGCACCGCATGATAGAAAAGCTGGAAATCCCTGATTACAGTGAAGCGCATACGGTAGATTTTGTGGTCTCTTCTTAAAAAGTAAAGGGTTTTTGTAAGTAGGCCGTCTGAAACAATCTAATGTTTCAGACGGCCTTTTTATGAAATTAAAATTACTAGAGCTAAGGGGAAGGTCTTTATTCGCAATTTAAGCCTTTTGTTTTTTCAGCGAATGTATCCATGGCAATTTGGCACATGCGTTCACGTTGGCCTACGTCGGCAGCAGGCAGGATTTGGCGCAGGTATTTTGTGTTGTCACGTTGGAACGATGCTTTATCGCCTGCTTTTTGGTAACACGCATCCGCACGGGTAAAGTATTGCTGGCAGATTTTCGGCAATTCTTCAAAGGACAAGGGTTTGCTTTTGTGCATGCCGTGTGCGGAGACGGAGAGGGAGGAAAGGGCGCACAGCGCGATGATTAAGGTTTGGGAAATGGTTTTCATGGTAAGCCTATTTATTGAAGTGGTGTTTAAATCAATTGTTCGCCCCAATGCAGCTTTTGGCGCAGGGTTTTGAAGTATTGGTAATCGGTGGGATGGAGGACGCGCAAGGGGTTGTGATAGCGGCGGATGATGATGCGGTCGAAGTTTTGCACGTCGATATGGGATTGTCCATCAAAATGTGCGCGTGCGTCGCCACTTTTGGTAATGAGGATTTCGATTACGCTGGTGTCAGGGATGGCAATCGGACGATTGGTCATGGATTGCGGACAGATAGGTACAAGTGTGAAGGCGTGCAGACCGGCCTGCATGATGGGGCCTCCGGCGGCAAGCGCGTAGGCGGTCGAACCTGTCGGCGTGGAAATAATCAGGCCGTCCGAACGTTGGGTATAGACAAATTCTTGATTAATAAAGACTTCAAATTCAATCATTTGGCCTGCACCGCCACGAGACAGTACGGTGTCGTTGAGGGCGAGGGCGCGTTCGATGGTTTCGCCGTCACGAATGATGCTGGCTTCAATGAGGATGCGTTCTTCAGGCAGATATTTGCCTTCCAGTACAGGGCGGATGCCCTCAACCATGGTGTCGCGTGAGATTTGGGTAAGAAAGCCTAAGTGGCCTTGATTGATACCAATGATGGGGACGGCGCGCGGGGCAACTTCGCGGGCGGCGGAGAGGAAGGTACCGTCGCCGCCGAGCACAATGACGAGGTCGCAGTATTTGCCCAGCTGGGCTTTGTTTACGGTTTCGCAGTAGGCGGAGTCTTGGATATAGACGCAGTGTTCTTCTACGCTCAATTCATCCAGATAGATGGTAAAGCCGTTTTTGCGCAGAAAAGAAACCAATGTGTGGACGGTATCTTGAATCTCGGGCGTATTGGGACGTGTAACGATACCGATGTTTTTAAATGGGCTTTTCATGGTAGTAGGCCGTCTGAAATTAAGTGTCTAATCTATCCAGATATCGCGCTCGAGCCGATCGAGGCGTTCGTTTAGGCGGGCAACGTCGTCACGCAGTTTGTCCACTTCTTCCAACCATGCGGCAAGCGTGGCTTGGTCGATAACAGGGGATTCGGGTTCGCGTGAAAAGTCACTGATTTGCTCGGCAATGCTTTTGCCGATTTTTTTCATGGTGCGGCCGATGTCGCCGGCGCGCGAACTGATGCTTTCTGCGGCCACATGACCGAATACACGCGCCAAATCTTCGCTCGGATAATAGCGCAGTCCGCCTAAAATAGGAAGGACGGACATGCCCAAGACCAAGTCGCCTTCGAGGCTGATGTCGCCCACGCCGGGCTGGCCGCCTTGGAGGATTTTTTGGATGGCGCTGTTGTGGAATGTGATGTTGGTGTCGGCGGTTTCGTGTGCGGTTTCAAGAAAACCTTGTTCGCTGATGCGTCCGGTCAGTCTGAAACCGGTCAGGCTGATGCAGATGATGCTGCCTGCAAATTCAGACAGCTCGCGCTGTTGCTCTGGATTTTGCTGTATCAGGTGGTTGATAAGGGGAAATAGGGCAGACATGGTTTACTCTAAATGCCGTCTGAAACGGATTAATGGGTTGAGTCGCAATTTTACAGGCTTAGCCCGTCTGCGCAAACGGTATTTACAATTTTGCCGTTGCTTTTGTCATCAACGATGAAATCAGGAGCCGGTAGGCCGAGTTTGGCCGCTTCGGCAGTATAAAATTCGGCCCGGCTTGGGTGGCGGGGTTCGACAATATTGCGGATACGCTTGCCGTCAGCTTGGCAGGCCGTCTGAAAAAGGACTTGGACGGCCAAGTCTTTATGAAGAATATTGACGGGTTGATTGCCGCCTTGAATGCGCATTTTTTGAACCAGCTTGGTAACGGGATGACGGTCGGCAGAATAAAGTCCGCCCAGTCGCAGTATGTCGATATGGGGTACGGTACTTTCAAGCAAGGTTTGCTCGACTGCGAGGATTTGACGGGCGGATTCGGTTTGCGGATCGGGCGGCGTGGTTTCATCGCATATGCGTGCTTGGTCGCTATACACGCTGGTGCTGCTGGTAAAGATGATGTGTTGTACCTTAGATTGCTCGGCAAGTTGAATCCATTTTTTCAGGGTATCGGCGTAATGGTTTAATGACGAAGGCGGGAGCAGGCAAAACCATGTCGGCTTGCTGATATGGTTTTGCCACAAGGTCGAACTGTAAAAAATATCGTCTTGATTCAAATCGATGATGTCGAGTTCAATCGGCAGATTGATGTCGTCAGAGGTCAGGTTGCGTTTGACTGCGGCTACCTGACTGCCTTGCTCATAACATTTTTGCGCCAGCGGCAGGCCGAGATAGCCTAAGCCGAGAATGGAAATATCGGGAAGGTGCATAAATAAAGCATCCGAAAATTAACAGGCCGCCTGAAAATAGCTTTAACTTGGTTAAAGCCACGTTTTCAGACGGCCTTTGTATGGAAAAATTAATGGTTGCTGCCGATTTTTTGGTCGAATTCGGCACGGTGTTCCGGCAGGAGGTACGGGCGCAACAGGCTGAGTGTGCGGCTGATGCCCCGTACTTTGGAATCCTCGGTCAACTTGGCGCGACCGCGCAGGGAGCTGTCGAAGTCGAACCAGTATTTTGTTACCATCCACATATTGACGGCAAGGTCGTTCATGGCGGTTTGGTCTGCGCTGATGATGTTCAAGCCGTTGAGCTGGGTCAGCAGGTTGACCAACAGCGGGGACACTTTGGCTTGGGTAAAGGTATTGTGTTCGCCCAATAATTCGGCACTGCGGGCAAGCAGGGTGTTCACATCGCTGAAAAGGAAACGGTATTCCCACATCACATCATAAATACCGGCCATGTAGTTGATGGAGTCTTCAACATTAGACGGCAACACAGCTTCGTTAAGGTAGACAAGCAGGGCCTCGCTGTAACGTTTGAACAATTGGACGATGATTTCGTCTTTGTTGCGGAAATGGTAGTAGAGGTTGCCCGGGCTGATGCCTAAGTGGGCGGCAATATGGTTGGTGCTAATATTGCGCTCGCCTTCTTCGTTGAACAAGGCGAGGCTGGCATTGATGATTCGTGTGTAAGTGTTGACTTTAGCAATGCGCGGCATGGAATACACTCCTTTGTTTTATAGGCTGTATGAAGTAGGCAGCCAGTTGGGTTCTGCGTGTAATTCTACCTGAAATTGAGTAAATACTGTATTACAAACATATTGTGCCAGCTGGTGGACATCTTGCGCGGATGCATTGTTTTTATTTACCAAAACCAAAGCCTGTCTGTCATGCACAGCCGCACCGCCGATCTGATGGCCTTTCAGACGGCATTGGTCAATCAGCCAGCCGGCAGCGAGTTTGACCGAACCGTCAGGCTGCGGATAGCGTGGCATATCGGGGTATTGCTGCAATAAATCGGCCGCTTTTTCAGCGCTGACAACAGGGTTTTTAAAGAAACTTCCGACATTACCAAGTACGTTAGGATTAGGCAGTTTACTGTTGCGGATTGCACACACTGCATCGGAAACATCTTTGGCCGTCGCTTCTCGGCCTTGGCTCAGTTCGGCAACCGCGGCTGCCAAATCGCCATAGCCCAAGTTCGGCACAAAATGCTCTTTCAACGCAAATACAACCGAAACAATCACATAACGGCCTTTGCCTTCCTGTTTGAATAGGCTTTCACGATAGGCAAAGTCACAGTCGGCATTGGAAAGCTCGACAAAGGTTTCCGTATTCAAATCAAAGCAGCGTACGCTATGGATAACATCTTTGACTTCAACGCCGTATGCGCCGATGTTTTGTACCGGAGACGCACCGACCGTGCCTGGAATCAGGCTGAGGTTTTCCAGCCCGCTTAAACCCAGTCCAACCGTATGCAAAACAAATTCATGCCAAATTTCTCCGGCCTGCGCTTCGATATAAACCAGGCCGTCTGAACGCTCAATTTCGCGTATTCCCTTGTTTTCCATATGCACAACCAGACCGGCATAGTCCTCCATCAAAAGGATATTGCTGCCGCCACCAAG
The DNA here is from genome assembly GCF_002863305.2 of Neisseria perflava. NCBI lineage: Bacteria > Pseudomonadati > Pseudomonadota > Betaproteobacteria > Neisseriales > Neisseriaceae > Neisseria > Neisseria perflava. Next base: position 591,707 of record NZ_CP136962.1, read on the forward strand.
CCATAAAACAGTATCTCGGTCGAACTCGGGCAGCCGGACGATGTCGCGCAACTCATCGGCATGTTTGAGCGCGATAAAGGCTTGGGCTTGGGCTTTCAGGCCGAAAGTGTTGTAAGGGGTAAGGTCGGTTTGGTATTGGATGGGTTGCATGGGTTTAACTTTAAAATAGGAATTCGTTGATTAAATAGCGTAATCATCGGAGAAAGACTGCTTGTATTTTTTCAGATGGCCTTATGCGATTTGACCATCTCTTTACTGCAAAGCTCCAGGCACCATACCAATGCGATGGCAGCAATCGTCAGTGAAACGGTCAGCGCGGTCCAGAAGCCGTAAATGCCCATATCAGCATGATAGGCAAGCAGGTAGCCGGGCAACAGGCCGCAACCCCAAAAAGCCACGGCATGGATGAACATCGGCATTTTGGTCACTTTATAGCCGCGCAGCGCATATGAAGCGATACATTGGGTGGCGTCTGCCAGTTGGAATAGGGAGGCGAAAAATAAAACGGTTGCGGCAATGCCTAATACGGCCGCATCGTTGGTGTACATACCGGCCAACTGAAAGCGAAAGATGACCAAGAGCAGCGCGGTACAGGTGGCAAGTACCCAGCCCAACACCAGCGACACGCCTGAAATATAACGCGCCCGCAAAAAATCGCGCCGCCCGAGCGAAAAGCCAACGCGTACCGTGCTTGCCGAGCCGACGCTTTGCGGAACCATATACAAGATGCCCGACAGGCTGATGACGACTTGTTGCGCGGCGACATAATCCTCGCCGAATGGCGCCACCAAAAAGACGATAAACGAAAACGCGCTGGCTTCTAGAAAATAAGACAAGCCGATGGGTGCGCCGATTTTCCAAATCTGTTTGAAAGCCGTCAAATCGGGTTTGCCGATTTTTGCCGTCAAACCAAACGGATGGAAGAATTTTTCTTTGGCGATATAAAGCCACAAAGCCAATGCGCTGAACCAAAATACTGCCGCCGTTGCCACGCCGCAACCTGCGCCACCCAAAGCAGGCATGCCAAATTTTCCGTAAACAAACACATAGTTTAGCGGCACATTCAATACAAACGCTGCAAAGCTGACCAACATAATCACGCGCGGACGGTTCAAGCTGGAGGCATAGGCGTGCAGGGCGCGGTGTATCATGGCGGCCGGCATTGCCAAGCTGGTAAAGAACATATATTGCGCCATCGTGTCTTCGACATAATCGTTCAATGTCAGCCAATGACGGAACGGCGTAATCATCGCCCACATCAACAACATGCCGAATACGCCTAAACACAAGCCAAACCAAATGCCCTGCATTCCTGTTTTGCCGACTTCTTCGGTTTTACCTGCACCGTACAGCTGTGCAATCATCGGGTTCAACGCCGCCATTACGCCCATAAAGGTAATGTAAATAGTGGAAAACGCGCTGCTGCCCAAAGCCACCGCGGCCAAATCTTCCTTACCTGCGCCACCGGCCATCACTGTATCGACAAAACCAATGCCCACTTGCGCCACTTGCGCCAACAGCATAGGCAGGGCGAGGGCGGTAAGCAGGCGGGTTTCTTTTAAGAAAACAGGAAAGGCAAAGCGGTTGAGGTTCAGTAGCATAATGTGTGCGATTTGAGGATAAAGGCCGTCTGAAAACGGAAATTTAAAATTATAAAGGGTAATACTGATAAGCAGGCAATATGTTGTTTAATCGCTAAATTTTTCAGACGGCCTTAAAAGTCGGATGTCTTTTGACGGCTTCCAACCAGCTGTCCGGCGTTTGAAACTGCATTAGGCCGTCTGAAAGCGATACTGCGGCTTGGGTAGTCGAAGCGCGGGTCAGCTTTTCATTGGTTTCGGCATCGTAAATGGTGTAATCGATACGCAGGCAGCTTTCGATCTCGACGATGTCCATATCAACGCGGATTTTTTGGCCGAAATGGGCAGGGCGGATGTATTTGAGGTTCATCTGCACAATCGGCCAGCTGTACCCCTGCCGTCCCATTTCGTTGTAGTCATAACCGATGGAAGACAGAAAAGCGCAACGTGCGGTTTCAAGGTATTTGACATAGTTTCCGTGCCACACGATGTGCATGGCATCTACGTCAAAAAAAGGAACTTCGGTTTCAAAGCTGTGTCGGCAATAGATGTGTTTTTTCATGGTTTAAAAGAGAGAGTGTGATGGTTTCAGACGGCGTCTTCGCCCCAAAAATCATAAAAATTGAACCATTGTAGCGGATTTTGCGCACATTCTTGCGCCAAAATATCGGCAAAGCCCTGCATCGCGTCTTTGACGGCTGCCTCGCGGTTGCCGCGTTTCCAGCTGGAAGTATCGGTAAAGCGACGCAGTTTCAAATGATGGCGGCCGTTTTGTTTGACGCAAAACAGCGTGTTTACTTGCGTTTTTAAAAGCGAAGCCAATAGCCATGCGCCTTGCGGCATAGGGGCGGTGTGGCCTAAGAAATTAATATCGGCGGTTTTCTCGCCGCGTACAGGTACGCGGTCGGCCGCGATGGCAATCCATTCGCCGTCTTCGATACGGCGGTTCAATTCCATCATCAGGGTGGTGTCCAAATCGGTTACCTGAATCAGGCGGATATGTTCTGCGCCGGCTTTTTGCAATGCCTCGTTAAATGCCTGCGCGTGCTTGCTGTGCACCAATACGTTGAGTCTGAAATTTTTATGGTGCGACACCAGCGCACGGCAAACTTCGGTATTGCCCAAGTGTGAGCAGGCAAAAATCTGGCCGCGTTCGTTGCGCTTGATTTGCGAATAGATGTCGTCAGGATCTTCAATCACCAAATCTTCATAACGGATTTTGCGTTGCCACACGGCAAAACGGTCGCAAACTGCTTCGCCAAATGCAACGAATTGTTTGAATACGCTGTGTTTCGGCAGGACGGTATGGGGAAAGGCCGTCTGAAGACGGGTTTGATAGCGTAAGACATGACGACGCGGTTTGGGCGCGGTTGCATAAAAATACAGCACCACAAACCAAATGCACTGCCTCATGAAAAAAGCCGGCAGATAGCGCACCATCAATGTGGTCAGAGCGAGAAACAGGCGGCTGCCGCGTTCGGGCTGCGCCGCCCAATGGGTTTGTTTATTATCGGTCATGGTTTCAGACGGCCTTTCCGAAAACTTTACCCAATCGGTGTTTCAGCATGCCGAAAAACAGCCGTGTGTGCATTTTGCTGATGCGGACATTGTCGGCAAAGGCATCGAAGTGTGACACGCCGTCGGCGGCGTATTGGACAGGCGTTTTAATCCAAACCGGTTTGACGTCGCGCCAGTACAGGCGGATAAGGATTTCCGTATCGAAGTCCATGCGGTCGCCTACGGTTTCTTCGCGGGCGACGGATAGCGCGGGTGCAAGCGGATAGAGGCGGAAGCCGCACATGCCGTCTTTGATGTCGCATGACCAAGTGTGCAGCATATTCCAGAAGTTGGTAATTTTGCGTCCGTAAAGCCGTGCTTTGGGCGCGTCATCGCCGTATTGCGGCCAGCCGCAAACAACGGCTTCGGGGTTTTGTTCTGCTGCAGCGAGGAGTTTGGGCGTATCGTTCAAGCAGTGTTGACCGTCTGCATCAACCTGCAAGACGTGGGTATAGCCATGTTCTTCGGCGTATTCCAAGCCGGTTTTGACCGCTGCACCTTTGCCGCCGTTGATGGGACGGTAAAGGACATCAATGCCGTCTGAAACCAAAGCCTGCAATACAGGTTTGCATTCTTCGCGTGAACCGTCGTCCACAATTAAAACGTTTAAACCAAAGCCGCGCATGGTTTGGGCAACGTGGCTGATGGTGGTCGGATGGTTGTAATGTGGAATAAGGGCCAGGGTTTTCATAAATATTTTTTAGACGACGTTAACACAATGCAGAGTATAGCAAATAAACATGCCATAGCGTTTGAAAAGGCCGTCTGAAACGGCGAGGACAAAATCGTTAGATTTCGTTTTTCACTGTTTCAGACGGCCTTTGATATGCCATTAATTCAGCATTGTACATGACCGACATCGAGGCATAAATCATGGAACTCATTGAGCGTGCTGCGGTGGCCGATACTGATGATGATGCTGTCGGGCAGTTTTTGCTTTAAGGCGCGGTAGAGCATGGCTTCGGTCGGTTCGTCCAAGGCGGCGGTGGCTTCATCAAGCAGGATGACTTTGGGCTGCGAGAGCAGGGCGCGGACGAAGGCGACACGTTGCAGTTCGCCCGGGGAGAGTTTGTGCTGCCAGTCATCGGGTTTATCCAATTTATCAACCAGATAACCTAAGCGGCAGGTGTTCATAGCTTCGATTAGTTCCGGATGTTGTTTGTCGATGTCAGGGTAACAAATCGCATCGCGTAGGCTGCCTTGTGCCGTGTACGGGCGTTGCGGCAGGAAGAGGATGTCTTGAAGCGGCGGATGGCTGACTTTACCGCTGCTGCCGAAAGGCCAAAGCCCTGCCAGCGCGCGCAGCAACGAAGTTTTGCCGCAACCGCTCGGGCCGCGTATCAGCAGGGAATTGCCGTTTTTGAGGTTGATGTTGATGCCGTCTAATAAAACTTCGCCGTTGTGACGGTATAGGGCAACGTTTTCTAAGATTAGGCCGTCTGAAACTTCGGTAAGGTCGGGTTGTCGTGCGGTGTGTTTTTCTTCCGTACTCAGCAAAAAGCCGTACAGACGCTCTAGTCGGGCGCGGTATGCGGTGAATTTGTTGTAGAACATCCGGAAGAAAGACAGCGCGTTTTGCAGTCGTGCGAAGGCTTGGACAGTCTGCTGGATATCGCCGATTTTGATTTGTCCGGCAAACAGGCGCGGAGCTTGCAAAATGATGGGAAAAAGCTTGATTCCGTTGGTAAACATATCGTTAAAGCCGCTTAGGCAAACGCTTTGTCGCGCAATGCGCCAACGGTTGCGGATAATGGCTTTAAAACGGTCGGAAAGCTGGTCGTGTTCGTGTTTTTCGCCGCTGTAAAACGCCACGCTTTCGGCGTGGTCGCGCACGCGGATAAGGGAATAACGGTAGTCGCCGTTGAGTTTTTCATTTTCATAGTTGTAACGAATCAACGGGTTGCCTATCCACATGGCGATAAAGGTTGCCAAAATCACAAAGATAAAGACGAACCAAACAATGCCGCGCGGAATGTCGAAGCCGAACACGGTCAGGATGCCTGCCAAGCCCCACAAAACAACGGCAAATTCCAGCGAGGTAACGACCGAATTGACCATGCCGCGCACAAATTCTATGGTCGAGGCGATGAAATCCTGCGCATCTTGTTGGATACGCTGGTCGATGTTGTCCGGCGCATGGCGGCGCATTTGCAGGCGGTAGTAGTTTTTGTCGGCAAGCCAGCGCGAAGTCAAAACTTCATTGAGCCGCTCCGACCATTTAATCGCCAAGCCTTGATCGAGAAAGTCGTTGACGACGTTGTTAAACGCCCGTATCAACACCACGCCTGCGTTCATCGCTGCAAACATCCAAAACGCGGAGGCGTTCAAATCCTGCATCGAATCGTAAAGCCCTTTGGACATAAAGGTGCTCAACACATTCAGCCGTACTTCGGTTAACAGCAGCGTAATCATCGCCGTAATCAGCAGCAAAACTTTGACCGTACTTTTTGGTGTCAGGCACAGGCGAAGGATATAGCTAAACTCGCGCCCGAAGCGTGTGTTGCGTGCAAAAAACAGAATGACCGTCGAGGCTGCAGCGACCATCAATAAGGTCTGCAATAGCCAAGACGGCGTGGAATAAAGCTCGATTTGCCATTTTTGCATGAGGTGTTCTCTGAAAGGAAGTAAAGGCCGTCTGAAAGGACGGCAAATTTATTTGACTATGGTAACTGCAATAATAGTTTTCTGAACTGTTGTATTTTTTGTATTTACAAACGGTTCTTATTTGTTTTTGTAGAAAGCAGAAATCTTATCAAATATAATCATAAAACTAAATTACTTTGTAATTTTTTACTCGATATAAGAATTATTAATATTTCAAACCAGAAGGTATTTTATGAACAGCAAATTAGCCCTGATGCCGCTTTTGATTATGAGCGCATTTTCTTATGCCGCCGATGAAGCGACACCCGAAACCCCTGTGCAACAGCAGTTGCAGGAAGTCAAAGTCCATGCCGACGCTAAACGCGTGAAGGCCGCACGCTCTTATTCTATTGCCAGCGACGGCGACTTACGTGACCGTGTGAACTTGGGCGTATTGGGTAAAGCCAACGCTTTTACCGCGCCGATTACCGTCGTCAATTACGACGAACAAGCCCTCAACAACACCGAAGCGCGTACTTTGGTGGATGCCGTAGCGAAAAAAGACGCTTCCGTTTGGCAGTTCGGCGGCGAAAGCAACACATTGACCGGCCTGTATTTCCGCGGTTACCAACTTGATGCGCGCCAATTCAGCGTCAACGGTTTGGCAGGTATGTACGGCACACAAGGCACGGCCAGCGTGCAAGTCGGCTCCGCGCAACTGATTAAAGGCGCATCCACTGCCGTAAACGGCATGGACCCTGAAGGCGCGGTATCCGGTTCCGTCAATATCGAGACCAAAAAAGCCGCCGATGAAGGCAACCGCAAAATCGGTTTGGGCTGGTTCAGCAACAACCGCGCCCAAGGCACATTCGATTTAGGCCAACGCTTCGGCGAAAACAAAGAATTCGGCGTGCGCGCCAATGGCAAACTGCGCCACGGCGACACCCCACGCGACGGTTACAGCGAAGACAACAAAGAATTTGCCTTGAATGCTGATTATCGCGGCGAAAAAGTGCGCGTGGCGTTTGATTCTATCTACGCGAAACGCAAAACCAACGGCGGTCGCGCGCGTATGCAGGACATTCAAAACGCCAACGGACGCTTGTTTGCCGCACCTGAAGGCAAAGTGAATTTGGCGCCGAGCTGGCAGGCTCAAAACACGCGCGGTCAAACGAATATGCTGACCTTCGAATGGGATGCATTTGAAAATGCCCAAATTACAGGCGGTATCGGCTACAACAATGCGCGTTATTACGGTAATTTCGCCTCTCCTACCGTCACAAGCAGCGGTTTGACCTACAATTCCGGTCGCGCGCGCCTGACCGACCAGCGTTTCAAAACGCTCAGTATGAATCTGACTGCACGCGGCGAATTTGAAACCGGTCCGGTAAGCCACAACTGGAGTGCCGCATTTGACCGAATCGACCGTAAACGCACTACTTATCAAGGCGCACGTCAAACTCAAAGCCGCGTTATCGATCCGAGCCTTGATATTCCAACCCAATTGGCAAAATTGGATTCCAACTTAGGAACGGCATGGAGTGCAACGCCTTCAGTGGACACCGTGATCAAAGTAAACAGTTTGGCGGTATCTGACACGCTTGGTTTTGCCGACAACAAATACCGCCTCACTTTAGGCGGGCGTTTCCAAGCCGTCGAGCAGAAAAACAAATTAAACGGCCGCAAAGCAGATGCGAGCCGTTTCAGCCCGATGTTGATGGCGGCATGGGTTCCGCAGCCTGATTTGGTGGTTTACGGCAACTATATGGAAGATTTGGAGCCGTCCAACATCCGTACTGATGACGACGGTCATGTAACGATGGCAGATCCGCGCGTCAGCCGTCAATTTGAAGTCGGCGTACGCAAAAACTGGGGCGACTTTGTCACCACTTTAAACGCGTTCCAAATCAAACGCCCGGGCTACTGGCGCGGCAACACGACTTCAGGAACTGATTTCGCAGCGCGCAAAAATGCAGGCTTGGCTTATAGCGGTTCGGAGCAAGGCATAGAACGCAGCCGCGGTATCGAATTCAATACCTATGCCAACTTGTTGAATAAAACCCTGCGTCCGAGTTTAGGTTTGATGTATCTGCAATCAACAGTAAAAGATTATCCGAATTTTGCCGACAATTTGGTTAACGGCGTACAAGTCGCCAACCCGCGCGTGATTGCCAAAGCAGGCGTTGAATGGGACACTCCGTTTGCCAAAGGCTTGACCCTGAACGGCAACGTTTCGTATTTCGGCAAGTCTTACCAAGACACGCAAAAACAATACGCCTTCCCATCCTATACTTTGGTTGATGTAGGCGCGCGCTACAAAACCAAGCTCGGCAAAAATACTTTAACCGTCAGCAGCTCGGTAGAAAACCTGTTCAACAAAAACTACTGGCAGGTGCAACGCGGCCAATACGACCGCAGCTTCGCCGTTGTCGGCATGCCGCGTACTTATTGGCTAAAAGCGGAATTGGATTTCTAATCTGATTTCGGTTTGACCGTAATAGCAGGCCGTCTGAAAGGGAATGATAAAGAGCAAGAATTTGGTTTTTATCCCTTTTCAGACGGCCTGATTTGATTGCCTTATGTTTTTTGCTTGAAAAATCTTACATGTTTTTTATGGATTTCACGCGAAACAAGGTTAATATTCCATTTTCACAATACATCATTCGAGAAGACATATGAAAAAATCCATCAAACTGACCCTGTGCGCCCTTGCACTCTCACTTTCCGTACAAGCACAAGCAGTTACCCATGCAGTGATTGAAACCAATATGGGCAACATCCAACTGGAGCTGGATGAAGTCAAAGCGCCGAAAACCGTGGCAAACTTTGTCAATTACGCCAAAAAAGGTTTTTACGACAACACGATTTTCCACCGCGTTATCGACAATTTTATGATTCAAGGCGGTGGATTTACCGAGAATATGGTTCAAAAATCCACCGATAAAGCCATCACCAATGAAGCATACAACGGCTTGAAAAATAACGTCGGCACCATCGCCATGGCACGCACCGGCGATCCAAATTCAGCAACCAGCCAGTTCTTTATCAATACAGCCGACAACGACTTTTTGAATTTCAAAAGCAAAACCCCTCAAGGCTACGGCTATGCCGTTTTCGGTAAAGTCACTTCCGGCATGGACGTCGTCCGTAAAATCAGTAAAGTGAAAACAGCGACACGCGGCTTCCACCAAGACGTTCCAACCGAAGCCGTGATTATCCGCAAAGTCAGCATCAAATAATTTTGATTGTTTGAACACAAACAACAGGCCGTCTGAAACATTCAGACGGCCTGAATTTATTTATTTGATAATAAGCAGCAATTTGGGCGATAATTCAGCATCTACAATTTAAGGAGTCGATTATGCAAACCCGCCTGCCTTTTTTCGGCGTTATCCGTGTCAGCGGAGAAGACAGAGCTTCATTTCTTCATGGTCAATTATCCAACGATATTAATAATTTAGCTTCCGGTCAGGCATGTTACGCCACATACAATACGCCTAAAGGCCGTGTATTGGCGAATATGTTGGTCGTCAATCGCGGAGAAGATTTACTGTTGGTCATGGCTCAAGATTTGACCGAAGCCATCGTCAAACGCCTGAGAATGTTTGTCTTGCGTGCAAAGGTCGTCTTCGAGCTGATGCCCGATTTGGCAGTAAGCGGCGAGTTGGCAGACAATGCAGAACCACATCCTGCTACCGAACCGCAACTGTCTTTTTCAGCCCAAATTCAAGCAAACGCCGTAGAAATTGCCTTGCCGCACACAGGCCGTCTGAAAATTTCAGCAGCCGAAAACGCAGCCGAATATCAAGCAGGAGCCGAAAACGCGTGGAACTTGCACGAAATCCGCAGCGGCTATCCGTGGATTTGCGCTGCAACCAAAGAAGCGGCTGTTGCCCAAATGCTCAATCAACACATTATCGGCGCCGTCCATTTCCGTAAAGGCTGCTACCCCGGCCAAGAAATCATCGCCCGCGCCCAATACCGAGGCCAAGTCAAACGCGGTCTGGCCGTATTAAGCGGCGATTCTTTAGAAGCCGCCGGTATTACCATCAAAGCCGGCGAGGAAGAAGCAGGCGTCATCCTCAATACGGCACTGACTGAGCAAGGCAGCCTCAGCCTCGCCGTTATTAAGTTTTCCGCAGCAGAAGCAGCATTGACCGATGCAGACGGTAATGCTTTGAAACGGGAAGAACTGTTTTTTACGGTTGAGAAAGATTGATTGTCAGATGATTGAATAAAAAGCTTAAATATCAGCTTGAAATGAAAACAGAAAGGCCGTCTGAAATTCAGACGGCCTTTGATATTGAGTTTTGTTGGTACATGACCCAAGCTGCGTTTGCTGCTGACTGGATTACGGCATGGTTTGGAATCATTCGGTAGCAACAAAAACCGCGTGCGTGCGTACCGCACACACCCTACACCTTAATCTTAAGGTTTGCGTCGCCCGCAGGTAGGGTGTGTGGCGTAGCCACGCACGCGGTTGACAGGGGTGCGGGCTACGGCTTGCTGACGATTAGTTGGAAAACTTGGATTTGTAGGTCGGGCATTCATGCCCGACAAATCCCTTGCAAAAGTTTAGGTTGCTGCTTATTGAGAGATGGATTTAAGTTTTTCCTGTAATGAATTAAATACTAATTCAAAATTATTCAAAGTTTCTTCATCAAATTGAAAGAATTGTTTTGCCGCTAGTTTATCTTGAAAGAAACGAGTGATCTGCTTTTTATTTGGCTTACTTTCTTCAATAGCGTTAGAGATTAGATTTATCCCATCTTTAGAAATTAAATGCTCTAGTTTTTTATTTTGGAATTTTTCAGACAAATCTCCTAAAGTATTACATATTGATTCATGTAAAAACCATTCATTTAAATATTTATCTCTTGCTTTACGACCTGCTGAATCATCATCAAGCAATACTAGAAAATCATATCCCCAACCAAGATATAATGAAATTAAAGGCCCTAATTCATTAGCTCCTGATGATGGCAGAAGAATAATTTTTTTAAATTTTCCAAAAATAATGTCTTTAAAGTAAGTAAAGATATAAAAATCCCCCTTACCCTCTAGCATCACAGTATTTTTTTTATGAGAAAAAACACTTGGTTTATAATTAATAGCGTCTAAAATCGGTTGATAATAAGTTGCCTTGTCGGGATTTTGACCCACAAATTTTTTATAACTAGATACAATAACATTTGGTTCATCCAACGAAAGATCATTCATACTGCTTAATGCATTTTCATAATGAATAGAACTGTTTTGGATAATGTAACAGTTCTCTAACCATTGGGGATTTACCATATAATGAGAGTGAGTGGAATAAATCAAACTATTACCACCATCTGCAATAGATTCAAAACTTTTGAGTAGTTGGCTTTGAGCAGTGGCATGTAAATTTGAAGCTGGTTCATCAAGCAGAAAAAGCGTTCCTGAACTACTTCTTGTATTTCTAAATTGGGTAAATAATAAGAAACAGAAGAACCATCTAAACCCTAATGATCGCTCTGTTAGGCTATATGTAGAAACGCCATCTTTAATATGAAAACTTATATAAATAGGAGGGTTGTTAGACTCATTATCAACATTGCATTTAATTTGAATGTCTTTGGCGGAGTCCTCTCCAAATATTTCGTTCCATCGAGTAAAAACTACTTTAGAAATTTGCCTTCCCAATTGTTCCATCACGGCATTTACTTGTTCACTTCTATCACTTCTTTGATAACTAAAAAAACTCCAACTTTCACCTTCTTCAACATGGTTAATTCGATCAACAATATGTTCTTGGATATATAAGCTACGATCCGTCGAGTCCAATATGTCTTGGATAATTTGACGGTAATATGAATTTTTTAAATTTAAATGATCAGGAGGGTTTGCTAAATAAACCTTTTCAGGAAATTCAAATAAAAAGGTAGGGAAATAGCAAATTCTTGGAATTTTATTCCGTATAAAATTTACTACATCCAACCATATTGTCATATTTGAATCATGTAAACGAGAATATTTTTTTGATCTTTTAGACTTTACATTTAGGATAATATCCCATGTACTTCCTGTTTTTGTAAATTCGGATTGTTCAAAAGAAAAATATTTAGTAATGCAAAATTCTTTTTTAAAAGAAACTTCATCTAAAATTAACCCATGTTCATTATTAAGATAATCTTTTAATTCGTTTAAATCATTATCATCAAATGCAAGTAATGCTTTTATAGTAACATTGCCGTTGAAATTGTCTTTCAAATGTTTGGGTACCAAGTCTTTAGGCTCTACTTTTTTAAAGACATCATCATTTGAAAATAAACTCTCAGTATCCTTATCAGGAGAAAAACTATTAATTGCTTCCAGAATGGTTGTTTTTCCACTTTCATTTAAACCGACAAGCGTAAAAATTTTACTTTCTCCTTGAGGATTTAGCTTTAATTCAGCCTTTTTAATTCCTTTGTAATTTTCAATGTCAAATTGCAAAAATTTCATTCTGTTTTCCTTTTATTTTAAGATATTTGGCTCTTACGAATTTTTATTGTGTGGTATTTTGTTGATACATAATCCAGTAAAACAGTCGTTTCATAACCCAACATCTCCATACTTCACAAAATCTGTTGGGGCGCTCCCCAACCTACGGCAAGCGAGGCTTTTCAGACTGCCTCTTTGCACAAAAGGCAGCCTGAATCCCTTTCAGGCTGCCTTTCTTACATCAAGCCAGCTTCGCACCAACCCAATCTTTCACGCTGTCAATCATCGCGGGCAGTTTCTCGACATCGCTGCCGCCGGCCTGTGCCAAGTCCGGCCGGCCGCCGCCTTTGCCGCCGACTTGTTCGGCTGCAAATTTAACCAGATCGCCTGCTTTGACTTTGCCAGTCAACGGTTTGGATACGCCTGCGCACAGGGAAACTTTGCCGTCGTTGACTGCGGCGAGTAATACGATGGCTTGTTCTGATTTGCCGGTCAAGTCGGTAACGATTTCGCGCAGGGCGGCTGCGTCGGCTTCGATTTGGGCGGCGACGAATTTGGCTGCGCCCAAATCTTTTGCGTTGTCCAAAAGTTTGGCGCCTGCGTGGACGGCGAGTTCGGCTTTGGCGCGTGCCAATTCTTTTTCCAGTGCTTTGGCGTGTGCCGCACCTGCTTGGATTTTCGCCAGTACGTCTTTTTCGGTTTGGGCTTTGGTTTCGGCAATAATGTCTTTCACCAAACGCTCTTGATCTTGCGCCCATTTGAGTGCGTTCAGGCCGGTAATGGCTTCGATACGGCGCACGCCTGCGGCAATACCGCCTTCGCTGATGATTTTGAAGAGGCCGATGTCGCCGGTGCGTGAAACGTGTGTACCGCCGCACAATTCGGTAGAGAAACCGCCCATTTGCAGTACGCGTACTTCGTCGCCGTATTTTTCGCCGAAGAGCATCATGGCGCCGGTTTTTTGGGCATCTTCCATGCTCATAATGGCGGCGTTGACGGCAACGTTGGCCAAAATGGCTTCGTTGACGCGGCGTTCTACTTCGGCGATTTCTTCGGCAGTTACCGCTTGAGGATGGGAAATATCGAAACGGGTGGATTCGGCGGTAACCAAAGAGCCTTTTTGTTCAACGTGCTCGCCCAATACATCGCGCAGAGCTTTGTGCATCAAGTGGGTCGCGCTGTGGTTGCGCATATTGGCATTGCGGATTTCGTCATCCACTTTGGCGGTAACGCTGTCGCCGACTTTCAGACGGCCTGAAGTTTGTACGCCGAATTGGCCGAATACGGCCGCTTTGATTTTTTGGGTATCGAGTACTTCAAAGCGGTTTTCGCCTGCGAAGATATAGCCGACGTCGCCGACTTGACCGCCGGATTCTGCATAGAACGGGGTAAAGTCGATAACGATGGCACCTTCATCGCCTTCGTTCAATTCGTTGACTTGCTCGCCGTCTTTGTAGAGGGCGAGGACTTTGGATTCGGTTTGGCGTTCGCTATAACCTTTAAACTCGGTGTCTTGACCTTCGTAAGGAAGTTGGGCGTTGGCTTTGAAGCTTTGTGCGGCGCGTGCGCGTGCGCGTTGGGCTTCCATTTCGCGGTTGAAGCCTGCTTCGTCCAAATCGATACCTAATTCACGCGCCATGTCAGCGGTCAGGTCGTAGGGGAAGCCGTAGGTGTCGTAGAGTTTGAAGATATGTTCGCCACCGATAACGAGTTTGCTGTTGGCAATGTTGTCCATCAAATAGGCATTCAAGGTTTCGGCAAACGGTTTTTCCGCGTCGGGAATATGGGCGGTTTCCAAAGCAGCCTGCAAATCGATATACATGCCTTCGTTCAGGCTACCTGGCACTTGGGGACGGATAACGATTTGCTTTTTGCCCGAAGCGGCACGGGAGGCGGCGGTGAATTCCACACCCTCTGCGGTTTTCAATGCCAGTGGTTTGCCCGCACCATCTTGCGGCAGTAGGCTTTCCAGTTTCAGGAATTTCATGCCGTTTAACACTTGGTTGAACAAACCCATGCCTTTTTCCAACGTTTCACCAAATCGGCTTTCTTCCGCGCGCAGGGCTTCCATAATCTGCGTCTGTTTTTCTTTCAACTCGGGATAGGCGTCTCCCATTGCTTTCACCAAGTCGGGCACGAGTTTGTAGAAAAACGCCTGTTTCTGACCCAGTTTGTAGCCATGACGCACAGCGCGGCGGATAATGCGGCGCAATACGTAGCCGCGGCCTTCGTTGGAAGGCAATACGCCGTCTGCAATCAGGAACGAGCAGGAGCGGATGTGGTCGGCGATGACTTTCAGACTTGGTTCTTCCATGCTGAAAGGCGCGCCGGTTTCGCGGGCAACGGCTTTGAGCAGGTCTTGGAACAAGTCGATTTCGTAGTTGCTGTGGACATGCTGCATGACGGCGGCCATACGCTCCAAGCCCATGCCGGTATCGACGGATGGTTTAGGCAGCGGATTCATATTGCCTTGTTCGTCGCGGTTGAACTGCATGAATACGCAGTTCCAAATTTCGATCCAGCGGTCGCCGTCTTCTTCAGGGCTGCCCGGAATGCCGCCCCAGATTTCTTCGCCGTGGTCGTAGAAAATTTCGGAGCAAGGGCCGCAAGGGCCGGTATCGCCCATTTGCCAGAAGTTGTCGGATGCGTATTTCGCGCCTTTGTTATCACCGATGCGGACGATGCGCTCGGCAGGCATGCCGATTTCGTTCAACCAGATGTTGTAGGCTTCGTCGTCTTCTGCGTAAACGGTTGCCAAGAGTTTGTCTTTAGGGATGTTCAACCATTCCGGGGAAGTCAGGAATTCCCAAGCGAAGTGGATGGCGTCGCGTTTGAAGTAGTCGCCGAAGGAGAAGTTGCCCATCATTTCAAAGAAAGTGTGATGGCGGGCGGTGTAGCCGACGTTTTCCAAGTCGTTGTGTTTGCCGCCTGCGCGTACGCATTTTTGCGCGGTAGTGGCGCGGTTGTAGGGGCGTTTGTCAAAGCCGAGGAATACGTCTTTAAATTGGTTCATACCGGCGTTGGTAAACAGCAGGGTCGGGTCGTCGTGTGGCACGAGCGAGGAAGAGCGGACGATGGTGTGGCCTTTAGATTCGAAAAATTTCAGGAATTTTTGGCGTAGTTCGGTGGTTTTCATAATGTCTCGATAAATTTTTTACAAGGATTTCAGACGGCCTGGACGGCACGTTGCGATTAAAAACGAATGGGCGTTATCTTACCGCAAAACCATATTTCAAGCTATCGGCAGAAAGGTTTTAAGTTGGCTGCAATCCGTCTTTCAGACGGCCTCAAGCGGGACGATATCTTTTAACAATGAAGCCTATCCGCTCGGGCTTGCCTGCTTTATAATGCCTCTCTATTTTCAACCGGATACGCAAGGAATGATAATGACCAAACATCTGCCCCTCATCGTACTGACTGCGCTGGCACTGGCCGGCTGCGGCGGCTCGGACAAAACTTCTGCCGACAAGGCGGCTCAAACCGATAATCAAAAGGTATTGAGCATTTACAACTGGTCGGAATATGTCGATCCCGAGACGGTTGCCGCGTTTGAGAAGAAACACGGTATCACAGTAACTTACGATGTATATGACAGCGATGAAACGCTGGAGAGCAAGGTATTGACCGGCAAGTCGGGTTATGACATCGTGGGTCCTTCCAATGCGTTTGTCGGTAGGCAGATTAAGGCAGGTGCGTATCAGAAAATCGACAAATCCCTGATTCCCAACTATAAAAACTTGAATCCTCAGTTGATGAAACTGATGGAAGGTGTCGATCCGGGGCATGAATATGCGGTGCCGTTTTATTGGGGTACCAATACTTTCGCCATTAATACCGAGCGTGTGAAAAAGGCTTTGGGTACGGATCAGCTGCCGGACAATCAATGGGATTTGGTGTTTAACCCCGAATACACGTCCAAACTCAAGCAATGCGGCATCAGCTATTTGGACAGCGCGGCGGAAATTTATCCTATGGTGTTGAACTATATGGGTAAGAATCCAAACAGCAGCGAAACGGCGGATATCAAGGCGGCTACGGAAGTCTTGAAGAAAAACCGTCCGTACATCAAGCGTTTTACTTCGTCCGGTTTTATCGATGATTTGGCGCGCGGCGATACTTGCGTAACGATTGGTTTTGGCGGCGATTTGAACATTGCCAAACGTCGTGCCGAAGAAGCGGGCGGCAAGGAAAAAATCCGTGTGATGATGCCGAAAGAAGGCGTGGGGATTTGGGTGGATTCGTTTGTGATTCCGAAAGATGCCAAACATGTGGCCAATGCCCATGCGTATATCAATGATTTCTTAGATCCTGAAGTTGCGGCGAAGAACGGCAATTTTGTTACTTATGCGCCGTCCAGCAAACCGGCTCAAGAGCTGATGGATGAAGAGTTTAGAAACGATAATACGATTTTCCCGACTGACGAGGATTTGAAAAACAGCTTTATCATGGTGCCTATCCAACCGGCGGCGTTGAAATTTATGGTCCGTCAATGGCAAAGCGTGAAAGCAGGGACATAAGCTGATTTAAACGTATTCAGGCCGTCTGAATGGTGTAACCGAAATCCTTGATTTCGTTTTACGGCTGTTCAGACGGCCTTTGTTTTATGTCAGATTGGCTTGGATAAGGTTTAAAAATAAAGGGCGTGTCTATCAATCACGCCCTTTGTGTTTGCTTCAGACGGCCTTAGAATTTCACGCCTTTATGCAGGGCGACGATGCCTGCGCTCATATTGTGGTAATCCACGCTGTCGAAGCCTGCATCCAGCATCATTTGTTTCAAGGTCTCTTGGTCGGGGTGCATACGGATGGACTCGGCGAGGTATTGGTAGCTGTCGGCATCTTTGGCAATCAGTTTGCCCATAATCGGCAACAGTTTGAAAGAGTAGAGGTCGTACACGCCTTCCAAAGGTTTGTACACTTTGGAAAATTCCAATACCAGCAGGGTGCCGCCCGGTTTCAATACGCGGTACATTTCTTTCAGCGCGGCATCTTTGTGCGTCATATTACGCAGGCCGAATGCGACGGAAACCAGATTGAAATAGTTGTCGGGGAACGGCAATTTTTCAGCGTCTGCCAACGATACGGGCAGAATCATGCCTTCGTTGAGCAGGCGGTCGCGGCCGACGGTCAGCATGGAGGAGTTGATGTCTGTCAGCCAAACTTCGCCTTCTTTGCCCACACGTTTCGCCCAGCCTCGGGACAAATCGCCAGTGCCACCGGCGATGTCCAATACTTTGTCGCCTTTTTTCAGGCGCGCGGTATTGATGGTGAAATGTTTCCAAACACGGTGCAGACCGCCGGACATTACGTCATTCATAATGTCGTAGTTTTTTGCCACGGAGTGGAAGACTTCGGCAACTTTGCCTGCTTTTTCGTCTTCGTCAACAGTTGTGAAGCCGAAATGGGTTTTGTGGTCGCTCATAGTGTCTGCCTTCTTAAAATAATACGGATTCAGATATCGAATACGTCGAAATCGCCAACCACTTTCGACGCGGGAAATATAGTTTGTGCCTGCTGCTCCAGTATCAGGCGTTGCTCTTCTTCGGTATAACGTGCGCTGATGTGGGTCAGGTAAAGTTGTTTCACATTGGCTTGCAAGGCCGGCTTGGCGGCATCGGATACGATCGAATGGAACACTTGTTCCGCTGTCTCTTCATCGCCTGCGGCAAAGCTTGCTTCATGCACCAAAACGTCTGCGTTTTGTGCGGCGCGCACTGCCTGAAGGCAGGCTTTGGTATCGCCGAAGATGGCCGCTACCCGTCCTTTTTTGGGTGGGGAGAGGAACGCTTTGCCGTCAATGATCCTGCCGTCGTCCAATGTTACGGTCTCGCCTTTTTCAGACGGCCTTTCCGCCGCAACCGCCGCTACCGCAGGAATGCGTGTGTTTGGGTTTTAAATCTTCGGCACTTGGCGTTCTGGACGCGCCGGCCTTTTCGAGGCGGTCGAGATAGTCTTGCCAAAGCGCGTCTTGATTGTGCGCCAGTCGGTAGAGATAGTCCCAATCGTAAAGGCCGCTGTCGTGGCCGTCTGAAAAAGTAATTTTCAATGCGTATTGGCCGACGGGGTCTAAATCGGTAATGCTGACTTCGGCTTTGCCTGTTTGCAAAACATCTTGGCCTGGACCGTGTCCGCGCACTTCCGCGCTGGGCGAGTACACGCGCAGGTATTCGGCAGGAAGGCTTTTGGCACCGTCAACATAGACCAAAGTCAGTACGCGCCGCTCTTGCTGAAGGCGGATTTCTTGTGGAATTTTATCGGCTTGGGTCATGTCATGCTCCGTTCTTTTTACGCAAATAGGCAACGCGTACAGAAAAAATACCGCCAAGTACGGCAAACAGCACGATTGCGTAGAGTGAAAGCCGTATCAGGCTTACTTGTGTGCCCGCCGTCAACCCCAAAGGCAGCAACATCACGGCAACGAACAGTAAAAACGCGGCCAACATGGCGGCAATGCTGGCAAAGGCATAGCGGGTATTGGCTGCTGTTTGCGGATGTTTGGTCATATTGGATAGCTTGCCGTAGGGTGGTGAGGCGGTATTTTATCAGCTTTTTGGTGCTTCATGCCGTCTGAAAACGGCTTTATTTCCATAAATAAAGTGTAATGGCACGCCTGTCTTCGCCTTCGGGCATTAAGCGGATGCTGCTGCCTTTGCTTCCGTTGACACGGATAATAATACCGCCGGCCTGCCGCTCGATAATGTCGATTTGGGTGTCGCGGTTCGTTCGGTAGTTGTAGCGTTCGCATTGTTTCAAGCACCAAAAATCCTGCCAATGGATAAAATATTTTTGTCCGGATTCGATGGCCAGCGTTTCGCCGCCTTTGACGATGAAGTAAGGGTAATCAGGTTTTTGCGTGCTGAATGTCCATTCGGCCGTTCTGTCTTTTCCGTTTTGACGGTATTCGAACACAGCACGGTAGTTGGTGTCGTATTCCAATGGCTGTAAAGGAAACAGCGCAAATTGGCGTTCGGTCAGGAGGCGGTTTGGGTCATTATCTTTATCTAAGATTTTGACGTCTCTGATTTCTTTTGTGTCCTGATACAGTTTGAACGAACGCATTTTGACCGGAGGCGATTGTTCTGAGAACGCGATGCTGACCGGATTGCCGGTCATTTCATAATGCGGCATAGGGTCGGGACGTTCGCCGTGGAAAACCGGCGAAGCGAAGTTGCCTTGCGGATAGGTGATGTAAGGTCGGGTTTTGCGGTTGGAGATTTCATCCGCATAAACAATGGCATGACCATGACAGGCATCTTGATAAAACGAGCGGCTGAGGTCGGATAGGGGGCGGTTTTTTTGGCAGAGGCTGTTGAATCTGCTGTCCCCCTGATTGATGCTGAGCGCGATTTGTTTGCCTTGTGATTCAAACGCCGCACCGGCCTCGTCGATATTTTGATCGAGCAAGGAGAGGCGGTGGTAAATCGCCGTCATCAGATTATCCAGCTGATGTTGGGCTGGTAGATGGTCGTTGATTTTTTCGTTTGGCGGATGCTGGCCGGTACTGACGTTTTCATGCACGCCTTTATAAGCATAACCGGCTTTGCGTGTGCGGTCTGATGGGCGTGGGCCTGTATAAAAGGGATTGCGCGTATTGTGTTCGTCATGTCCGTCGTCAGGGTTTTGCAGCAGATAGCGGGCATGATTGCGCGCGGCGCGTTCGAGTGTGTCTGAGTGCGCCAGTGCGGGCAGATTGGCTGAGGAGCGGAGGAAGTTTAAATACGCCAAGGCGTCAAAATCGGCAACGGCAGAACGATTTTGCGGCGGTTGGGCATAGATGAGCTGGTCTTCGGAATAGCGATGGGTTTCGTAGTATTGGAATATGCCGAGGGCGACGGCAAAACCACCCAGCCAGTAAAGAATGTGTTTCATTATATGTACTGCGTTCAGACGGCCTTGAGCTGCGGCTCTTTCCCCTTGAAACTCATGCCGTTAAATGATTATTTTGATAGCGGCTTGACTTGGAATGCTTCAGGATGGGATTTGAAATATTCGACAGCGATAAATCCGCCGCCAATAATAATCAACAGGGCAATGGCCATGCCGATCATCGCTAAAATGAATTTGTCCATATTTGTCCGTTTGAATGAAGGCCGTCTGAAACACTTGAAAGCGTTCAGACGGCCTTAAAGTCAGGTTAATTAACGTTCGATTTGCGATACGTCGCGTACTGCGCCTTTGTCGGCGGAAGTCGCCATCGCGCCGTAGGCACGCAGGGCTGCGGAGACGTAGCGGTCGCGGTTTTCCGGTTTCCACGCTTTGCTGCCGCGTGCTTCCATCTCGGCGCGGCGTGCGGCAAGCTCTTCATCGGAAATGACAAGGTGGATGCTGCGGTTTGGAATGTCGATTTCGATGGTGTCGCCTTCGTGTACCAAACCGATGGCGCCGCCTTCTGCCGCTTCAGGCGAAGCATGGCCGATGGACAGGCCGGAAGTACCGCCGGAGAAGCGGCCGTCGGTCAGAAGGGCGCATTCTTTGCCCAAGCCTTTGGATTTCAGGTAAGAAGTTGGGTACAACATTTCTTGCATGCCCGGGCCGCCTTTAGGGCCTTCGTATCGGATGATGACGATATCGCCGGCGACGATTTGGTTGCCCAAAATGCCTTCGACTGCGTCTTCTTGGCTTTCAAATACACGGGCGCGGCCGGTAAATTTAAGGATGCTCTCGTCCACACCTGCGGTTTTTACCACGCAACCGCGCTCGGCGATATTACCGAACAATACTGCCAAGCCGCCGTCTTGCGAGTAGGCATGTTCGACATCGCGGATACAGCCTTTTTCGCGGTCGAGGTCTAGGGTTTTCCACATACGGTTTTGTGAGAACGCCTGAGTAGTGCGCACGCCGCCGGGAGCCGCTTTGAAACGCTCGATGGCGTGGGTGTTTTCGGGATTAGTCACGTCCCATTTTTCAATCGCGTCTTTCAGTGTCGGCGCGTGGATGGTGTACACGTCGGTGTGCAGTTTGCCTGCTTTGTCCAATTCTTTCAGGATGGCAAAGATACCGCCGGCGCGATGCACGTCTTCCATATAGTAGTCGTGATTGTTTGGCGCGGTTTTGCAGATGCAAGGCACAACGCGGCTCAGGCGGTCGATGTCGGCCATTTTGAAATCGACACCGGCTTCGTTGGCAACGGCCAACAGGTGCAAAATGGTATTGGTAGAGCCGCCCATAGCGATGTCCATGGTCATGGCATTTTCAAACGCTTTTTTAGTGGCAATACTGCGTGGCAATACGGTTTCATCGTCTTGCTCGTAATAGCGTTTGGTGATTTCGACAATCATGCGGCCTGCTTCGAGGAACAATTCTTTGCGGCCTGCGTGAGTCGCCAAGTATGAACCGTTGCCGGGCAGGGACAGGCCGAGTGCTTCGGTCAGACAGTTCATGGAGTTGGCGGTAAACATGCCGGAGCAGGAGCCGCAAGTCGGGCAGGCGTTTTGTTCGACTTCTTCGACTTGTTTGTCGCTGATATTGTCGTCAGCCGATTCGATCATGGCATCAATCAAGTCCAAACGGCGTTCGGGTTGAATATTGGCTACGCCGATAACTTTACCGGCTTCCATCGGGCCGCCGGAAACGAAGATGGTCGGGATGTTCAGGCGCATGGCGGCAATCAGCATGCCCGGAGTGATTTTGTCGCAGTTGGAAATGCACACCAGCGCGTCGGCGCAGTGGGCATTGACCATGTATTCGATGGAGTCGGCAATCAGGTCGCGGCTGGGCAGGGAGTAGAGCATACCGCTGTGGCCCATGGCGATGCCGTCGTCAATGGCGATGGTGTTGAATTCTTTGGCAATGCCGCCGGCTTTTTCGATTTCACGGGCAACCAGTTGACCCATATTGTGCAGGTGCACATGGCCTGGGACGAATTGGGTGAAAGAGTTGGCAATGGCGATAATCGGTTTGCCGAAGTCGGTTTCCATTACGCCGGTCGCACGCCACAATGCGCGCGCGCCTGCCATATTGCGGCCGTGGGTAGAGGTTTTGGAGCGGTATTCAGGCATTTTTGTTCCTTTGTTTTATGCTGAGGCCGTCTGAAATAGGCTGGTTGGTTGGCGGCCCGTTGTAGAAATAACTCGGTATTTTATACCAATTACGAGCGATGAAGCACGCTATTTTGTAATAAAACTAAACTGTATTTGCTTCACCTGAGTTTACTGCTCATTCTTTCAGACGGCCTGAAGTTTTCTTAAGATGAAACGCTGTCTTTCTCAGTAGCAAAAGATGTTGGCATCAAAAAGTGATATGATAGGGAACTTCTCACATTTCTAAGGATAAGACGATGAAAAAAATCATGTTTGCATTGTGTTCGGCCATGTTGGCTTCTGCTGCGTCTGCCGCTGTTTATAAAGTGGACGAATTTCATGCCAATACCCGCTTTGCCATCGACCATTTCAACACCAGCACCAACGTCGGCGGTATTTATGGTTTGACCGGTAATTTGGAATTTGACCGTGCCAAACGCCAAGGCTCTATCGATATCGTATTGCCTTTGTCCAAACTGCAAACCGGTTCTGATCACTTTACCCAACACTTGAAATCTGCCGATATTTTCAATGCAGACAAATACCCTGAAATCCGTTTTGTCTCCACCAAATTCAATTTCAACGGCAAAAAACTGCTTTCCGTTGACGGCAATCTGACCATGAACGGCAAAACTGCGCCGGTAAAACTCAAAGCCGATAAATTCAACTGCTACCAAAGCCCGATGGCAAAAGCAGAAGCGTGCGGCGGCGACTTCAGCACCACCATCGACCGTACCAAATGGGGCTTGGATTATTTGGTAAGTGCCGGCATGAGCAAAAAAGTGAACATCAATATCCAAATCGAAGCAGTGAAACAATAATCCTGCTTGATTTCAAAATAAAGGCCGTCTGAACGGAATCTGTTCAGACGGCCTTATGATTAAAGATGTTTAGGATTCTTTATTTTTATCTGCTTTGGCTGCCCAATAAGTTGCCAGAAGCGAGCCGGAGATATTGTGCCACACACTGAACAATGCGCTGGGAACGGCAACAATCGGCGCGGCGGCAAAGTGTGCGGCGGCAAGGGCGGCGCCTAAGCCTGAGTTTTGCATACCGACTTCGATGGCCAGCGTTTTTTGTGCATCATAAGGCAGGCCGGTCCATTTGGCAGCAAAGAAGCCGAGCAGATAGCCGATGCCGTTGTGGAGCACGACAACCGCGAAAATCAGCAGGCCACTTTCAATAATCTTGCCTTTGCTGGCGCCGACTACCGCGCCGATAATCAGCACGATGGCGGCAACGGAAACCAGCGGCAGCGCATCGGTCAGTTTTTCGGTTTTGTTGCCCAAGACTTTATGGACAATCAAACCCAAAACGATGGGGAGCAAAACCATTTTGACGATGGACATCAACATGCCGCCCGCTTGGATTTCCAGCATTTCACCGGCAAGCATCAGGAAGATGGCAGGAGTCAGCAATGGGGAAATCAGGGTGGAAACCGACGTAACGGCAACCGACAAAGCCACATTTCCGCGCGCCAAATAGGTTATTACATTGGAAGCCGTACCGCCCGGGCAGCAGCCGACCAAAATCACACCGACCGCGATTTCGGCAGGCAGGTTCAACAGTTTCGCCAGCAGATAGGCAGTTGCAGGCATGATGGCGAATTGGGCAATCACGCCGATAATGACGGCTTTGGGATGTTTAAACAAAATATCAAAGTCGGAGGGTTTGAGGGTCAAGCCCATGCCGAACATGATGACGCCCAGTAGCCAAGGAATGTAAGGGCCGACCCATTTGAAGGTGTCGGGTGCGAAAAAAGCGATACCGGCAAAGAGTGCGGCCCAGAGGGAAAAGGTCTTTCCGATAAAATTACTGATTTTGTTGAGGGTATTCATGATGATATGTTGTGAAGTTGTTTTTAAGGGAAACTAAGGATACACGCCTTAACCTTAATTTGCAAAATGACTTAAAATAAATAAGGCCGTCTGAAAATAAGGATTGATTTTCAGACGGCCTGTGATTTGTATTTGCTATATAGACGGCATTATTCTTTTGATAAAATATTGCGCAGCCATCGGGCGGCAGGTGCGATTTCTCCGGCGAGCATACCGGTTTCGATTTGGCTGCTGTGTTTGATGACATCGGCCGCCGCACCATGCAGCCATACGCCGGCGCAGGCGGCTTGGAATGTCGGAATGCCTTGCGCCAATAGGCTACCGATGATGCCGCTCAAGACATCACCGCTGCCTGCGGTGGCCAAACCGGCATTGCCGCTGGTGTTGGTATAGACTATGCCGTCTGCCGTGGCCACTAATGTGTGATGGCCTTTCAACACGACGGTCGCGCCATATTTACGGCTGATTTCGGTTACGGCGTTTTGCCTGTCGGTTTGAACTGATTGGGTATCGGTGCCGAGTAGGCGGGCGGCTTCGGCCGGATGAGGTGTCAGGACGATATGTTTGTACGATTTGAGGCGTTCGGCTAATTTGGAAGAACGGGCAAGCAGTGTCAAAGCATCTGCATCGAGTAATAAAGGCTGGTCATGGTGTGTAGACAGGATATGGTGCAGCAGCTGCTCTGATAATCCGTCTAAACCAAAGCCGCAGCCGATTACGCGTGCGCTGACATCGTTGCGTTCCATCAGTTGGGTTGCAGTGGCGAGCATAATTTCAGGGCGTTCGGGAATGATGGCAAAAGGCAGCGTGGCTTGGTTGAAGCCCGCCCAAACTTTGCCGCACCCTTGATACATCGCGGCTGTGGCTGCCAAAACTACCGCACCGCTCATTCCTGTTGCGCCGCCGATAATGGCAAGCGTGCCGTATGTGCCTTTGTGTGATTCTTGGGCGCGGGGGCGGAATACGTCGGGAAATGCTAAGGCCGTCTGAAAAGCTTGAAGCGATTCGGGAAGCGTGTAGATGGACTGCATGGCGTAACCTTCCAAGATAAGAAATTTAATTTTAAATCAGAAAGTAAAAGGTAATGAAGCAAAAAATAAAAGTTTGGGACGCACCTACACGCCTGTTCCATTGGCTCTTGGTGTTATTGATGGGATTCATGTGGTACAGCGCAACCCAAGGCGGCGATATGCTGGTATGGCACTTGCGCGGCGGCTTGTTGATGCTGGCCTTGGTGGTTTTCCGCTTGTGTTGGGGGATTTGGGGCAGCGATACGGCAAAATTCAGCCGATTTGTGCGTCCGTTTTCCGAAATCCGTCGCTATACGCAAGGCCAAATGTCTGAAGACGAATTGGTCGGCCACAATCCTTTGGGCGCGCTGATGGTCATCGCCTTATTGGTCGCCTTGGTTTTTCAGACGGCCACAGGCTTATTTGCCGCCGATGAAAATACGTTTACCAATTCCGGCTTTTTAAATCATTTGGTCAGCGAACACGCCGGTACGCTGGCGCGAAAAATCCATGTCAATTTCTTTAATATTTTGGCCGTGTTGGCGGCTGTACATATCGCAGCCGTTTTGCTGTATCGCTTTGTGAAAAAACAGGATTTGATTACGCCGATGATTAACGGCTTTAAAACCATCGATGCCAAGCAGCCTAAAGTGGCCGGACTGGGGCAACTGTTTGCCGCTTTGTTGGTAGCGATTGCGTTAGTGTGCGCAGTATGGATGTTGCGCGGCTGATGCATTAAGGCTGATACCTAAAAACAAACCGACCCTGATAGCCGAAATGGCTGTTGGGGTCGGTTGCTTTTTAGGGTTTAAAAGATGATGTTCAGACGGCCTTAACGCAGCGCAAGATGCTGTGGCCGCGGCCGATGCCGTCTGAAATTTCTGCTACTTTCAATCCGGCTTTTTCAACGCAACGGATCAGGTCTTCAGAATGGAAGATTTTGCTGTTGCCGTTGGCCATGGCAGTGAAATACAGGCTGGTCATGGTCAGGCAGTAGGCGGCGGTCTCGTAGCGTTGTCTGTCCCAGAAAGGCTCCATGATGTAGAGGCTGGTGTTTTCGTTCATAGACGCAGCGGCACGTTGAAGAATGCTGGTGGCTTGTTCTTCGGTGAAACAGTCTAGGAATTGGCTCATCCAAATCGCGTCAAAACCGGTTGGGAACGGAATTTCAGGATCAAGCAGGTTGGCTGGATGGGCGTGGATACGGTCTGCGCCGTTTTTGCCTTTGGTCGCTTCGCGCATCAAGCCGATTTGTTGCGGCAGATCCATGATGGTTACTTCGACTTCGGCATTGTGGTTGACGCATTGCTCCGCCCAGCGGCCGGTATTGCCGCCGACATCGAGCAGTTTTTTAACTGGTTTGGCAAACACGGTGTTCAGTGCTTCGGCGAAGGAATTGTCGGAATAATAATGGTCGAACGCAAACCATTTTTCCTGCGCGATGCTTGGCAAGGAAGACAAGCCTTCGTAAATGGTCGGCCAGTCGCCGAATACTTTCAGGCCTTCGGGCTTGCCGGTTTGCAGGGTTTTTTCCAAATCAAACATGCCTTGGTAGCAGATTTCTTGTGTGAAATCCATGTTGACGCGGGCCATTTTGTCTTTGAGGACAAACCAACCGGCCTTGCTGATGAAATAGCGGTTGTCGCGAGTTAAGACAGTGCCGATAGACAGCGAAGCTTCCAGCAGGACTTGTGCCGCGTAGTTGCTGATTTTCGCTTTTTCAGCGATTTCGGCTTGAGTGAGGCCGTCTGGATGGTCGTTCAGCAAGTCCAGAATGCCAAATTTCACCATCAGGCGGGAAACTTGGAACACAATCGGTGCAAAAGCGATTTCTTGAGCCAGACGTTGAGCCTCGCCTGCGGACTGGTGTTCGTGGGAATAGCGTTGTTCTAGGGCAGGGAAGAGTTGCATATTGTTGGTTTTCCACTAAAAAGTTAATAAGTATATTCAGACGGCCTCAAACACAATCCGTCCTGATGCACACGGATGCTCTCCGTTGTTGATTTTAAAGCTCAGTTTATTTTTACCTTCATCGTATTTCAGCTCCACCGACACTTCATCGTGAGGACGGATAAACTGCTGATATTTTAGATTTTCGATGCGGATGATACGCTGTTTACTCCATGGCTTGGGCGCGATCAGATTGCGCACCCATTGCAGCTCGACCACGCCGGGAACAAGCGGGAAGGTGGCAAAATGGCCGCCGAAATAAACCAAATCCAAAGGCACGCGCCCGATAAAAGTTTCGATATTGGTTTCATCGTCAGATGATGTTTTCGACCAAACGGGCGATGTCTGGGCGACGGTAAAGGCCGTCTGAAAATCCGCCGCAGCGATTTTGGCTTGGGCGTTGCGCGGCAGGCTGTCGGTCAAACGCCAGTAACGCGGCAGGGCGATGGTGTCTTGTGTGGCGGCGAGATGGCGTTTGAGCGTATCGGCAACCGCAGCGCGGCCTTTCTCGCGCAAGGCGGCGATACCGTCCGCGTTCAACGCCGCCCATATGGCGATGCGCTGATGTTGCGGATGGCGGCCGCAATGGGCGTCGGCAATCCAAGGGTGTTGTAAAAGTTCGTGTTCGATTTGGGTCAGCGACACGCGTTTGTCCTCAAATTTAATAATACGGTCTTGGCGACCGAGTAACAGAAAACCGTCATCTTGCGGTTCGATCAAATCGGCGGTTTGGCGGCGTTCGGGCGACCAAGGCGAAGAAGCCCACAGTGCGCCTTCTTCGTTTTGCCCGATTTCCACGCCTTCGAAAGGCTGCCATTCTTGGCGTTCGCAACGTGAGGCAATCACGCCGGTTTCGGTACTGCCATAAACTTCAAACGGGCGGACGGCAGCCTGTTGCAGCAAATCCGCCGTGGCTGCGGGCAATGCGCCACCGGCCGAGACAATGCCTGCAATTTTATGGCCGATACTTTGCCAGTTGCGGTTTTCACCCAAGCGGTTGAGTACGGCCGGACTGGCAATCCAAACCACTTTATCGTGTGCGGCCGTGCTGGAAAGCAGGTTTTCCGGATAAACCGCCTGCTGTCGTTCCATAGTCCAACCCATTGTCAACGCGAGTGCGAAGCGGAATGTGAAGCCGTAAAGATGCTGCGGAATCACGCTGCCGATCACGGTTTCACCGTGTTGTCCAAATGGCAGCGTATTTGCCAAAGTCAGGGCTTCTGCCTGCATTTGCGCGGCGGTTTTCACAATAATTTGCGCTTCACCGCTGGAACCTGATGTTTTCAGCCATGCTTCGGCATGGTTGGGAATCAGATGGTTTTCAGGATAAGTGTTCAGCCCTTCCGATTCTGTTTGAGTCAATACATCAGGTAAATGCCAGATGTTCAGGCCGTCTGAAGACAGCTTTTTATCTGTTGAATCCGTTAAAAACGCTTCTGCCGTTTTCCCCCAATCCAAATTGTCTTGCGCCAAATTGGGCAATAATAAAACCTTTCCGCCAGAATGCCACACTGCCAACACAGCACAGGCAAACAGCGTAGCATCGTCAAACCACAACGCGGCCGTTTGCACGCCTGCCTGTTTCAGACGGCCTGACAGATGGAAAACCGCACGGTTGAAGTCAGCACGCGTCCAATTCGGATGGGCGGCGATAAGGTCGTGTTGGGGCAGGTCGGGGGATAGAATTTGGGTTAGGTGCATGATGGTTCTAAGGTTTTATAATTTTGATGTATCTGCCTTGGTATCTTCTTTGAATTGAGCCAAGCATTCATCGTATTGTTTGTTTGTCGTTTGGTGTACCAATTCGTAATCATTCGCCTGCCACTCTTCCAATGAATGGCTTTCACTTCTTTTGAAGCAATGGAGTAGCCGATCGGTTTTGCCGTTTTGTCCGTCTACAAAAAGGCTGATAATTGATGAAATATTTTTAATGGATTAAACCTTCAAAACCAATTTCCGATAAATCCACTCTCCGGCAAATAAGATTCCCATTAACACATACGACACAATGCCGGTATAAGCCGCCCACCAGTCGTAATATTGCAAGCCTGCCAAAATGGCGGCGGTTGCGCCGTTGAAGATAAAGAAGGCGCACCAGATTTTCGTAACGCGTCGAGTGTGGCGCACACCTTCGGGCGGCAGGTCGGGGTGTTGCAGTCGGGCGAGGCGTTCGATAACGGTTTGTTTGGCAAACAGGCTGCCGCCGAAAATGGCAAGCATCAGTGCATTGACGGCGACGGGATACCAATACATCGAGTCAGGCCGTCTGAAAACCAGTACCGCCGCAAAAAAGGCGGCAAGGATAATCGCCGTAATGCGTTGGGCTGTGGTTTGCGGCATGGCGGCGCGTATCAGCCATAACACACACATGGCCGCAGCAAGCCAGAAAAATGCGCCGTTTTCCCTGCCGTAATACCATAGAAGCGGATAGGCGAGGCTGGCAAGGGTCAGTAGGAATTTTCCCAGTGTTTTCATAATGGTGTTCGGTTTCAGATGACTTTTGGGTTTTAGGGGGGGGGAGGTCGTCTGAAAGTTGTTTGGAAAAATAGTAGGATCAGTTCAGCATGGCAATGGCGGCGGACAGAAAAAACGGTGCGACAAGGGTCAGGATAAAGCCGCTGACGACGGCGTATTTGATGTATTCGGCGCGGCAGTTTTCTTTTACAAAGGGCAGGGCGGAGTCCATTGCCGCTGCGCCGGAAATGCCGATTGCCGCCATAGGCTGCTTTCGTCCGTAGAAATACAGGAAGACGATGCTGATCATTTCGCGGAAAAAATCGGTCATAAACGCTGCCGCACCCATTTCGGGCGATACCGCTTTTCCAACCATAGGACCCGAAAGGGAGAACCAGCCGAAACCGCCCGACAATACCAGGCTTTGGGCAAACGAATAGGGCGAACATAGCGAAAAAACGAAACACGCGGCGGCGGTTGCAGCAACGGTCAGAAGCGGCAGCAGGAAAATCCTACGTCCGAATCCGCCAAGCTGGAAATGAACCAAGTCCATGCCAACCATGAAAATCAGCAGATAGAGGATATGGGTGCTGTCGATGGGCAGATTGCCGACCTGTCGCCCGAAAAAGGCAAATGCCGCGACACCCAAACCGAAAAAAGCAAAGGCTTTGAAACAGCCGTAAAAGGGTTTGATAAAGCTGCCCGATGGAGTGGGAGCAGTCGAGGCTTCGGGTTTGCGATAAAGCGCAATCAAGGTAAACGCGCTGATAATCAGTGCGAGCAGCAGGGCATATTTGACGATGTCCGCGCCCAGATTCGGGTCGGTAAAGACGCCGCCGAACTCATAGCCCATGAAAAAGAGCAGCAGCAGGACAATAAAGGACAAGGGTTTGAGTAGGACTTGTCGAAGGGGTGGTGCAAGAAATTTACCAGATAGGAAACCGGTAGATAACAATGCAAGAACAATAAAGATCGATGATAAAGATGATTCCATATTTATAATTCTCCAGTTGAAAATTATTGATTTGATATTAAATATTTTGTTTCGTAAGAGAGAAGTCAATTAATATCATTGTTCTTTGAGCAGGTTTGCCAGTTGCAGTTTGCGGCCGGTTTCGCATTTGATGTGGTCAATAAGGTCGATGGTGTCTTGGATTATTCGTTTTCTTCCTTATTTTTTTCAAAGGCTTCATGTTCTACGAGCAGCTTATAGTATTTTGGATAAAGCTTGGCGATGCGGTTACGGTTTTCCGAGGTGCAGAATTTTGCAACCTCTTTGGGTTCATGAGATTTAGGATAGCGGGAAAACATTTCAGTCTGCTCTTGTTTGGTCATTTTTTTGACCGTTGGGCAGATAGGGGCCATTGCTGATTTGCTGTTGGCAAATCCAGCCATATTCCATGCCAGCATCCCGTTACGTTGAGTTTCCTCGTTCGTGTTTTTTTCACAAAACTCCATATCGTTATACATATCCAATGAATCACGAATGACTTGCATACACTCGGCATGTGTCATTTTTTTGATGAGGGAAATTTCAGCGTGCGCAGACAAGGCGGGGAGTAAGAGCAGTAGGGAAATGAATTTTTTCATGGTGTTAGTTGTATATTATGGATAAGTGAGAAAGATTGATGATTAGGTTGTTTATTGATATTCAGACGACCTTGCCGGTGGGTAAGGCCGTCTGAAAATATGCTGATTCAAAGCGGAATTAGAAATCTTGTTGTACTTTCAAAACCGCTTGAACCACGTCTTCTACGGTACGCACATTGCGGAAGTCTTCGGCTTGCAGTTTGCGGCCGGTTTCGCGTTTGATGTGGTCGATAAGGTCGATAGCGTCGATGCTGTCGATTTCCAAATCTTCGTAGAGGTTGGTTTCGGGTTTGATGCGTTCCGGTTCGATTTCAAACAGGTTAACCAGTGCATCGGTCAGCAGGGCGCGTACTTCTTGTTCAGTCATCTTGTTTCTCCCTTATGCTTGGCGGCTCTTGACGAACTCGGCCAAAGTTTTGACGTTGGCGAAGTTTTCGCGCAGGTTGTCGTTTTCACCGTCGAGCTGGAAGCCGAAGGTTTTTTGTACGGCCAAACCAAGTTCCAATGCATCAACCGAATCCAGACCCAGGCCGTCGTCGCCGAAAAGCGGATCTTCGCTGCCGATGTCGGCAACGGTAATGTCTTCCAAGCCCAAGCTGTCGATGATTAATTGTTTGATTTGGTTTTCTAAATTGCTCATGTGGTTTTCCTTGTAAAATAGTCTTGCAGGTATTCGTTTAAACGGCGTGCGGCGATGGGCAGGGGTTTTTCTGCCAGCCATTCTTCCGGCAGGATGTCGTCGCCGACGGTAATTTCATAATGAATTTTTTGTGGCGGGATTTTGTACCACGGTTGCCCCTTTTTAAAATTGGGCGGCGTCATCTTGATGCACACGGGCGTGATGACTGATGCGCTGCGCAAACCGAGTGATACGGCGCCGCGGTGCATTTTAACCTGTCCATCCCAACCTGTGCGCGTGCCCTCGGGGAAAATCAGCAAACTTTGCCCGCTTTTGAACACGGCATCGATTTCTTCCAGCATTTCCATGCTTTCATCGTTGGGGATGTAGCCGGAAGCGATAATCTGGCTTTTCATGCTGGGGTTGTGCAACAGGTCTTTTTTAACCAGTACGTTCGGCTCCGAATAATGGCTGATCAGCAAGACGACATCCAAAAGCGAGGGATGGTTGGCAAGAATAAGCTGGCCAGGCCTGCCGAGTTTTTCCAAGCCGTTGAAGCGGACGCTCAATACGCCTGACCATTGCAGGTAGCCGACGAAGAAACGCCAAACTTTGCCTATCATGCGTCTTGCTTCAAGTTGGCGTTTGATGTCGCCTTTGGTCGATTTGAGCGTATAGGGTAAAAGTGCGATTTTGAACAATACGCCTGCAACGCCGAAAAGAATAAAGCCGAAGAGTGTGGCAAAAAAGCGACGGAAATAGTCTAAAGTCTTCATGCGTTTTTCTGCCAGTGCCAGTTTCTACCGAGATAGTGTTGCGTATGTTGTCTGCCGTCTGAAAGCAGGAAGCGTACCCACTCCAAGCTGCTCCAATAGGGCTCGACTGTTGTATCGTTAGGATTTTCAGACGGCCTTGCGGCTGTGGTTTCCAAACTTAAGGTATAGTCTTCGCCTTTTATGATGACCAGTGCCAATGCATAGGCAAACGGCGCACGTGTAGCCAAGACGGGATAGTCTTCAGACAACGGATCATCGGCGACAATTACTAAAACGGATGGCACGCCATCTTGCAAAAGCGCGAATGCTTCAGTCAGCGCGGTTTCAAAGGAATCGGCGGCAACGGCCAACGCGGTATGTTCGCTCATATCTTTACGCAACATCGACCATTGCCCAATCGTCGCGTTGTGAACGGACAGGCCGAATGAGGTCGGCGATACGGTATGCGTGTTCAAAAGCTCTTGCCATAATTCAAAGCTGCGGTTGCTTTCGCCGTCGTGCGAAACGTACACCGGTACGCTTTCGGGATATTGGTCGGCCAGATTCCATGCGGCATCACAAACCAAGCGCGCCGCTTTTCCCAAGCGACGGCGTTGCATAGGCGGCAAAAAGGAGAGCGCGGGTTTGCACTCCGGCAGTGAGGCGATATCGAGTTTTCCCTGCGCCCAGTCCTGCCATTGCTCCGGCGTACTGATTTTGCTGGAGGAGGCCTGCCATGCGGCGATATTGAAGCTGAAACGGCAAACGTTTTGAGGCATGATGTCTTTCAATGTTTTACATTTTCATACATTGTAATGAAATAGGTTAGTAAAAGCTAGGCTCTGTTATAATGCATATTGTAACGTAATTTATTCCCGGATGACATTTTATGCCTTCAATACCGAGTGCCCCGATTTATGATGTCGCTTCGCTGCTTCCGCACAGCGGACATATGGTGCTTATCGATTGTGTGAAAGAATTTGGCGATGACTACACGGTTTGCCGTGCGCCGGTTGGCGATAAGCATATTTTGCTGCAGGACGGTGTGTTGCCGTCTATGGCTTATATGGAATTGATGGCGCAGGGCATAGGCGCGTTTGCAGGCATTGAGGCTTTAAAGGCTGGAGAGCCTGTCCGTTTGGGTTTTTTATTGGGAACGCGCAAGCTGGATTTGTTTGCCGATTCTGTGCCAGTCGGTACTGAGCTGGAAGTCAGGGCGCATGTGTCCATTCAGGATTTGGGCGGCATGGGCGTATTTGATTGCGAGTTGCGCTGGACGGATGCGCCGGAAGATGTGAAGCATCTGTTGCCGCCGGACGGTTTGCTGGCAATAGCTTCTTTAAATGTGTACAGTCCGAAAGACGGTCAAATCATTTAAACCGTTTACAAGGCCGTCTGAAAAGACAAAGATTCAGACGGCCTGTCGATATAGTGAGAAAACGTATGAGTGAAACTATTTTAATTACAGGGTCTAATCGCGGTATCGGCAAAGCCGTCGCGCTTGGTTTGGCGCAAGATGGCTTTGATATTGTCGTCCACTGCCGCAGCCGCCGCGATGAAGCGGAAGCTGTCGCGGAAGAAATCCGTGCATTGGGTAGAAATGCGCGCGTGTTGCAGTTTGACGTGTCCGACCGCGAAGCCTGCCGAGAAATTTTGACTGCCGACATTGAGGCAAACGGCACATATTACGGCGTGGTGTTGAACGCCGGCCTGACGCGAGACAATGCGTTTCCTGCTTTTACAGATGATGATTGGGACTTGGTGTTGCGTACCAATTTGGACGGTTTTTATAATGTGCTGCACCCTTTGACCATGCCGATGATCCGTCGCCGCAAAGCCGGACGGATTGTGTGCATGGCGTCGGTATCCGGTTTGACGGGCAACCGCGGTCAGGTCAATTACAGCGCGTCCAAAGCGGGCCTAATCGGCGCGGCAAAAGCCTTGGCGGTTGAGTTGGCTAAACGCAAAATTACCGTCAACTGCGTGGCACCGGGCCTTATCGATACCGATATTATCGATGAGAACGTGCCTGTCGAAGAAATCTTAAAGGCCGTCCCTGCCGCGCGTATGGGATTGCCCGAGGAAGTGGCGCATGCGGTGCGCTTTTTAATGGATGAAAAAGCGGCGTATATTACGCGCCAAGTGATTGCTGTGAACGGAGGTTTGTGTTGAATACTAGAAGAGTCGTAGTAACAGGTATCGGCGGTATTACCGCCTTCGGCCGTGATTGGCAAAGTATTCAGACGGCCTTTAAAGCCGAAAAAAACGCAGTCAAACATATGGACTGGAGTGGACGCTTTCCTGAATTGGAAGCGCAACTGGGTGCGCCGATTGAAGGCTATTCTCCTCCCAAACATTGGACGCGCAAGCAGCTCAGAAGCATGGGGCGCGTATCGCATTTGTGTGTCGATGCGGCGGAACAAGCTTTGACGGATGCAGGCTTGCTGGGTGATGAAAGTATTACAGACGGCCGTATGGGCGTAGCGTGCGGTTCGTCTGTCGGCAGTACCAAAGACATCGGCGATATGGGCGAACTTTTGCTCACCGGCACATCGCGCAATTTCAACGCCAATACTTATGTGCGTATGATGCCGCATACGACTGCCGCCAATATCGGTATTTTCTTCGGCTTAAAAGGCCGCATTATCCCGACTTCGAGCGCGTGCTCTTCCGGCAGTCAAGGCATTGGTTATGCTTACGAAGCGATTAAATACGGCCTGATTGATATGATGTTGGCTGGCGGCGGCGAAGAGTTTTGTCCGTCTGAAGTGTATGTTTTCGATTCACTTTATGCCGCCAGCCGCCGCAACGGCGAACCTGAGCTGACGCCGCGCCCTTACGACAACGCTCGAGACGGCTTGGTCATCGGCGAAGGCGCAGGGATTTTTGTGTTGGAAGAATTGGAACACGCCAAACGGCGCGGTGCAAAAATCTATGCTGAGCTTGTCGGCTATGGTGCCAACAGCGACGGCAGCCACGTTACCCAGCCGCAAAAAGAAACCATGCAAAAATGTATGGAGCTTGCGCTGAAAGATGCCGGTATTACGCCTGATAAAGTCGGCTATGTCAGCGGCCACGGTACGGCGACCGAAAAAGGCGATATTGCCGAAACATTGGCGACTGAGGCAGTGTTTGGTTTTGTGCCGATGAGTTCGCAAAAAAGTTATCTCGGCCATACACTCGGCGCATGCGGCGCATTGGAAGCCTGGTTTACCATCGAAATGATGAACAACGGCTGGTTTGCGCCGACCGTCAATTTGGAAAACATCGATCCGCTTTGCGGCAAGGTGGATTACATCCAAACAGGCGGACGCGAGATTCAAACCGATTATGTGGTCAGCAATAACTTTGCTTTTGGCGGTGTCAATACTTCGCTGGTGTTCAAACGTTGGCAAGAATAATTATGGCTTGATGTTATGATTAAAGGCCGTCTGAAACTTATCTTGAGTTTCAGACGGCCTTTATTTTATGCCGCTTTTGGATTTTATTCGTTTGTTTTCTTCTGATTTAAATCCACCAGCCTTGTTCCGGCCAAGAAGTCGTAGAGGAACTGGCGGTCGGGATGGAACAGGGCGAAGCCCCATGGCAGGATGAGCCAAATGAGCGCGGCGCCGAATGCGCCTTTGGGCGGGATATTGAGCAGATGGCGCAATCCGGCGTAGGCAAACAGGGGAATGAAGACAATAAAAATGCTTGCCCAAATAAAGCGTAGGCGCAGTTGAGGCAGGGGCGGCTGGGTATCGTTTTTATCGGCTAAACCGATTTTCCATGTCTGCATGGCGAGGGTTTGGCCTTTTTTGTGCCAGTTGGTGCGGAAGTAGAGCCACCATGCGTAGAACAGAATCAGACAGGTTGTCAGCATGGACAGGCGCGTGGAAACAGGATTGAGAAAGATGGCGACAATACCGGCTGCAAGGGCTGCAATGCTGGTAACGGCACCGGTCAGCAGAAGTTCGTAAACCAGTGCGGCGAGGCGGCGTTTGAGTGGGGCGGTGGGAAGACGGGTCATAATGCGATGGAAACGGAAATAGGTTTAATGGAAATAAAAACAGGCCGTCTGAAACGGGATAGGATGTTCAGACGGCCTGTTACTGTCGGGATTAACGATGTGGACGTTTTTGACCGCGTGCCTGTTGGGCAGCCATTTGGTTCATTTCCTGACGGGTCGGACGTTTTTTGAAGATGGCGTGCGCTTCGTCAACGGAACATTTTTGTGACAGGCAAACCAAGGTAATTGCGTCTTTTTGATGTTGGCCGCCGCTGTGGTACATGCGGCGCAGGTTGGCTTCGTTGATACGGCCTTTTTCCGGATCGATGTCGAATTTTTTCAGGCGCTCGAGGAATTGGCGTTGCTGACGGCGTGAAGTCCAAACGAAACCGCCTGCGGCAGCGGCCACGATAATGACGGCCAACAGGATGGCCAGCGGCCATGAATCGACGATCAGAACGATGATGAGGCTTAATACGGCAGTGGTCAGCAGGGCCAGACCGCCGATGCGAAGTTTGGTTTTATTATCCATATGGTTGGTGTTTCCTTGTTTTTTGCTGGAAGAGGCCGTCTGAAATGCGAGGTTCAGACGGCCTGAATTTGAGTTTACGCTATTTTACAGTATTTTCTGTTTTTGGGGCGTATTGCGTGCAAGTTTCTTGACGCGTGGCAACGGTTTCAAGCGGCCAGCGAAGTAACGAGTTGTTTGAACTCGGTCCATGCATCGCCTTCTTCTGCGCCTTTGATGATGCGGTCGATTTTGGCGCAGGTTTTGAGCGCGTCGAGCAGGCGGTTGATGGAAATGCGTTTGGCCGCCATCGGTGCAAGGGTCTGCTTGTCGCCCCATAAGCGCAGGCTGTTGCGCAGGCTTTGGATGTTTTGGCCCTGCTTGAGTGCGGCAGTCAGGCGGATTAGGGTGCGGATGTCTTCGGCAACTGCCCACAACAGCAAAACCGGCTCTTCGCCTTCTTCTTCCAAACCGTCCAGCAAACGGGAAACGCGCAGGGCATCGCCTTTCATCCATGCGCCTGCCAGTTGGAATACGTCGAAGCGGGCGACGGTGGCAACTGCGGCTTCTGCGTCGGCAATATTGATTAAATGGCCTTGGGGATGGAGCAGGGCGAGTTTTTCGATTTCCTGACGGGCGGCCAAAAGATTGCCTTCGACGCGCTCGGCAAAAAGGGCGAGTGCTTCAGGTTCGATATCCAAACCCTGCTGTTTCAGACGGCCCTGTATCCATTGCGGCAAAGCATGTGGCGCAACGGCTTTGGCTTCTAAGACGATGCCTTTGCCTGCCAATGCAGAAAACCATTTGGACTGGATTTGCGCTTTTTCAAGCTTGGGCAGGAGGATGAGCGTAACCGTATCTTCGGGCAGGCGTTCAGCGAAGGCTTGCAGGGCCTCGCCTCCGTTTTTGCCGGGTTTGCCGTTAGGAATGTGGATTTCCAGCAGTTTCAAATCGGCAAACAAACCTGCGCTGCCGGCACTTTGCAACAGCTCGTTCCAGTCAAAATTGTTTTCGGCGGTATAGACTTCGCGGTTGAGATAACCTTGTTTTTTTGCGGCTGCGCGCAGCGTATCCAAAGCCTCGATGCGCAACAAATCCTCTTCGCCGTGGATGATGTACAACGGTTTGAGCGGCGTATCGGGGCGCAGGCTCTCAATGGGCGCGGCAGCCATTATTGCGCCTTCAGGAAAGTCAGGCGGCGGACGATTTGATCTGCGGCGTCAATGCGCATTTCAGACCAAATGGTTTCTTCCTCTTCCTGTTTACCCAAAACTTCGCTGTCGGCGTAGTCCATGGTGCGGTGAACCTTAATTTCCAGCGGTTCGCCAACCGGCTCGCCGTTGCGGAAGGCTTGGGCTTTGACGGTCATGGCCAGCAGGTATTCGTTGTTTGCGGCGGCGCGGGTGATGGTGTAGATATCGCGGCGTTTTTGAAAGTCGACAACGCGCAGGGTGATTTGTGATTCGGCTTCGCTAACCGGATGGCCGTCGGCACGGCGTAAGGCATTTTCCAGCGCTTTTTGCATGACGGCTCCGCCTTCTACATGCCAGTTCTGATAAGGCAACGGCTGAGAAGTCACGCCTGTGCCTTTCAGGTGGAAACCGCAAGAGGCAATCAATAGGGCGAGTGCAGGCAATAGGATTTTTTTCATTGGATATTCCTTCGTTGAAACCGGTTACGGTATCGTCGGATTATAACGAATAATGTTTAGGCCGTCTGAAACCGTAAACGGAAAGTATTTCAGACGGCCTTGTCTATAAGATACAACGCTTATTTTTCCAGCCAAATCAGGCTGACCATGCGGCCGGTTTGCCCGTCTCGGCGGTAGGAGAAGAAAGTATCGCGTTCCAAGACGGTGCAATGGGTGCCGCCATAAATCATGTTCACGCCTTCGCGGTGCAGAACCATGCGCGCCAAAGCGTAAATGTCGGCAAGGTATTTGCCGCCGCCGATGTCTTTAAACGCATCGACAGCTTCCGGCATAAGGGTGCAAAACGCATCAAATACATCTTGCCCTACCTCAAACGCATCAGGGCCGATGGCAGGGGCGAGATAGGCCATGATTTCCAGCGGCTCGACATTCATTGCTGCAATGGTGTTTTGCAAAACGCCACCGGCCAAACCGCGCCAACCTGCATGAGCCGCCGCAACAACGGTCCCTGCTTTGTCGCAAAACAAGACAGGCAGGCAATCGGCAGTCATCGAAGCGCAGGCGATCGTGCCCGTCGTATCAACCGAGGCATCGGCATCCGGCGAATTGCCTAATGCTTCGGCGGCATTTACAACAATGGTGCTGTGGATTTGATTAAGGTAGGCAACGGGCAGGCCGACTTGTTCCTGTACGATTTCACGGTTGCGGAGCACGGCTTCCAGATTGTCGCCGACGTGCGAACCGACATTTAGGCTGCGGTACACGCCTTCGCTGACACCGCCGTTGCGTGTGGTAATAAGCGTTTTAACATTGGCAGGGGCAGGCCAGTCGGCAGTCAAAAAATTTTTGCCTTGCGGGGCGAGGTTTAGGGTATCTGTGATGGTTTTCATAATCTTTGAGTCGCTGAAATATTGGAACGGATTGATTTCAGACGGCCTCAAAACAATATTTTAGGCCGTCTGAAAATATGGGTTTAATCCCTTACGTAAACGACTTCGACATCGTAGTCGTCTTCATTCCAATCGTCGTCATCGTCCATGCCGAATTTCTCTTGCCATTCTTCCTCGTTGCTTAGGGACGAATCCAAACCGGCTTCCAGACGCAGGACGGAAAGCAGGTGGTACATATCGTCAGGCATAGGCGCTTCAAAGGAAACGGTTTCGCCGGTTTTCGGGTGCACAAAGCTCAAGCGGTAGGCGTGCAGGGCTTGGCGTGCACCAAGGGCTTTGATGGCCTCTTTAACCGCATCGCTGCATGGGTGGCGCAGGTTGCCGTAAACAGGGTCGGCGGCCAGCGGATGGTTGGCTTCGCGCATATGAACGCGGATTTGGTGGGTGCGGCCGGTTTCGAGTGAGCATTCGATGTAGCTGTGTGCCAGATAACGTTCCAACACTTTGACGTGGGTGATGGCAGGTTTGCCGCCGAATTTGACGACTGCCATTTTTAGGCGGTTGTGCGGATCGCGGCCGATTTGGGTTTCAATTTTGCCATCGAAAGGGACGATGCCGTTGGCGACTGCGCGGTAAATGCGTTTGACTGTGCGCTCTTGAAGCTGTTGAACCAGTGAGTTTTGCGCCGGCAAGGTTTTGGCGACCACCATCAGGCCGCTGGTTTCTTTGTCCAAACGGTGTACGATGCCCGCACGCGGCACTTGGCTTAATTCGGGACAGTGCGCCAACAGGCCGTTGAGCAGGGTGCCGCTCCAGTTGCCTGCGGCAGGATGGACGACCAACCCGGCAGGCTTGTTGATGACGATGACGGTATCGTCTTCATAAATAATGTCCAAATCCATAGACTCGGGCGTGAAGGCGAGGTTTTCTTCGCTCGGACGTACCGTAACGGCAATCAATTCACCGCCTATCATTTTATCTTTGGGTTGCGCGGGCTTATCGTTTACAATGACTGCACCCTCTTTAATCCACGAACTCAGGCGGCTGCGCGAGTAGTCGGGCATGAGTTTGGCCAATACGGCATCCAGCCTTCCGCCCGCCATTTTGAGCGGAACGGTCAAATTAACACAACTTTCTGTTTCAGGGGATGACGGAAAGTCTAAATCATCGCTATAATCGGCTTCGTTATCAAAGGAAGTATTCTGCATGAAAAAAATTCTTTTAGTAGTTTCTTTAGGTTTGGCACTAAGTGCCTGCGCAAATAAAGGCACAATCGATAAAGACGCCCAAATTACTCAAGATTGGAGTGTGGAAAAGCTTTATGCCGAAGCGCAAGACGAATTGAACAGCAACAATTATACGCGAGCTGTCAAGTTATACGAAATTTTAGAATCCCGTTTTCCAAACGGCCGCTATGCACAGCAGTCCCAGTTGGATACGGCGTATGCCTATTATAAAGACGATGAGCCGGAAAAAGCCTTGGCTGCCATTGCGCGCTTCCAACGCCATCATCCGCAACATCCGAATATGGACTACGCGCTGTACTTGAAAGGTTTGGTCCTGTTTAACGAAGACCAGTCTTTCTTGAACAAGCTGGCTTCCCAAGACTGGTCCGACCGCGACCCGAAAGCCAACCGCGATGCTTATCAGGCGTTTGCCGAGTTGGTTCAACGTTATCCAAACAGCAAATACGCTGCCGATGCAACCGAGCGTATGGCCAAGCTGGTGGACGCTTTGGGTGGTAACGAGATATCTGTGGCGCGTTATTACATGAAACGCGGTGCTTATGTCGCAGCAGCCAACCGTGCGCAAAAAATCGTCAGCCGTTACCAAAATACCCGTTATGTCGAAGAAGCTTTGGCGATGATGGAATTGGCGTACAAAAAACTGGACAAGCCGCAACTGGCAGCCGATACGCGCCGCGTTTTGGAAACCAACTTCCCTCAAAGCCCGTTCTTGCAACACGAATGGCGATCTGACGATATGCCTTGGTGGCGTTACTGGCGTTAAGCGTCGGGTTGTTCAGGCATGAATAAGGACGTCTGAGAATGATGCATCTATGCATTTGGTTTTCAGACGGCCTTTGTTTTTAATGTTTTTTTTACGTTTCCTGCAAACAGGGTGCAAAATTTGTTTTAATATGGTAAAGTCTGATTTTAATAACTCGACGGTTTGAAGCCGTCACTCAGGGGCTGTTTAAATTTAAAATCAGTTTTGTTGAAGCCGCATCGGATGTGCCGTCGATGCATTCAGGAAAATTTCAGTCGTCAGGCTGATTTGGTTTTAAATTTAAGCAGCCCTTTGTGTTTACAAAAAACAGAGGTAGATTCTCATGAAGTCTTGGCAGCTTCCTGAACACGTCGCCGACGTATTGCCGACCAATGCGCGACAATTGGAAAGCACCCGTGAGCGGCTGTTGGCTTTGTTCCGCGTGCATGGTTACGAATTGGTACAGCCGCCGTTGATGGAATACAGCCATTCCTTATTGACTCATATCGATGTCGGTTTGTCTTTGAAAACCATTTTGGTCGTCGATCAGCTTAGCGGTCGCCAGCTCGGTATCCGCGCGGATATTACGCCGCAGGTGGCGCGCATTGATGCACACTTGCTTTCTGCCAATCAAGGCATCAACCGTTTGTGCTATGCCGGCTCGGTGCTTCATGCGCGGCCTGACGGATTGCTCAATATGCGCGAACCTTTGCAGGCGGGTGCGGAAATGTACGGCTTGGAAGGCATTGAAGCGGATATTGAATTGATTGATTTGATGCTGAAAAGTATGAAAATCGCCGACATGGGCGAAGTTTTGCTCTCGTTGGGACATATCGGCGTATTCCGTGCTTTAGCAAATGCCGCGCATTTGGATGAGCAGCAATCGGCAATCCTGCTGTCATCGATGCAGGACAAAGATGCCGAGGCTGTCAGCCAGTTGGTCAAAGAGTGGAAACTTGACGGCATGTGGGCAAAAGCGTTTTCACTGTTGCCCCGACTGTACGGCGGTCGTGAAGTGCTGACTGTGGCTAGAGAGAAATTACCGGAATTGTCTGCAGTCAGTGCGGCTTTGGATGAATTACAGGCAGTATGCGACGCGTTCCCAAATCAAAAAGTGCATATCGATTTGTCGGAACTGCGCGTTGACAATTACCATACCGGTTTGCTTTACGCGGCTTATGGTTCAAACCGTCATGATGCCGTGGCACGCGGCGGCCGTTATGACGGATTGGGCGGATACTTCGGACGAGCGCGTCCTGCAGCCGGATTCAGTTTTGATTTGCGCAGCTTCATCGGCCGCCTTCCTGCTATCGGACGGGAATCCGTGGTGGCTGTCGATGTAAAAGACATGCCTGCGGCTCAAGAAGCGGTAGATGCTTTGCGCGAACAAGGACAATGTGTCGTTATCGATTACGGTATCGGCTATAACGGTTCGGAAGAGGTTACAGGCCGTCTGAAACAAGTGGACGGCGTTTGGAAAGTAATCGATTTGAACGATTGAGTTTTATTTTGAAATTTTGTATCTGAAATAAGGTTAGATAGCTATGGCTAAAAATGTTGTCGTAATCGGTGCCCAATGGGGTGATGAAGGCAAAGGTAAGATTGTTGACTGGCTGGCAGAAGAAACCAGCGGTGTTGTACGTTTCCAAGGCGGCCACAATGCCGGCCATACATTGGTCGTCGGTGGTAAAAAAACCATTTTGCGCCTGATTCCAAGCGGCATTTTGCATGAGACTTTGGACTGCTTCATCGGCTCAGGTGTTGTAGTTTCTCCTGAAGCATTGTTGGGTGAAATCGACGAATTGAATGCTGCCGGTGTGAAAAACGTCGAAGGCCGTCTGAAAATTGCGCCGACCTGCCCATTGATTCTGCCTTACCATATTGCGCTTGATCAAGCTCGCGAAGCTTCCCGCGGTAAAAGCAAAATTGGTACAACCGGCCGCGGCATCGGCCCGGCTTATGAAGATAAAGTTGCC
The DNA here is from genome assembly GCF_002863305.2 of Neisseria perflava. Taxonomy (NCBI): domain Bacteria; kingdom Pseudomonadati; phylum Pseudomonadota; class Betaproteobacteria; order Neisseriales; family Neisseriaceae; genus Neisseria; species Neisseria perflava. The sequence continues at coordinate 635,113 of NZ_CP136962.1, forward strand.
CGTCGTGCGATTCGCGTGGTGGACTTGTTGCACCCTGAAAAACTGGTTGAAAAACTGGAAGCTGTTTTGGCTTATTACAATGTTCAGTTACAACACCTGCACAATGCCGAGTCGGTAAAAGTTGAAGACGTGATGGTGGTCATTGAAAAAGTTGCACCGCGCATTACGCCGATGATTACCGATGTTTCCCGTGTTTTGAACGAGAAAAACCGCAAAGGCGAAAGCCTGTTGTTTGAAGGCGCACAAGGTACGTTGCTGGATATCGACTACGGTACTTATCCGTTTGTAACTTCCTCCAACTGCTTGGCAGGTGCCGCTTCTGCCGGTGCAGGCGTAGGTCCGCAAATGCTGGATTACGTTTTGGGTATCGTTAAAGCCTATACCACCCGCGTGGGTTCCGGCCCATTCCCGACTGAATTGTTTGACGAAGTGGGCGCAGGTTTGGCTGAACGCGGCCATGAATTCGGCTCCGTAACCGGTCGTGCGCGTCGTTGTGGCTGGTTTGACGCGGCTGCTCTGAAACGCTCTATTCAAGTTAATGGCATTTCCGGCATGTGCATTACCAAGCTGGATGTGATGGACGGTATTGAAAACATCAATATCTGCGTAGGCTATGAATTGCCTGATGGCAGCAAAACCGACATTCTGCCTTGCGGCTCCGATGCGGTAGAAACCTGCAAACCGATTTATGAAACCATGCCTGGTTGGAGCGAGTCTACTTTTGGCGTGAAAGAGTACGACAAGCTGCCTGAAAACGCTAAAGCTTATCTGAAACGTATTGAAGAAGTGTGCGGTGCGCCCGTGGCCATTGTTTCAACCGGTCCTGACCGTGAAGAAACCATTGTTTTGCATCATCCGTTTGCTTAATTGATTAAGTGAATAAAAGGCCGTCTGAATTTTCAGACGGCCTTTTATATGAAATGCAATAAAAATTCAGCCCTGAAGAATACCTGTCTTCAGGGCTGAATTTTGTATTTTACGCTGTTTTTAAGTACGAATGTTTGGAAAGTGAGATGTAGTGCCAAGTAACAATTATTCTCATTGACGTAAATCAAGAAAAGGCTAGTCTGTAATTTTATTTCAAGAAAACCCCTGTAAATAAATGGGTATTGATGTTATCCTTTCAGAAAATTTACAGTCTATATTTTCAATAAAATTAGGAGCTTGATATGTCAAATGATGTTCAGCAACGTCCTGCCGCTTGGGAAGGTTTTGTCGGTGGCAACTGGGAAACCAACGTAGATGTCCGCGATTTTATTCAAAAAAACTACACGCCATATGAAGGTGATGCCTCTTTCTTGGCACCAGCAACCGAAGCCACAACCAAGCTGTGGGCGGAAGTGATGGAAGGCATCAAGGTTGAAAACCGTACGCACGAGCCGTATAAAATTGACGCGCAAATCGTATCCGGTATTACCAGCCATGCTCCAGGCTATATCGACAAAGATTTGGAAACCATCGTCGGCCTGCAAACAGACGAGCCTTTGAAACGCTCTATCATGCCGTTTGGCGGTTTGAAAATGGTGCAAGACGCGTGCAAAGTGTACAACGTTGAATTGAATCCCGAAGTCAGCGAAATTTTCACCAAATACCGCAAAACCCACAACCAAGGCGTGTTTGACGTTTACACTCCCGACATCCGCCGTTGCCGTAAATCAGGCGTGATTACCGGTCTGCCGGATGCTTATGGCCGTGGCCGTATTATCGGTGACTACCGCCGTGTGGCATTGTACGGTATCGACTTCTTGATGAAAGACAAACTCAACCAGTTCAACTCACTGCAAGCCGATTTGGAAAACGGTGTAGACTTGGAAGAAGTGATCCGCCGCCGCGAAGAAATCAATGAGCAATATAAAGCATTGAACCAAATGAAAGAAATGGCGGCTTCTTACGGCTACGATATTTCCGGCCCTGCAAAAAATGCACAAGAAGCGATCCAATGGACTTACTTCGCCTACCTCGCTGCCGTTAAATCTCAAAACGGCGCAGCGATGTCCTTCGGCCGTGTATCTTCATTCTTGGATATTTACATCGAACGCGACCTGAAAAACGGTGTGATTACCGAAACCCAAGCTCAAGAATTCATTGACCACTTGGTGATGAAACTGCGTATGGTCCGTTTCCTGCGTACGCCCGAATACGACCAACTCTTCTCCGGCGACCCGATTTGGGCAACCGAATCCATCGGCGGTATGGGCTTGGATGGCCGTACCTTGGTAACCCGCACCAACTTCCGCGTGCTGCATACCCTGTATAACATGGGCCCGTCTCCTGAGCCAAACATCACTGTATTGTGGTCAGAACAACTGCCGCAAGGCTTTAAAGAATTCTGCGCCAAAGTATCCATCGATACTTCGTCCATCCAATACGAAAACGACGATTTGATGCGCCCTGACTTCAATAGCGACGACTACGCCATTGCCTGCTGCGTCAGCCCGATGGTGGTCGGCAAACAAATGCAGTTCTTCGGCGCACGTGCTAACTTGGCTAAAACTCTGCTGTACGCAATCAACGGCGGCGTGGATGAAAAATCTAAAGAGCAAGTTGGTCCGAAAACCGAGCCGATTATGGACGAAGTTTTGGACTACGACACTGTCTTTGAGCGCATGGACAAATTCATGGATTGGTTGGCAACCCAATACGTTACCGCGCTGAACATTATTCACTACATGCACGACAAATACAGCTACGAAGCCGCGTTGATGGCGTTGCATGACCGTGACGTGAAACGTACGATGGCATGTGGTATCGCCGGTTTGTCTGTGGCTGCCGACTCATTGTCCGCCATTAAATATGCCAAAGTGAAACCGATTCGCGACGAAAACGGCATTGCCGTTGACTTTGAAATCGAAGGCGAATACCCACAATTTGGTAATAACGACGACCGCGTTGACGATATCGCCTGCGATTTGGTTGAACGCTTCATGAAAAAAGTGGCAACCCACAAAACTTACCGCAACGCCACTCCGACTCAGTCCGTACTGACCATTACTTCCAACGTTGTTTACGGTAAGAAAACCGGTAATACTCCAGACGGCCGCCGTGCAGGCGCTCCGTTTGGTCCGGGTGCAAACCCAATGCACGGCCGTGACGTCAACGGTGCAGTCGCTTCATTGACTTCCGTAGCCAAACTGCCATTTGAGTTTGCCAAAGACGGTATTTCCTATACCTTCTCCATTATTCCTGGCGCTTTGGGTAAAGACGAGCATTCTCGCGAGCGCAACCTTGCCGGTTTGATGGACGGTTATTTCCACCATGAAGACGGTATTTTGGAAGGCGGTCAACACTTGAACGTCAACGTATTGAATCGCGAGACTTTGGAAGATGCGATGCACAATCCGGAGAAATATCCGCAGTTGACCATTCGTGTTTCCGGTTATGCGGTTCGCTTCAACTCGCTGACCCGCGAACAACAGCTTGACGTGATTACCCGTACATTCACAGAAACCATGTAATCGGGTGGCGAAACAAACCAGAAGCTAAATTTGCATTTGGTTTGTTTTGAAACAAAGCTCCAAGGCCGTCTGAAATGTTCAGACGGCCTTTATTATCGTACAATCCATATAAGCAAAAACATTTTTGAGCCGAACACTATGTCCACGACTTTTGCCATTACCCCCGAGCCGGAACTGAAAGACCTTGGCCACCGTCACTATAACGGCAAAGGTATTATTCATTCGATTGAATCTTGCGGTGCTGTCGATGGTCCGGGTTTGCGCTACGTGCTCTTTTTGCAAGGTTGCCTGATGCGCTGCCTGTATTGTCATAATCGCGATACTTGGGATTTGCATACCGAGCAGGCGCAGGAATTGGATGTGGCAACCGTGATGAAGCAGGTCATGACCTATCGTCATTATCTGCGTGCGACAGGCGGAGGTGTAACGGCAACCGGCGGCGAGCCGTTATTGCAATATGAGTTTGTACGCGATTGGTTTACGGCCTGCCGGGAACACGATATCCATACCTGTCTCGACAGTAATGGCTATGCTTTGCACTATGATTCGATTTTGGATGATTTGCTAGATCATACCAATTTGGTCATGCTCGACTTAAAACAAATCGATCCTGAAATTCATAAAGTGCTTGTCGGTATTCCAAATACCAAAACGCTGAAATTTGCGCGCTATCTTGCCGAACGCAATCAGCCGACGCGGGTGCGCTATGTGGTTGTTCCCGGTTATACCGATGATGAGCGGTCAGCGCATTTATTGGGCGAGTTTATCGGTGATATGGATAATGTCGAAATGGTCGAGCTTTTGCCGTATCACGAATTGGGCGCACATAAATGGGCTTTGTGCGGCGATGAATACAAGTTAAAAGGGGTACATCCGCCGCCTAAAGAAACCATTTTGAAAATCAAAGAAATATTAGAGAGCTACGGAAAAAACATTATTTATTAAAACAGAAAAAGGCCGTCTGAAACGAAATAATCAGTTTCAGACGGCCTTTAAACTATTGAAAAAAACTTAAGCGTTCAATGCGGCCAAAACCTTGGCGACAATTTCTGATACTGCAACGGCTTGAGCCTGATTGTCACGGCGTTCGGCATATTCGACATTGCCTTCTTTTAAGGCGCGATCGCCTATCACGATGCGGTGAGGAATACCCAACAGCTCGGAGTCATTCAACAATACACCTGCACGTTCGTCGCGGTCATCCAACAATACATCTGCACCGGCAGCCAAAAGCTCGGCATAGATTTTGTCAGCGGCTTCGCGTACGGCTTCAGATTTTTTGTAGTTCATCGGCACGATAACGACTTCAAACGGTGCCATTGCTTTGGTCCAAACAATGCCTTTTTCATCATTGTTTTGCTCGATGGCGGCGGCAACAACGCGGGTAATACCGATACCGTAGCAGCCCATTTCCATGATTTGGGATTTGCCGTTATTGTCCAAGAAGCTAACATTCATGGCTTGGGTATATTTGTCGCGCAATTGGAAAACGTGGCCGACTTCAATACCGCGCGCCAGTTTCAGATGGCCTTGTTCGTCAGGGCTGATATCGCCTTCGATGACATTGCGCAAATCGACAAATTCAGGCTCGTCAGCATCTCGGCCGAAGTTGAAGCCGGTATAGTGGTAGTCGTCTTCGTTCGCGCCGATAACCCAGTCTGCGCCTTTTTCGGTGGCGAAATCGGCATAGACTTTACCTTTGAAGTTAACAGGGCCGAGAGAGCCGCCGTTTGCGCCGAACTGTTCAACAATCGCCGCAGGGCTTGCCATGGTCAGTGGCGATTTCACGCCGGCCAGTTTTTCTGCCTTGATGTCGTTAAATTCATGGTCGCCACGTAACAGCAGCAGGACGAGTTCTCCTTCGTTTTCGCCTTCGACCACGATGGACTTGAGGGTTTGTTCAACCGGAATATTCAGGAATTCAACCAAAGACTCTATAGTTTTGACGTTTGGTGTATGTACTTTGGTCAATTCAGCCTGAGCAGCAGCGCGTTCGCCTTTAAGCGGCAAAGTCGGTGCCAACTCGATATTGGCGGCGTAATCAGAAGTGTCGCTATATGCAATAACGTCTTCGCCGCTTTCAGCCAATACTTGGAATTCGTGAGAGCCGGTACCGCCGATGCTGCCAGTATCTGCGGCAACAGGACGGAATTCCAAACCCAAACGGGTGAAGATACGGCAGTAAGCGTCGTACATATCTTGATAGGTCGTCTGAAGCGAGGCATAGTCGGCATGGAAGGAATAAGCGTCTTTCATGACGAACTCGCGCGCGCGCATTACGCCAAAGCGCGGACGTACTTCATCGCGGAATTTGGTTTGGATGTGGTAAAAGTTTTTCGGCAGTTGTTTATAGCTGTTGACTTCTTTGCGCACGATGTCGGCAATGACTTCTTCACAAGTCGGACCCATGCAGAAATCGCGGTCATGACGGTCTTTCAGGCGCAGCAGTTCTTTACCGTAAAACTCCCAGCGGCCGGATTCCTGCCACAGTTCGGCAGGTTGTACCACCGGCATCAGCAGCTCTACGCTACCTGCGCGGGCCATTTCTTCGCGCACGATATTTTCAACTTTGCGCAATACGCGCAGACCCATCGGCATCCAAGTATAAAGACCGGATGCGTTGGCTTTGATTAAACCGGCACGAATCATCAGCTTGTGGCTGGCAAGTGCGGCTTCGGCAGGGGCTTCTTTAAGGGTAGAAATGAAGAACTGGGAGGCTTTCATGGCGTATTTTTCTTTCTTAAAAATAAGTGCGTATTGTAACGCAAAATGTGTGGCCGCGAGTCTTTTGAATGGCATCTGATGAAATCGGCCGTTGTTTCAAGCAGCTTTTGATTCGGGGCGATTTTTAGGGATGTCAACCCTAATTTATGCACAAAGCCGCATAACCTTGTTTTACCTATAAATTTTCACTGTATGATTATAGTAAAATCTTATAAATATAACTATTTGATTTTATTATGTTTTATTTGATTAAATTTTAGTCAATTTAAGACTTGGTTTGTTCCTAAAGAAAATTTTACGATTACCCAAAGCTTATCAACAGATTTATCCACAGAGATTGTGTATAGATTTTAAATGCTGCCGGCGTAATGATTTTGCATGTTTGGCAAGTCTTGTTTAAAGCAGATTTGGTTGCCTTAAAAAGATGGGGCAACAACACGATGAGCAGGTTTTGCGCTAACATTCTGTTTATTGTTGTTTCCTTACAAGGAATAAAATGAAAAATTCAGAATTGCATTTGCTGGAACGCAGAAAGATGTTTAACGGGCATCAGGAACGGTACCGCCATTTTTCTCAAACCTGCCGGACGGATATGGTATTTGATGTCTATCTACCTCCACAAGTCTTAAAAGGTTATCCCGCGCCTGTTTTATATTTCCTTTCCTGCTTAAATAGCGATGGTTCTGAATTGGTTCGGCAAAGCGGCATCCAGCGTTTTGCGGCGCAATGGAATATTATTGTGGTTTTCCCAGATACCTCGCCACGCGGTCAGCATGTTGCCGACAGTGAGGAACATTATCTTGGACAAGGTGCCGGATTTTATGTCAATGCAACTGAAGCGCCTTGGGCGCAGCATTACCAAATGGAAAGCTATATCAGCCAAGAATTACCTGATTTGATCGAGCATCATTTTCCGGTAACGAAAGAGCGCAGCATTGCAGGTTTCAGCATGGGCGGGCATGGCGCGCTGCATTTGGCTTTGAACTATCCCGGCCGATATGCTGCGGTTTCTGCCTTTGCGCCTTTATGTCACCCTATAGATACGGAAGGCGGTAGGCAGGCGTTTTCAGCTTATTTGGGTCAAAACGTGGAAACATGGAAACGCTATGACAGTACAGAACTGCTTCAGACGGCCTCGCATAAATTGCCTGTTTTGATTGATGTCGGCAGTGAAGATGCTTTGTATCCTGAAGTCCTGCAACCGGAAGCGTTTGTCCGCTCAGCACGCGAAAAAGGTTTCAATATCCAATATAAAGTACGCCCGGGCTATGGGCATGACTATTTCTTTATTGCCAGCTTTATCGATTCGCATATTGAGTTTCACGCTCAGGCATTAGGTCTTTAAGTAGCATTGAATAAAAGGCCGTCTGAAATCCGATTAATGGTCGGATTTCAGACGGCCTTTATTTGGTCTTTTTTACCTTTTATTTCAAACAGACTTATTCCTCAGGACGTTCGCCATCGGTATCGTCCAATCTGCCTTCGGTAATATCGACATTGATACCGACTGCCGCACGGATTTTGGCATCGATTTCGTTGGCGATATCAGGGTTTTCTTTCAACCAAACGCGTACATTATCTTTACCTTGGCCGATTTTTGCGCCGTTGTAGCTGTACCATGCACCGGATTTTTCAACGATGTCATGTTTGACGCCCAGATCAATCAATTCGCCTTCCCAGCTGATGCCTTCGCCGTAAAGAATATCGAATTCGGCTTGACGGAACGGAGGCGCAACTTTGTTTTTGATGACTTTGACTTTGGTTTCGTTACCAATAACGTCATCGCCTTTTTTAATCTGACCGGTACGGCGGATGTCGAGGCGGACGGAGGCGTAGAATTTGAGTGCGTTACCGCCGGTCGTGGTTTCAGGGCTGCCGAACATCACGCCGATTTTCATACGGATTTGGTTAATGAAAACAACCAATGTATTGGTGCGTTTGATGTGGCCGGTCAGTTTGCGGAGGGCTTGGCTCATCAGGCGAGCTTGCAGGCCGACGTGGCTGTCACCCATTTCGCCTTCGATCTCGGCTTTAGGTACAAGTGCGGCTACGGAGTCGACAACAACCATATCGATACCGCCTGAGCGTACCAATGTATCGCAGATTTCCAATGCCTGTTCGCCAGTATCCGGTTGGGAGAGATAGAGTTCTTCGACTTTTACACCGAGTTTGCGGGCGTAAATCGGGTCAAAAGCATGCTCGGCATCGATGAATGCGCAGATGCCGCCATTTTTTTGGCATTGGGCAATGGCTTCGAGACAGAGTGTGGTTTTACCGGAGGATTCCGGGCCGAAAATTTCAACCACGCGGCCGCGGGGCAGACCGCCAACGCCGAGTGCCAAGTCCACGCCGAGGGAGCCGGTGGAAATAACATCAAGGTTTTCTTCCTGTTGGCTGCCGTCCATTTTCATGATGGAGCCTTTGCCGAAGTTTTTTTCGATTTGGGCAAGGGCGGCGGCTAAGGCTTTGCTTTTTTCGTCTGACATGTTTTCTCTCCGAAAGGAAATATGAATAGCTAAGAATTTATTTAGCTATTATCGCATAAATTAAGAAAAAGTATAGTTTTATTTTTATTTTTCAGACGGCCTGTGTTTTTTGTATGCAACAGGCCGTCTGAAACTTTGAATAATCAATTAGTTGGTCAATGATGCAAAAACTTGGAAATAGTCGGGGAAAGTTTTATGCGTACATTTCGGGTCGTTGATGATGACAGGGACACCCAAAAGCGAAGCCAGCGAGAAACACATGGCCATGCGGTGGTCGTCGTAAGTATCGATGACGGCATCGGGGGTAAGTGTTTTGGGCGGCGTAATATGAATGGCCTCGGCTTCTTCAACGACTTCTGCACCCAGTTTGCGCAGTTCGGTTGCCATGGCGGCGATACGGTCAGTTTCTTTGACGCGCCATGAGCCGATATTACGCAGGGTGCAGGGCTGTTTGGTGGCCAGTGCGACGATAGCCAGAGTCATGGCCGCGTCTGGAATATGGTTGGCATCCAAATCAAAAGCCTGAATCTTGCGCTCGGCAGGGCGGGAAATTTCAACAAAATTTTCGCCCCAAATTACATCTGCGCCAATTTTCTCTAGTTCACGCGCAAAGGCAACGTCGCCTTGGATGCTGTGTGCGCCGATACCGGTTACGCGGATGGGTGTACCCGCAATCAGGCCTGCACCCAAGAAATAAGACGCGCTGGAGGCATCGCCTTCCACATATAAATGTTCGGGCGCATGATATTTGGCACCGGCCGGGATTTTAAATACACGGTAGTCTTCATTGATGATGTTCACACCGAACTGCGCCATCAGCTTGAGCGTGATGTCGATATAAGGTTTGGAAATCAACTCGCCTACCATGTGGATTTCAAATGCTTGTCCGGTCAGGGGCAAAGCCATCAGCAGGGCGGTCAGGAATTGGCTGGAAACATTACCTTTAATCGGAATAACGCGCTCGTCGTTGTCTTGGCGTTTGCTGATCTGAAGCGGAGGATAGTTTTCATTGCCCAGATATTGTACGTCCGCGCCTGCAATCCGCAGCGCATCCACCAAATCGCCGATGGGGCGTTCGTGCATACGCGGTACGCCATGCAGATGATAGTCGCCACCCAAAACGGCAAGCGCGGCAGTCAAAGGACGGAATGCCGTACCGGCGTTGCCTAAAAACAAATCGGCGGTTTGGTTGGGAAAGCGGCCGCCGGTGCCATGAACTTTCAGACGGCCTTCAGGTAAAGATTCAATTTGAACACCGAGTTTATCGAGTGCTTCAAGCATTCGGTCGGTATCGTCGGATTTGAGCAAAGAATGGATTTCGCAAACGTTGTCGGAGAGTGCCGCCAAGAGTAGCGTGCGGTTGCTGATGCTTTTGGAACCGGGCAGGGCAACGGTCGAAGGCTTGAGTGTAGAAGCGGGCAGGCGGATGGATTCGGTCATGGCTGGACTAAGCTCATTTGAGTTGTAAATTAGACCGATATTATACGCAGGCAAAGGCCGTCTGAAAAATGAAGAGGGTGCAATTTATTTGTGAAAAAATGAATTTTTATATCAGTACACGATTTTCTAATCGTTTATTTTGAAATTTTCTGCTTCAGTTTTATGTTTGCCACTATAACTTATTTTGTTGTGGCAGGCATATAACCAAACACCATAAGAAAATCAGAAACCATTCTTTCCTATTTTTTCAGACGGCCTTTAATATCGGCGGACAATCATTGATAAAGCAAGAGCACGACCATGAGACATTATCCTTTGTTTGCCGATTTGAGAGACCGCCCAGTTTTACTGGCAGGTGCGGGTAAGGTTGCCGAACGCAAGGCGGAAAGCCTGTTGTCTGCCGGAGCGCGCGTACGCGTTGTTGCGGAAACTCTGAATCCGCAGTTTCAGCAGTGGGTGACTGAAGGGAAAATAGTTTGGCTGGGCGGCTTGTTTGAAGAAGCCATGTTGGACGAGGTGTATTTCGTTATTGCGGCGACGGATAATGGCATGTTTAACCGCCGTGTTTTTGAAGTGGCGGAACGACGGGCGAAATTGTGCAATACGGTGGATACGGCGGATTTGTGTTCGTTTATTGTGCCTGCCGTGGTGGATAGGGGGTCGTTGAAGATAGCCATATCCAGCGCTGGGACTGCGCCTGTATTGGCACGGAAATGGCGGCAGATTATTGAAACATTGATTCCGTTGCATACGGGCACGATGGCGCGTATTGCAGGTAAATGGCGCGAAAAGGTTAAACAGACGATTCATCATGTCGAACGACGCCGTTATTTTTGGGAAAAGTTGTTCGACAGCCGTTTCAGTATTTTTGCGGCTCAAAACAATATCGAGGCGGCAGAACGCGAATTGATAACGCAGTTGAATCGGGAAACGCCGTTTGGAGGCGAAGTGGTTTTGGTGGGTGCAGGGCCGGGCGATCCGGGCTTGCTGACCATACATGCTTTGCAGGCGATACAGGCTGCGGATACGGTGTTTTACGATGCTTTGGTGTCGGATGAGATTTTGGCGATGGTGCGCAAAGATGCGGTGAAAATCAGCGTGGGTAAACGTGCCGGTGCGCACCATGTTCAGCAGGAAGAAACCAACCGTCTATTGGTTGAACACGCTCAAAAAGGCGAGCGTGTGGTAAGGTTGAAAGGCGGCGATCCTTTTGTGTTCGGTCGCGGCGGGGAGGAAGTGCAAACCCTGCATCAGGCCGGGATTGCCTACCGCATTGTGCCGGGTATTACTGCCGCGCTTGGAGCTACTGCTTATGCCGGTATTCCGTTAACCCATCGCGATTGTGCCCAAAGTGCTTTATTTGTAACTGGCCACAGCAAACATGAAGGCAGTCAGCCCGATTGGCAGACTTTGGCGTTAAGCCGTCAAACGCTGGTGATTTATATGGGTACACTTAAAGCGGCTGAAATTGCGGGAAAACTAATGGCTTATGGCAGGCAGCCTTCTACGCCCGTTGCCGTGATTTCTAATGGCACTTTACCCAATCAAACCGTGCGGACAGGCCGTCTGAAAGATTTGGGCTTGTTGGCTGCCGAAGCAGAGCGTCCGGCTTTAATGGTGATTGGCGAAGTGGTTGCCCTGCGCGATGAGATGAAATGGTTTGGAGAATTTGTCGAATGCTATGAAGAAGCGGCGTAAAGAGGATTGATCAAATAAGGCCGTCTGAATATTGGTTTTCAGACGGCCTTGCCTTATTTAAAAGCTTGGCAATATTGCTGATAACGTTCTGCCAGTCCATATAGGATGATTGCTGTCAGCCCCCAGATGTCGTAGTGCCGAAAAGGTAGGACGGGGAGGGCGAGGGTTTGATTGTTGTGATGAAGATGACGGTATGAGTAGTTTTGCAGGTTTAAGGCGAAATCCAAAGGCAGATAAAAAATTTCAGCTACTTCATCGGGGTTTGCTTTTGGGTTGACGGGCTGGACGCAAATTGCCGGAACAGGCGTAACACGGTAGTCGGAAGGCGTGTCATAAAAGGGTAGCGGCGCAAAAGTCTGCCATGCGGCAATCGGAATGGCGGTTTCTTCGTAAGCTTCTCTTAACGCCGTTGCCGTTAGGCTGTCGTCTTGGGTATCTTTGCGGCCGCCGGCAAAGGCGATTTGTCCGGTGTGTTGCCTTAAGGTCTCGGCCCTTTTGGTCAGTAAAATTTGCCACGCTCCTTCATGCAAGGCAATGCCGACCAAAACGGCTGCTTCTTTGACCGTTTGGGCGGTAACTAATTGATTGCGCTCTGTTTGCATACGGCTGCTGAAGCGTGAAGCTTGAGTTAGGAAGTGGATAAGGTGGTCGGTATTCATTTTTGGCACTGATCGTTTTATGCAGATGAGGATTACACAAGGTTTACGGTTACCGTGTCAACAAAATAGGGTGCGTGTGTTACAGTTATGCCTGAATGATAAATAAAGCTTTGCATCTGTTCTGCAAGTGCTTAGGCCGTCTGAAAATGCCGGCAGGTTCTCAAAAAGGATAGTTATGTTGTTTTCCCCATCCCGTATTCAAGTAGCAGCTGCGGCTGTCATGATGTTGTTCGCTGCACAAACTTTTGCCGCGCCCGGCGATTCAAAGGTTGTTTTTGAATCGGCTAAGATTATCAAAAAGAAAAGCCGTGCCGACCGTTTTTCTCCCGAAGAGCGTGAGCAGGAGCGGATACGTCTGTTGGGTATACAAAACCGCACCTCGCAGGTTTTCACTTTGTTAAATTCAGAACTGGCTCTGCAAAAGGGTGATGCCGCCTCTGCACTGTTTACTTATATTTTGACGTTGCATCGCACTAAATCTCCCGAAGTGGCCGAACGCGCTTTGGAGATGGCGGTTTCTTTAAACGCATTTGAACAGGCTGAGGCCATTTACCAAAAATGGCGCGAAATCGAGCCGGAGCCTGGTGAAACACAAAAGCGCATGACTTGGTTGCGCAATTTGCTGCTGGGCAAAGCCGATAAGAACTTGAGCGGATTGGACAAGGTGATTGCCGGCGGTAGTGAAGACGAGCAAAAGCGCGTGTTCCTGCTTTTGGCACAAACCGCAGCCCAACAGCCGAATCTGACCAGCGATGCGGTCAAGCAAGTACATAAAACAGCATTGAATTATAAAGACTTTCCAGAAGCGGCGATTGCGGATGCAATTTTTAGTGCAAAAGACGGTCAAAAGAAACACGCCATTGCGGCATTGCAGCGATTGGCCAAGTTGGACAACGAAATTCTGCCGCCGACTTTTGTTACCCTGCGTCTGATGGCGCAACGGCATCCTGATATTCTGGACGGCTTTTTCAAAGAGACAGACACCAAAACCTTATCTCCGATTTGGCAGGAATTGGATATCGCCAATTTGATCGCCCATGGCCAAAATGATAAGGCTTTTAAGCGTTTGCAGACTTTGTTGGAAGAAAATCCAAACCCTGATTTGTATATTCAGGCCGCCTTATTGTCCGCCAGCAAGACGGAAAATATTTCTGCGGTAAACAGTTATCTGGAAAAGGCTTATAAAGCCGGTACGGAAGAGCAGCGCAGCCGTGCAGCGTTGATTGGTGCGGTGTCTTATAATGATGTAGAAGAATTGGCCAAAGCCAAACAATGGCTGGATAAGGTAACGGCAACGGCTTATACGTTTGATAAAACCATTTTGGCCGCTTCTATCGAAGCCAAACAGGGCAACCATAAAGAGGCTTGGGCTTTGGTGCAACGCGCACAAAAAATGCCCGAGCAAAGAGGACGTTATTTTGAAGCTAAGGATTTGTTGAGTACGGCTTTGTTCGTATTGTCTAAAAATATCAATCTTCAAGAATCATTGAACGCTTTGAACAGCTTGGTAAATACCACCGAAAAATCCTTGAAAACCCAAGCTTCTCCAGAGCTGCTTGCCAATGTGCTGTATCAGCGTTCGATGGTTTATGAGAAGCTGAATCAGCCAGGCAAGGCGATTGCCGATTTGCGCCGTGTGGTAGAGCTGTATCCGGATAATCCGCATGGTTGGAATGCTTTGGGCTATACCTTGCTGTCCAGCGGCAAGGATTTGGAGGAGGCATTCAAAATGGTTCAGACGGCCTATCAAATGGAGCCGGAAAGCGCAGCCATTAATGATAGTGTAGGCTGGGCTTATTATCTTAAAGGCGATGCCCAAATGGCTTTGCCGTATATTCAATATGCCTATGAAAAAGAACCTGAAGCCGAAGTCGCCGCACATTTGGGCGAAGTCCTATGGACGCTTGGCGACCAAGATAAAGCCAAAGAAATCTGGAATGACGGCTTGAAACGTGGAAGCAATCTCCGAGTATTAAAAGAGACAATGTCCAAATTCGGTATAACGCCCAGCAAACCGCATACTCAAAAACACAAATAAAACCAAAAGGCCGTCTGAAAAGTGTTTGATTTCAGACGGCCTATGAAGGAATATCAATGAATTTAAAACAATTATCATCGGTTGCAGCCTTACTGCTTTTGGCTGCCTGTGCGCAGCCAAACTTACCTCAGCAAAACAGTTGGCAAGCAGCAGAGCAGGTACAGGATTTTAGCGCAGACGGTCGATTGGCTGTCAAAGTGGAAGGAAAAGGCTCTTATGCTAATTTCGACTGGACTTATCAGAATGCGGTTCAAACCATTGATGTGAATACACCATTGGGTAATACCGTAGGCCAGCTGTGTCAAGACAGTGAAGGTGTATTGGCAGTAGACAGTAAGGGTAAGGTTTATCAGGCGGAAACGGCTGAAGAATTGAGCAGACAGCTTTTAGGCTTTGCTTTGCCGGTTCAATATCTGCATATTTGGGCTGATGGTAAACGCGTTGCCAATGCGCCATACAAAATTCTGACTGATGGCCGTCTGGAGCAGTTTGACTGGACGATATCGCGTACTTTAAATAGTTCAGGACAGCCCAAAACGCTTCAACTTGAAAATGCCAAGTTTAATATCCGCTTGGTGTTTGACACGGTAAACCACTCTTTGGATAAGAATGGACAAACCCGATGCGCAGCACGCAAATAGAGGATGCCATGTCTGTTTCAGAGGAAATCCAAGCCTTTCCTGCGCCGGCTAAATTAAATTTGGATTTGAGGATTACCGGCCGCAGGAGCGATGGTTATCATAATTTGGAAAGTATTTTCTGTTTGATCGGCTTATATGATACCGTTCATCTGAAAATCCGTACTGATGGGCAGATTATTCTGCATACGCCGGTCGAAGGGCTTGAATCTGAGCAAGACTTGACTTATCGGGCGGCTAAATTATTACTGCCATATGCAAGCGTAGCGCACGGTGTCGAAATCTGGTTGGATAAAGTGATTCCAACCGGAGGCGGATTGGGCGGCGGAAGCTCTGATGCAGCCACGGTTTTAATGGTTTTAAACCAATGGTGGCAATGCGGTTTGAGTAGGCAGCAACTGATTGATTTAGGCGTAAGTCTTGGTGCAGATGTTCCTTTTTTTATTTTTGGCAGAAGTGCTTTTGCCAAAGGCGTGGGTGAGAAGCTGGCTGAAATAGATGTCCCTAAACAATGGTATGTTATCGTTAAGCCCCCCGTCCATGTGGCAACAGTTAAAATTTTTGCACATGAAGGCTTGACACGGGATTCCAAACCCAGCATAATGCCGACTTTCCAATCATTACAGCCGTTTCAAAATGATATGCAGGCGGTTGTGTTTCAGGAATATCCTGAAGTTTGGAAGGCTTATGTTGAGTTATCCCAATATGGTCATGCATTAATGACTGGTTCTGGGGCTTGTTTGTTCATAGCAAGTGAATCTCATCAAGAAGCACATACAATTTACCAACAGGTTTCTCAATCATATGAAGCTTATTGTGTGGAAGGATTAGATATTCATCCGCTATATCATATGATTTAGTAAGTTGGGGAGTCGTCAAGCGGTTAAGACACTGGATTTTGATTCCAGCATGCGAAGGTTCGAATCCTTCCTCCCCAGCCAAACCCTTTGTTGGGGAGTCGTCAAGCGGTTAAGACACTGGATTTTGATTCCAGCATGCGAAGGTTCGAATCCTTCCTCCCCAGCCAACACCCTTTATTGGGGAGTCGTCAAGCGGTTAAGACACTGGATTTTGATTCCAGCATGCGAAGGTTCGAATCCTTCCTCCCCAGCCAAATAAAAGCGTGTAAGTTTTCTTACACGCTTTTTTACGCTAAGAGCAAAATAACGCTGAAAAACTTTTTTTTACCCGTCTTTACGCGTATAATCACGTAATTAGTGTCTTAGACATGGGGCAGAGGGAAGCGTAATGTTTTCTGCGCGTAAATCAAATCTTGAATCAGGTGAAGATATGGCTGCTTATGACAGTTTAATGGTGTTTACCGGTAATGCAAATCCGGAATTGGCGCAACGTGTTGTCAAACATTTGGATATTTCACTCGGTGAAGCCACCGTTTCCAAATTCTCTGATGGCGAAGTAGCCATTGAATTGTTGGAAAATGTGCGTGGTCGCGATGTGTTTATTTTGCAACCTACCTGCGCGCCAACCAATGACAACCTGATGGAAATTTTGACTATGGCCGATGCACTCAAACGTGCTTCTGCCGGTCGTATTACTGCCGCGATTCCTTACTTTGGCTATGCGCGTCAAGATCGCCGTCCTCGCTCTGTTCGTGTACCGATTTCCGCTAAATTGGTAGCGAATATGTTGTACTCAGCCGGTATCGACCGCGTATTGACTGTTGACTTGCATGCCGACCAAATTCAAGGTTTCTTTGATATTCCGGTAGATAATATTTACGCTACCCCGATTTTGTTGAACGACATTAAACAGCAACGTATTGATAATTTGACCGTTGTCAGCCCTGATATCGGTGGTGTTGTACGTGCGCGCGCTGTTGCTAAATCTTTAAATGCTGATTTGGCCATTATCGATAAACGCCGTCCTAAAGCCAACGTGGCTGAAGTGATGAACATTATTGGCGATATTCAAGGTCGTACTTGCTTGATCGTAGATGATATGATCGATACGGCAAATACTTTGTGTAAAGCAGCTGTTGCCCTGAAAGAGCGCGGTGCAGATCGTGTACTGGCATACGCCAGCCATGCAGTATTCTCAGGCGAAGCAGTGAATCGAATTGCTTCTTCCGAAATTGACCAAGTAGTTGTGACAGATACGATTCCGTTGTCTGAAGCAGCTAAAAAATGTGAACGCATCCGTCAAGTTACCATTGCCGGTTTGCTGGCTGAAACGGTACGCCGTATCAGCAATGAAGAATCCGTCTCATATCTTTTCAATGAAGATGTGATGACTGGCGGCATGTTGCTGCCATAACCCGATGTCGTCTTAAGCTGGTCGCGGCCGATGACGACGATTTTATCTAAATTGGAGTATTAAACATGACTTACGAAATTCAAGCCTCTGTTCGCGAAGCCCAAGGCACTGGTGCGAGCCGCCGCCTGCGTCGCGAAGGCCAAATCCCTGGCATCCTGTACGGTGAAGGTCAAGAGCCTGTTGCTATCGCTGTAGACCACAAAACTGTATTCTACGCATTGGAAAAAGAATCTTTCCATACTGCTTTGATTAAACTGTCTTTGAACGGTGAAACTAAAGACGTTATCGTGCGTGACTTCCAAATGCACCCATTCCGTCGTGAAGTTCAACACATCGACTTCCAAGCTGTGAAAGCTGATCAACCTGTACGCATCCGTGTTCCTCTGCACATTGTTAACGCTGAAAACTCTCAAGCTGTTAAATTGCAAGGTGGTCGCGTATCTCTGTTGAACACTTCTATTGAAGTAGTTGCTTTGCCTGCAAACATTCCTGCTTTCTTGGAGCTGGATTGTGCATCAGTAGTTGCCGGCGACATTCTGCACTTGTCAGACATCAAATTGCCAGAAGGTGTTGAAAGCGTTTCTCTGAAACGTAACGAAAACCTGGCTGTTGCTACTGTTACCGGTAAAAAACGCTAATAGTTAGTTAATATAAGAAAACCGTATCAGATAAATCTGATACGGTTTTTGTTTGATGTAAGCGGCGATAAATTCAAATAATGGAGATAAATCCAAAGTATCTTATAAAGTTATTTGCTATAAAACTTGGGTATAGCGTAAAGTGATACGTTTTATAAGATTGAAGCAATTTCTTTGCGAAGCTTATTAAGAAAGCGTCCATGCCGTACCCATTGTGCAGCTGATTCATAATCCTGCTGTTCAAATGCTTGTTGTAAATCTTGATATAGGCTGCTTTGTACTTCTTGAATTTCTTGATCCAGTGCCCGGATGGCATCATGGTTTTGTTCCATTTGTGCATCCATCAATGTTTCCCGCCATTCCATTTGCTGCATGAGGAATTCTGGTGAAAACGAAGTGTGTTCAGGTGCATCAGCATCGATATTTTGGCTTTTCAAGAGATAAGCAGCCCGATCAATAGGACTTTTTAATGTGCGGTAGGCATCATTAATTGTAGAAGACATCATAACGGCTTGTTTCTGCTCAAAAGCTGAAGCAGAAGCAAATTTATCGGGATGAAATCGGGCAGCTAAAGCTCGATAGGTCTGTTCGAGTGCTTCGGTATCAATATTGAAAGATGGCTCAAGCTGGAAGAGGTTGAAGTATTGAGACATGATATTAAAGGAAAAAATCTAAAGAAGAGGATTATTTTACGATATAATCCGGAAAATGTTTATACGAAAGGAAAACAATATGACCGGTAAGGTACAACACAATAAAGGCAAAATACGAGACAATGCCTTAAAAGCCTTAGTCAAATCTGATTTGTTCCGACACAAAGTAGAACGAAAAAGAAAAGGCAAGGGTAGCTATAATAGACAAGAAGCCAAAAAATGGCAGGATGGTTTTGATACTTTCCTGCCATTTTTTATATTTTAAACGTGGAAGCTCTCACCGCAGCCGCAAGAGTCTTTGACATTCGGATTTTCAAATTTGAAACCTTCCTGCAAACCTTCTTTGGTGTAATCGACTTGTGTGCCGTCCAGATAAACTAAGCTTTTCGGGTCGATATAAATGCGCGCGCCGTGTTCTTCGAAAATCAGGTCGTCCTCGTTCGCTTCATCGACAAATTCAAGGTTGTATGCCATGCCTGAGCAGCCGCTGGTTTTCACACCCAAGCGCACGCCCAATCCTTTGCCGCGTTTGGTCAGGTAGTTATTGATGTATTTGGCTGCGTTTTCTGTGATGGTAATCATGCTTTTTTCCTCATTTCGCAATCATTTTCTGTTTTGCCTGTTTTTTTATTCCAGACGGCCTCTTGAACTATCAGGCCGTCTGAAAACGCTGTTTTGTCCACTCTATTGCGGCGGCAATGGCAGCTTTTGCCTGCAGACTGTTTTTCCAACAAGTCGAGCCGGTCAATTGTGCGCCCTGTTCCAAAATATCGTCTAAATCCGCAACCGCCAGAGTGGCAATATCATCCAATCCCATTTGCTGCAAACGCTGCAATATGGTTTTACCTATGCCTTTGACAGCAAGTAGGGATTGGATTTCTTCATCAGTAAAAGGCATATCGTCTTCTTTGATTTTGCAGGTACTGGCGCACTTATATGGCAAGTTGGACTTATCAAGCCGATTTAGGCATTAATATCCACAAACTAAGTATCTGGCAAACAAGATTATTTGTTTTCCTGACGTTTGCGATAGTCGGCAACAGCTGCCTTTACCGCATCCTCAGCCAAGATGGAGCAGTGGATTTTCACTGGGGGCAGTTCCAATTCTTCGGCGATTTCGCTGTTTTTGATTGCCAGCGCGTCATCCAGACTTTTGCCTTTGACCCACTCGGTAATCAAACTGGAAGAAGCAATGGCGGAGCCGCAGCCGTAAGTTTTGAATTTTGCATCTTCAATGATACCCTCATCGTTTACTTTGATTTGCAGACGCATTACGTCACCGCAGGCCGGTGCACCGACCATGCCGGTACCGACAGATTCGTCATTTTTGTCGAAAGTACCAACGTTGCGGGGATTTTCGTAGTGGTCGATTACTTTATCGCTGTATGCCATGATGTGGTTTCCTTTGTGTTTTTAGTGGTGTAAATGGTTTGTTTACAAATATTCAGACGGCCTGAAGTTTAGATTTTACACGCGCCGCCTTCGCAGCCGTCATCATTCTCTGAATCAACGCCGCCTTCTACGGTAACGCCGTCAAAATCTTCGAGTAGGTTGTCGAGATTGTCGAGGTCGAGATCTTGTTCGTCCATGGGTTTGTATCCTTAATTTGAAGGTTGTGGCTTTTAGGTCGTCTGAAAAGTTTTTAAGGTTTCAGACGTCCTTTTAATATCTAAGTTGATTGCCTATTACAGTTGTTTTATCAGCCATTTATAAAGGCACATTCTAAAATTGTTTGGGGTTTTCCGTTAACATTAATCGGTTTTAGTTTTGCTTGCAGGGTTTCGTATTCTTCTAAAATCAAACTGTATTTTCGAACAGGACGATATTTTCCTTTTAACACCTTGTATGCCTGTTCCAAAGGTACATCCAACAACAAACGGGTGTAGCTGTAACCTGCGGTTTCTAATTGGAATGTCTGGCTGATATGAACCACAGGCAAGCCATAGTAAGTACCGCTGAGTTTCAAACGGGTTTGATCAAGAATGAACTGTTCTCCATCTTCACTAAACTCCGCACGGTGCAAAGTCATCGGCGGGTGTGCAAGATCACGGTAAGCCTTTGGCAGCTGGACTCTATTGGGATGATTCAAACGCAAGTTTTGATATTTAGAGTCTTTATCGTTCCAGTTATCGCTTACATCACTAAATGGTTCCAACAGGTTTTCCAAATGTTTATCGAATTGGCAGCCATTTTCAAATGATTTGAATATAGTTGACCAATCAGGTTGTGTCTGTGCTGAAACCAGCGGGGCCGAGCATAGAATTAGACAAGAAAGTAAGTGGCGTATTTTATTTTTTATTATCGTCATTTTTAGTATTTTTCTTGATGAGGTCGTCTGAAAAGGTAAAGGCCTTGGGGATTTTTCAGACGACCTTTTCTCTTGATCAATGCGCCGCCCATTCAATCGAGTTCAAATCGATACCCTCTTTAAACATTTCCCACAGCGGGGACAGTTCGCGCAGTTTGCCGATTTTGGATTTAATCAGTTCTGCTGCGAATTGGACTTCTTCTTCGGTGGTCATGCGACCGAAGGTGATGCGCAGGGATGAATGTGCCAATTCGTCGTTGCGGCCGAGTGCGCGTAAAACGTAGCTTGGCTCAAGGCTTGCAGAAGTACAGGCGGAGCCGCTGGATACGGCGAGTTCTTTAACCGCCATAATCAGGCTTTCGCCTTCGACGAAGTTAAAGCTGACGTTTAGGTTGTTTGGAGCGCGGTGTTCGAGGTCGCCGTTGATATAGACTTCTTCAATGCCTTCGATACCTTTGAGGAAGATATCGCGCAGTTTTAAGTAGTGTGCAGTGTCTTGTGCCAATTCTTCTTTGGCGATGCGGAAGGCTTCGCCCATGCCGACGATTTGATGGGTCGGCAAGGTGCCGGAACGGAAACCGCGTTCGTGGCCGCCGCCGTGCATTTGGGCTTCGAGGCGGACGCGTGGTTTACGGCGTACATACAGGGCGCCGATGCCTTTAGGGCCGTATACTTTGTGGCCGGACATAGACAACAAATCAACTTTGGCAGCTTCAACGTCAACAGGCACTTTGCCGCAGGCTTGTGCTGCGTCAACGTGGAAAATGATTTTGCGTTCGCGACAGATTTCGCCGATGGCAGGAATATCTTGAACCACGCCGATTTCGTTGTTTACCCACATTACGGAAACAAGGATGGTGTCTTCGCGGATGGCGGCTTTCAGTACGTCTAAATCAACCAAACCGTTTTCTTGTACGTCCAGGTAAGTCACTTCGTAACCTTGGCGTTCGAGTTCGCGCATGGTATCGAGCACGGCTTTATGCTCGGTTTTTACGGTGATGAGGTGGTTGCCTTTAGATTTGTAGAAGTGCGCCGCGCCTTTAATGGCGAGGTTGTTGGATTCGGTTGCGCCGCTGGTGAAAACGATTTCTTTAGGGTCGGCATTAATCAGGGCAGCAATGTCTGCACGTGCTTTTTCGACTGCTTCTTCTGCTTCCCAACCGAAGCTGTGGCTGTTAGAGGCTGGGTTGCCGAAAATATCGGACAGGTAGGGAATCATTTTTTCGGCAACGCGGCGGTCAACGGGAGTGGTGGCGGCGTAGTCGAGGTATACGGGGGTTTTGACGGTCATGGTTTGCTCTTTCGTTTGGTCATCTGCGTGCGGTCTTTGCCGCAAGTCGGTTTAATGAATGTGTGTAAAGGTAACGACATGACTGCTGTCGCTGCAGTTTTTTTGTTCAATGATGCTTTGCAGCGTAACGCCGCTGAGGTAATCATTGATGGTTTTGTTTAAGTTTTCCCAAAGGTCATGGGTCAGGCAGGGGGCGCCGTGGTGGCAGTTTGCTTTGCTGCCGCATTGTGTGGCATCCAGTCGGTCTTCGGCTGCGGAGATGATTTGTGCAATATTGATTTGCTCGGCGGGTGCGGCAAGGATGTAGCCTCCGCCGGGGCCGCGTAGGCTTTCAACCAATCCGGCACGGCGCAGTTTGCTGAATAATTGTTCGAGGTAGGAAAGCGATATGCTTTGTCGTTCGCTGATGGCACTGAGTTTGACAGCACCGGTTTGCGCGTTCATCGCCAAATCTATCATGGCGGTTACTGCAAATCGCCCTTTGGTAGTCAGTCTCATGGTGTGGTTGCCTGTGTGGGCGTTTTTATTAGTGGAGGGAATTGTCTAATATCTGAGTGTTTCAGTCAAGTATGTGGTGGCTCGGTTTGATTGTTTGTTTAAATGGTGGCATGGGTTGATTTTTAAATCGGAAAATATTTTCTTTATTTTTCTGTAATTTGGACTTGAGGGCGTCTGAAAAAAGGCTATCAACCCTACAAATATCAGGGTTAAAATGTTTTGATTTAATATTGATACTGATATAGATTATCAAAATTATTCTTAAAATTTAGTTGTTTTGATGGAGTAAAATAATGAGGTGTTTGAAATGTTCAGACGGCCTTGACCATCCATCTTTACCTTAACAGAGGCAATCGACAATGAAATGTGATTTAAGCAAAATAACCTGTATCGAAGACTTGCGCCTTGTTGCCAAACGTAAAATGCCGCGTATGTTTTATGACTATATTGACTCAGGCTCTTGGACGGAAACTACTTATCGTGAAAACACTTCGGATTTTAAAGACATCCGTTTCCGCCAAAAGGTATTGGTTAATATGGAGGGACGCAGTCTCGAAACCAAAATGATTGGGCAGGATGTGAAAATGCCGGTGGCGATTGCGCCGACAGGTTTCACAGGTATGGCGCATGCTGATGGGGAAATCTTGGCGGCGCGGGCGGCGGAAAAATTTGGTATTCCGTTTACGCTGTCGACCATGTCTATTTGTTCGATTGAAGATGTGGCTGAAAACACCAGCTCGCCGTTTTGGTTTCAGCTTTATGTGATGCGCGACCGCGAGTTTATGGAAAACCTGATTAAGCGTGCGAAGGATGCTAAATGTTCGGCGTTGGTATTGACAGCCGATTTGCAGGTTTTGGGTCAGCGCCACAAAGACATTAAAAACGGTCTGTCTGCGCCGCCGAAACCGACCATCGCCAATTTGATCAATTTGGCGACTAAGCCCGAATGGTGCATGAAAATGCTGAACACGGAACGCCGCACCTTCCGCAATATTGTCGGTCATGCGAAAAACGTGGGTGATTTGTCTTCGCTGTCTTCATGGACTTCCGAACAATTCGACCCGCGCCTGAGTTGGGATGATGTGGCGCGCATTAAGGATTTGTGGGGTGGCAAGTTGATCATCAAAGGCATTATGGAACCCGAAGACGCGGAAAAGGCAGCGAAAAGCGGCGCGGACGCATTAGTCGTTTCCAATCATGGCGGTCGTCAGCTTGACGATACCGTGTCCGCCATTAAAGCTTTGCCTGATGTGGTCAGCGCAGTGGGCAGCGACATCGAGGTTTGGATGGACAGCGGCATTCGCAGCGGTCAGGATATTTTGAAGGCTTGGGCTTTGGGTGCGAAAGGTACGATGATAGGTCGTGCGTTCCTGTATGGTTTGGGTGCGTATGGTGAAGAAGGCGTAACCCGTGCGTTGGAAATCTTGTATAAAGAAATGGATATTTCCATGGCGTTTACCGGTCACCGCAATATTCAAGATGTGGATTCCAGCATTTTACGTTCTACGCGTTGGGCTCAAGATGAATTTTAATTTTTAAACATAAGAAAAGGCCGTCTGAAAAACTGTTTCAGACGGCCTTTTTATAGACGGCTATTTCTCGTTTTTGCGATACCATTCGATGAAGGCATCGGGTTTGACAAAGCCTAATAAGGCTTCGCTATGACTGCCGTCGGCGCGGACAACAAACACGCCCGGAGGGCCGAAGAGGCCGTATTCTTTCAGTAAGGCCTGATGGTCGGGAGTGTTGGCAGTTACGTCGATTTGGAAGAAGCGCTGCATATCGACCGCTTCGTGTACCTGCGGTTGGTTGAGCGTGTAGGCGGCCATTTCTTTGCAGGATACGCACCAGTCGGCGTAGAAATCAATCAGAACGGGCTTGCTAGGATCGGCTTTCAAGGCAGCATCCATAGCGGCTTTGAGTTCTCCGACATCGGTAAACATTTTGCCGTGGTCGGTTTCTTGTCCGGCTTCGGATGGCGGAACCAGCGTTAAGAAGTGGTGCAGGGCGGTGGTTTGTTTATTGAAGCTTTGCCAGCCAAACCATGAGCCGCCAATCAGCAGTAAAAAGCCCAATACGGCGGCAACTGTTTTCAGACGGCCTTTTTGTTTGCCGGATTTCGCCAAAAGCATAAGGGCGGGAACAATCATCAGCAAGGTGTAGAGGCCGACTACTGCGAAATAAGGCAGATGCGGTGTGGCAAGGTATACGGCAACGGCCAGCAGAATGAAGCCGAATGCGTATTTGATGCCGTTCATCCAGTCGCCTGCTTTAGGCAGGATATGGCCGCCGAATGTACCGATGATGATGAGCGGTACACCGGTGCCGAGTGCTAAGACATAAAGCGCAAGGCCGCCCAATACGGCATCGCCTGTCTGGCCGATATAGCCCAAAGCAAATGCCAGCGGAGGCGCAACGCAAGGGCCGACAATCAGGGCGGATAAAATACCCATGATGAAGACGGAAATGATTTTGCCGCCGGAGAGTTTGTTGCTTTGGTTTTGGAAATAGGATTGGACAGAGTTTGGCAGCTGGATATTGAAGAGGCCGAACATAGACAGCGCCAGTATCACCATCAACGCGGCGGCGGCAAGTACGACCCAAGGCTGTTGCAGCCATACAGTTAACAGCGCACCGGTCAAACCGGCAATCACGCCGACCAAGGTATAGGTCAATGCCAAGCCTTGTACATACACCATAGACAAGGTAAACGCGCGGCCTTTGCCGGCTTTTTTATCACCCACGACAATGCTGGAAACAATCGGCAGGAGCGGATACATACAGGCGGTAAAGCTTAAGCCCAAACCTGCGACAAAAAACGCCAACAGGTTGGCGTTTAAAGTATCCCAAGAGAGCTTGAAGCGGCTGCTGTCGGGATTGTTTGTAGCGGGCTGCGTGGGCATTTGGCCGTCTGAAGAGGCAGATGGTTGTAAAAAGCGGTCTTTGGCAGAAACCGGCTCATCGCTTTGCGGTTGGTAAACTCCGTTGCCTTTTACGTCAAACTCGGTGTCCACCGGCGGATAACACACACCCACTTCGGCACAGCCTTGATAAGTCAGTGTCAGTTTGTATTGCGGTACGGCTTGTTTGTAAGGCAGGTTAACCTGTGCGGTATGGTGGTAAACCGTTTGTTTGCCGAAGAATTCGTCTTCTTTTTCTTCGCCTTTGCTGAATTTGGGTTCGGCCAAGACTTTGTCAGGATTGGTCGCTGCAACGATTTTGGACTGGTACATATAGTAGCCGTCAGCGATTTTGAACTGCACGCTGATGCCTTGATCGGTTACATTGACTTGAGGCACAAAGGCTTGCTCGGGTGGCAGCAAATCATTGGCATCTACTGCGAATGCGAAGCTGCTCAAGCCTAAAAATGCAATGAGGAAATAAAGGAATTTTTTCATAATATCCACGGATATGCCGTTGAGAAACCGTCATTATAAATGATGGGGAAAACAATCGGCTTAATTTATGTTAAATATTGCGAGAGAAATCTAATGCTTTTGAATTATATCGAAATAGGGTTGCCCATATATGACCGATAGTCTCATGTTATCGTTCAATCTATGCCAAAGGCCGTCTGAAATGTTCAGACGGCCTTTGTTTCTATTCGGCTCGGCTTTTAAGGATAAGCGATATAAGCGTAAGCGGAATGGTTGTGTATCGATTCGAAGTTTTCGCTTTCGACGACGAATGATTCGATGCGTTTGTCTGCAATCAGCGCAGTGGCCACATCACGAACCATGTCTTCGACAAACTTCGGATTTTCGTATGCTTTCTCCGTTACATACTTCTCGTCAGGGCGTTTGAGCAAACCGTAGAGCTGGCAGCTTGCTTGTGCTTCGACGTAATCGATGATTTCTTCGATGGCTACATCCGCGTTTGCAATCAGGCTGACCGTCACATGCGAACGTTGGTTGTGCGCGCCGTATTGGGAAATTTCTTTGGAACACGGACACAATGAAGTAACCGGAACCATCACTTTCAGATTGTGGCTGTATGTACCGTTTTTGATTTCGCCGGTCAGGGTGACATCATAGTCGAGCAGCGATTGGATGTCGGAGACAGGCGCACTTTTCTTGCGGAAAAACGGGAAGGAAACGCTGATTTTTCCAGAATGCGAATCCAACAGGGCAACCATATCGGCGGTCAGTTTGTGCAGCGTATCGAAATCCAAAGCATCGGTTTGTTTTTCCATCAGGGCGACAAAGCGCGACATATGCGTGCCTTTTTGGTCGGCAGGCAGGAAAACCGTCATGGTCAGGCGGGCGACGGTGGATTGTTCGCCTTCTTTGCTTTTGAGGGAGATTGGAAAGCGCAGGTCTTTGATGCCGACCTGATTAATCGGCAGGTTGCGTAAATCGCGGCTGGATTGCACGTCTGCAATGGCGTTCATGCGTGGTATGTCCTTCATGATAGGATTGTTGAGATGCGTGTGGAGGGAGTCGGCTCGTGTCGGCCGATTTGCAAATGCGAGATTATATCACTTGCTTTATCCGCCTGCATTGATTGTTTCTATTTTTCAGATAGTGATAAAATCTTCAATTATTCACATCTATATAGGCAGAGACCCAATGAAATTCGCCACGAAAGCCATCCATTCCAGCTACGATTGCGACGAACACAACCGTGCGCTGATGCCGCCGATTTATCAAAACAGTATGTTCGCGTTGCACGAGATTGGCGAAAATGTGCCTTACCGCTACTCGCGCCTGAGCAACCCGACCCGACAGGTCTTGGAAGATACCGTTGCCGATTTGGAGCACGGTGTGGCCGGCTTTGCGTTTTCCAGCGGTATGGCGGGGATTGATGCCGTATGGCGTACTTTCCTGCGCCCGGGCGATACCATTGTCGCAGTCGCCGATATTTACGGCGGCGCTTATGATTTATTGGTCGATGTTTATCAAAAATGGGGTGTGAACGTTGTTTTTGCCGATTTGGGCAATCCGGATAATCTGGACGAGCTGCTTAAAGCGCACAATGTCAAACTGGTTTGGCTGGAAACGCCGTCCAATCCGCTTTTGCGCTTGGTGGACATCAAAGCGCTTGCCGCGAAAGCCAAAGCAGCCGGTGCGCTGGTCGGCATCGACAACACCTTTGCCACGCCGTATCTGCAACAGCCGTTGGATATGGGCTGTGATTTTGTGTTCCATTCCGCTACCAAATATTTGTGCGGCCATTCGGACGTACTGATGGGCGTAGTCGTTGCCAAAACCAAAGAGCTGGCGCAGCCTTTGCACGACATGATGGTGCATACCGGCGCGATTGCAGGTCCGATGGATTGTTGGCTGGTGTTGCGCGGTATTAAAACACTGGCTCTACGCATGAACGCCCATTGCCAAAACGCACTCGAAATCGCGCGCCGTTTGGAAGCCCATCCTGCCATTGAAAAAGTGTTCTATCCCGGCCTGCCGTCTCACGAACATTACGAACTCGCCCAAGCACAAATGCCCAAAGGCATCGGTGGCGTGGTTACGGTTTACCTCAAAAACGACACGCGTGAAGCGGCCAATAGTGTGATTAAAAACATGAAACTGGTCAAAATGGCTTCTAGCCTTGGCGGAGTGGAAAGTTTGGTCAACCATTGCTATTCCCAATCCCACAGCGGCGTGCCGCATGATGTGAAAATGGAAATGGGCATCAAAGTCGGCCTGCTGCGTTTCTCTGTCGGTATCGAAGATGTGGACGATATTTGGAACGATATTTCCAAAGCATTGGATACGACTTTGTAAATAAGGCTTAAAGGCCGTCTGAAGGTGGATAGTTTTTCAGACGGCCTTTAAATTATGGTGATTAAGATGAATATCCCTGAAAAATTTATTCGTCCATTCCCCTCTCCGGAAGAAGTTTTTTCTGAAGAGATAGAGCGACACGCGAAACATTTTTTACCCATTTGTTCGCTTAATCTTCAATTTATACGTCCTGATAGTGAAGAGTTTTGGATACATTTCGTCCAGCCTGCGGAAATTCATTCGGGTTGCGTAGGTGAGCATACATCGGCATTTCATGACCGCTATAATTTTGAGGACAGTATTTGTTTTGATGTCGATGAGAACGGTAAATATCGATTTAATGGCGATTGGCATTTTTTTATTTTGGAAAACAAGGAAATGCCGTCTGAAATTAAAACCAGAATAATGGAACAGGCGCAAAAGATTGCGGAAAAACAGGGTATGAGTTTTGATCAGGCAGCTTGGTATAAAACGCCGCATATTTATCGGCAGGATACGCAGGAAGAATTAGAAAACGTATATAGAATCAATCATCTTTGTTTTAATGCCATCAAAAATTTGTATCTGAAATATGGAAAATTCCTTCAGGGATATGTACCCATTGAGCTGGACAGTAAATATACTTTGGAAGAATTGGTTGCATTGAAGGAAGCTGCAGATTCACAATGTCAGGATGACGGGTTGGATAGAGATTTGATTGAGGATGCCGGCGGATTATCAGAGGGTATGTTGGAAGAAGGTTTTAACCATATTGATGGAATGTTCCAAGAAGAGTACGGTAATTTAGTGGATACACCCAAACGAGATGATGGAAAAGTTTTTTCTTATGTCGGCTATTTGAGCGGATATAAATTTCAGGAATATGGTTGCGATGAGTTGTACCTATTTTTTGATGCGGATAGTAAAAAAGCCGTTGTCCGTTTGGTGTACAGTTAGACGATAAAGAAGATTTCTAAAAAAGGATGAGTCATGAAAACCCTTATTTCAGCAATGATTGGTGCATTTGTATTGGTTGCTTGTTCTACGCCTGCCGATAAGCCTTTATCAAGTCAGCCACATATTTCTTCTAGCAAATCATCTGAATCAAAGCAAATGAAAATGCCTACTTTAGCCGCTAAATGGCGTGTTGTCGCTTTCAATAAATTCACTGAAAAAGAATTGGCAGATAAAAACGCCTATTTGGATTTCAGCAAAATGCCTAAGGCTTATGGCAATATGGGTTGCAACGGTATGATGTTTCAAGCGAATGTAATCGGAGCGGACAAAATTGATTTTGGCCATATTGCGGTAAGTATGATGCTGTGTGAAGACATGAAGCTGGAAGATGCGTTTTTGCGTAAACAAAGCGTGTGGAACTATCGTTTTGATGGTAACGATTTGATTTTGGAACAAAAAGGCATCAATATCCGTTTGCGCCGTGAATAATCTTAAAGGCCGTCTGAAAATAAATATTTCAGACGGCCTTTTGAATCTTTATAATAAGCCCTATTTGAAACTGATACCGAATATCAAGGAAACCTATTATGGCAGCTTCTCCAGAAGCCAAGTTTACAGAAGAAAAAGTCTTGTGGATCAAACACTATACGCCCAAGCTGATGACTTTTGCCATCAGCCGCCCTGAGTCCTACCGTTTTTCGGCAGGGCAGTTTTCGCGCCTTGGTTTCCGTGACGGCGAGGGCTTTATTTGGCGCGCGTATTCTGTCGTGTCTGCCGAATACGCCGATACGCTTGAGTATTTCGCAGTATTAATCGAAGGCGGCCCGATGTCGGCGCGTTTTGCTGCGATGAAAGAGGGCGATACTATTTTGCTGGATAAAACGGCTACCGGTTTCCTCTTGCCCGAGCGTTTCCCCGACGGCAAAGATTTGGTTATGCTCTGCACGGGTTCAGGCATTGCGCCTTTCCTCTCTATTATTGAGCAGCCTGAAATTTGGCAGCGTTTCGACCGTTTGGTTTTGGCGCATTCCGTCTCTTACGCCGACGAGTTGATTTTCAACCAGCGCCTTGCCGATTTGAAAGAGCATCCGCTGATTGAAGAATATTTCCATAAATTCACTTTTGTTCCGGTCACCACGCGTGAGGAAACGGAAGGCGCATTGAGTGGCAAACGGATTCCCGAATTGCTGAAGAATGGCGGCTTGGAAGAAAAAGTCGGCTTCAAGTTCACCAAGGCCGATACGCGCTTTATGGTCTGTGGCAATCCGGCAATGGTCAAAGACACTTTCCAAGCCTTGATGGATTTGGGCTACGCTATGCACCGCAACCGCATCCCCGGCGAAATCATGATGGAAAATGGTTTTTAACAGATAAATGGTCAAAGGCCGTCTGAAAGTTTCAGACGGCCTTCAATATTAAATATAAACAGAAAATCAGAGAAAATATGAATATCAAACAATTTATCCAAGCCCTGCCCAAAGCCGAGTTGCACGTTCATATCGAAGGGACGTTTGAGCCGGGGCTGATGTTTGAAATCGCCAAGCGCAACCATATAGCAATTCCTTATGAAAATGTCGATGCGGTACGGCAGGCTTATGATTTTCACAATCTGCAGTCGTTTTTGGATATTTATTATGCCGGTGCCGGCGTATTGTTGCACGAGGCGGATTTTTACGATTTGACCCGCGCGTATCTTGAGCGTTGCCGTGAAGACAATGTCGTGCATACGGAAATATTTTTCGATCCGCAAACCCATATTGCGCGGGGTGTGGCGTTTGAAACCGTGATTAACGGCATTGTCCGCGCCTGTCATGAAGCCGGGCAGCAATGGGGCATAAGCACGCGTTTAATTATGTGTTTCCTGCGGCATTTGTCGGAAGAAAGCGCATTTGAAACGTTAAATCAGGCTTTGCCTTATAAAGAACACATCATCGGCGTAGGCTTGGATTCGAGCGAGCAGGGGCATCCGCCGTCCAAGTTCGAGCGCGTGTTTGCGCAGGCGCGGGCGGAGGGTTTGTTGACGGTGGCACATGCCGGAGAAGAAGGCCCGCCGGAATATGTTTATGAGGCTTTGGACTTGCTGCATATCCGCCGTATCGATCATGGCGTACGGGCGGAAGAAGATGAGGCGTTGATGGCGCGTTTGATTAAAGAACAAATGCCATTGACCGTTTGCCCGTTGAGCAATTTGAAATTAAAAGTGTTCCCTGAAATGGCGAAACACAATTTGCGCCGTATGTTGCAACGCGGCGTGTTGGTAACCGTCAATTCTGATGATCCGGCATATTTCGGCGGCTATATGAACCGCAATTTTGAAGCGCTTGTCGAGGCTTTGGATTTGAGTGCGGAAGAAATCAAAACCTTGTGCGCCAATTCGTTCCGCGCTTCGTTTTTGAGCGAGGCGGAAAAGGAAAAATGGATAAGGAAGATTGAAAGTTTTAATGTTGAATAACGATAAAAGGCCGTCTGAAAAAGTTTCAGATGGCCTTTTATGATGGCGGTTAATAATCAACTTTGATTTTAGGCGTTTCCTGAGCGGCTTTGTATTCTTCTTCCAATTCAAAACGCAGCGGATACAAATTCAATTTTTCCATCAGCAGGCGGTCGCCGTCTTCGTCCGGATTGCCCGTAGTCAGCAGCTTGTCGCCGTAGAAAATCGAGTTTGCGCCAGCCATGAAACACATGGCCTGCATGGATTCCGGCATATTGCTGCGGCCTGCGGACAGGCGGACGTAGCTGTGCGGCATGGTAATGCGCGCGACGGCGATGGTGCGGACAAATTCCGTCCAGTCCAAATCTTCGGCATCGGCCAGCGGCGTGCCTTCTACTTTAACCAACTGGTTGATCGGCACGCTTTCGGGCTGAGGGTCGAGGTTGGCAAGGCTGGCAATCAGGCCTGCGCGTTCGGCGCGGGTTTCGTTCATGCCGACGATGCCGCCGCAGCAGACTTTTAAACCGGCGTTGCGGACTTTGCCCAAAGTATCCATGCGGTCTTCGTGTTTGCGGGTGTGGATGATGTCGTTGTAGCGTTCGGGGTCGGTGTCGAGGTTGTGGTTGTAGTAGTCCAAACCGGCTTTTTTGAAGTCTTCAGCCATGCCGTCTTCAAGCATGCCGAAGGTGCCGCACACTTCCATGCCCAAGCCTTTCACCGCGCTGATGATTTCGGAAACGACAGCTACGTCTTTGGGTTTGGGGCCGCGCCATGCCGCGCCCATGCAGAAACGGCTGGCACCGCGCGATTGGGCAATTTTGGCTTTTTCAACGATTTCGTCCACATCCATCATCTGCTCTTTGCCCAGATTGGTGTTGTGGTGTGCCGATTGCGGGCAGTAGGCGCAGTCTTCGGGACAACCGCCGGTTTTGATGGAGAGCAGGGTGGAGAGTTGGATTTCGCGCGGGTTGAAGTTTTGGCGGTGGATTTCGGCAGCTTGGAAAACGAGGTCGAGGAAAGGCAGTCCGAACAAAGCCTCAACATCGCATTTTTTCCAATAACGCGCAGTCGGATGCGGCTTGCGCTCGGTTTGACGGCGCAAGGCTACGGGAGATACGGTCATAGTGTGTTCTTTCGTGTTTACAGCGACGCAGTGTCGCTGACGGCTTGACCGCCGGCGCAATGACGGCAGCAGCAGGTTTGAAATCAATATAAAAGGCCGTCTGAAACGGCGCAGCAAGTGTAACGCTTTTGATAATGTAGAGCAAATGTTTCAGACGGCCTGAAATATGGTTTGCCCGGGTTTGCTATAATCGCATTTTTAATTTTTCCGTTTTCTTATGAACGCGCCCAAAGCCTTCGCCGTACTCGGCCCGACCGCCGGCGGTAAAACCGCACTGGCCTTAAATATTGCCCGATCGTTGCCGGTAGAAATCATCAGTTTGGATTCCGCGCTGGTGTATTGCGGCATGGACATCGGTACGGCCAAGCCGACTGCCGAAGAGCTTGTTGCCGTACCGCATCATTTGATTGATATTATCTCGCCGCTGGAAAGTTACAGCGCGGCGGATTTTGTCGGCGACTGCGTGCGCTTGGTGAACGAAATACATGCGCGCGGTCGCTATCCGCTGATTGTCGGCGGCACGATGATGTATTTCCATGCGCTGACGGAAGGTTTGAACGATTTGCCCGGCGCGGATGCGGCGGTGCGCGCACAGCTTCAGGCGGAAAAAAAAGAACACGGTTTGGCAGGCCTGTATCGCCGTTTGCAGGAAGTTGACCCGATTACGGCAGGCCGTCTGAAAGCCAATGACAGCCAGCGTATTGAGCGGGCTTTGGAAGTCTATCTTCTGACCGGCAAGCCTTTGAGCGAACATTTCACAGAGCAGAAGCAGGCTGCGTCTTTATTGGATTTATGCACGGTTGCCCTTATCCCCGAAGACCGCCATTTGTTACACCAGCAAATCGAAAAACGCTTTTTAAGTATGCTGGAGCACGGTTTCCTAGATGAAATACACGCCTTACGCCGCGATTATCCGCAACTGCATGCCGATATGCCGTCTATGCGCTGCGTGGGCTACCGTCAGGCTTGGGATTATCTCGAAGGCGAAACCGATTATGACACCTTTGTCGAAAAAGGCATTATCGCCACGCGCCAGCTTGCCAAACGCCAGTTGACCTGGTTGCGGAAAATTCCTTTGGCGCACACGTTAGATCCTTACGCAGACAGCGATTATGTTCAAACGGCCTTAGCCTTGGCGCGTCAGCATTTTCAGGAATAATCCATGCTGACTACGCCACCACTTGCCCCTAAAGCATTGACCGCGCTAAAAGAATTGGGTATTTGTACGCTGGAAGATTTACAGGAAATCGGCGCAGTCCACGCATTTCTATTGCTGAAAGCGTCGGGTTTGACCGTAACCAAAAGCACCTTATGGCAACTGGCTGCGTTGGTTTCAGGTGTGGATGCCCGGCGTATTTCCGAGGAGAGAAAGACGGAGCTGTGCGAGGATTTGAAAAAACATCCGCCTGTTGCCGTTTTCCCTTCGCAAAGCGATATGGAAACCTTTATGCGGTTGGCGATAGAACAGGCCAAACAATCGGCGGTATTGGGCGAAGTGCCGGTTGGCGCGGTCATCGTATATCAAGGCGAGGCAATCGCAGCGACACACAATACCTGCATTGGCGACCACAATGTCAGCCATCATGCCGAAATCAACGCGCTTGCCGCCGCAGGTAAGACCTTGCAAAACTACCGTTTGGAAGACTGCGACGTGTACATTACCTTAGAGCCTTGCTCCAT
Source organism: Neisseria perflava (assembly GCF_002863305.2). Taxonomy (NCBI): domain Bacteria; kingdom Pseudomonadati; phylum Pseudomonadota; class Betaproteobacteria; order Neisseriales; family Neisseriaceae; genus Neisseria; species Neisseria perflava. The sequence goes on from NZ_CP136962.1 coordinate 669,809, forward strand.
GTGCGCATCTGCCTTGATACAGGCGCGGGTCGGGCGTGTGATTTATGGTGCGGC